>CAIYNX010000265.1 GCA_903927645.1 uncultured Mucilaginibacter sp.
TATACTATTCGTTTGCCTGAGAAGTACATAAAAAAAATATTAAACTACAATAGGTTGTTGCGTTCTTTTTATTTCTTTTCATTCACGATAATTTTCTTAATACTAATTGTAGTTTTAATGTCCTTTAGATAAATAAATTAATCGACTCAACTTATAAGCATACCTGCCAAACAAAGAAAAGGTCTCAATTTATATTGGGGCTTTTTTGTTGTCTGAATAGATTTCATCAAATAGTAAAAGATCAGATGATAGTGTTACTAAAATGTATATTCAAAAAAAGGTTCCGATGGGCTGACCGCTAGCTTTTAATAAAAAAAGGTTCCAAACAAAACCACGGGCATCATTTTCTGAAGTGAAAAAAGTATTCTCTTTAATCAAATTTTCCGGATTGATAGCAGACAATTCAACTAATATATTCCTGAGTTCGGGTTTAATTACATCTTTGATCTCACCAATATATAATTGATACCTCGAAATGAACTCGGAATTATTTATGATAAGCATAAAACTCATTTTCAATTAAAATAAAATTGTTCCGTTGGGTTATATTCTCAATAGTTTAAAAATTATATTTCTAAGTAAAGTATGCTGTAAGTAAAAAATAAAGAGCCGTAAGAATACGGCTCGATTTACCTATTAATTCCAAATAATTGATGTAAACAAATATTTGACTAATAAAATTAATGATACAGCCTTTGATAATATTGAAACAATTCAACATTTTTTATCAATGTTTCGTCAGCACGCGGGCTGAATCACAAGAAATGCAGGGAAGGATGGATAAGCAGAGAAAACCCTGAATTTTATTGTTTATTTTCTTTTTCCTTTTTCTTAAAAAAGCCTCTGAGTAAAAAATTATGCTGTACCGCTTCAAGGTCGGCATCTAATTTTTGGCTGCTTGTTTCTAAATTTTTTAAAGTCGCTTTTATAGAGGAGGCCGCTGATGAATCATTCAATAGTACAGTTGCTATATTATCCTTTTGGTTCAATCTTTCACTTACTATTTTTAAATTTTCGGTAAATCTTGTCACTGCAGCTGCAGCATTTTTTAATTGCGCCAATGTTCCCGTTATGGTCTCATACATGATGGTATCGTTAACCAATTTATTGATGCTGTTGCCGGGCTTATCTAATTTGTCCGAAAAATTTTGAAGATCATTCAGGACAGTTTTACTGCTGACAGAAACTGCTTTAAAATTTGACGCAGTTACCTGTAAATTATTCATTGTATTTTTTAAATTAACCAACATAGCAGGGTCATTTAATAAACCGGATAGTATGCCGTTGCCACTGTCAATTTTATGACTGATACTGATAAAATGTTTTGTTATTTCCAATAAGTTATTATTATTGGCTTGCAGGGTTGCCAGCATATCATCCGTACTCAATGCTTTTTCTACTTGTAAAAATCCATCCTTTTCTATTTGCGGCATTGTAGAATCTCCGCCGTAAATGATCACGATCTTGTTGCCAATTAAGCCATCAGAACCGATCCTCGCTTTTGCATCTTTATGAATATGCGATTGCACTTCATTTTCAATATTCATGCTAACTTCTACCTGAGAGTTTCCATAAAAGCGAATACTCTTGACGGTACCGATCTTTACCCCCGAAAACCAAATATTGCCTCCTTTTATCAAGCCTCCCACATCATTAAAAATGGCATGGACCGTAAACGATTTTACAAATGTTTTTTTCTGTCCACCCAACGTAAATATGGTAACAACTAAAATTGCCAGGCCAAGGAGTATGAATATCCCGACAATTACAGGGCGGTTATTTTTAAAATTGCTCATTTGCTATTGATAA
>CAIYNX010000266.1 GCA_903927645.1 uncultured Mucilaginibacter sp.
AATCGTACGCCAAGATGAATGGTATTTTGGAATTAATGAAAAAGAAGGTGGCCGATTTGGTGGTGCGCGCGCCAGTTGAGGGTCAACTTACCTCGTTGGATGCTGAAATTGGACAGAATAAAAACAAAGGGGAACACTTGGGGCAAATTGATGTGCTATCAGGCTTTAAGGTAAGGGTAGGTGTGGAGGAACATTATATATCCAGGGTTTTTACCGGTTTAATGGGCGATTGCCAAATAGGTGAAAAAACTTATAAGCTAATCATCAAAAAGGTGTTTACCCAAGTAACCGCCGGACAGTTTCAGGTTGATATGGCTTTTGTAGGAGAAGTTCCTGTTGGAATTAGAAAAGGACAAACCCTGCAAGTGCGCTTAGCCTTGAGCGAGCAAACTACCGCCCTTTTATTACCCAAAGGTGGCTTTTACCAGCAAACAGGTGGCAACTGGATATTTAAGGTAAGTGAGGATGGCAAACGGGCTTATAAAGTGAACATCCAAATAAACAGACAAAGTCCGGATTATTATGAATTGAATACAGGTTTAATTGAAGGCGATAAGGTAATTACCTCGAGTTATGAAAATTACGGGGATATACAAGAATTGATATTAAAGAAATAAAGAACTTAAAAACAATATAACAAGCAAAAAACAACCCAATACCATGGAGCCAAATATGATAAAGATAACAAACCTGGAAAAATTTTACCGTACCGAAGAAGTAGAAACAATCGCGTTGAACAAACTATCGATGGAAGTTAAAAAGGGAGAATTTGTGGCCATTATGGGGCCATCGGGCTGCGGAAAATCAACCTTGCTAAATATTTTGGGTATGTTGGACGACCCGGATGAAGGTAGCTACCTGTTTAACGACATAGAGGTAGCGCATTTTAACGAGCGCAAACGTGCCGACCTGCGCAAGCATAACATCGGGTTTGTTTTCCAGAGTTTTAATTTGATTGATGAACTCACCGTTTTTGAAAACGTGGAGCTACCCCTAATTTATACCGGAGTACCTACTGCGGAGCGTAAAAAACGAGTGGAAGCTGTTTTGGATAAAATGCAAATTATGCACCGCCGAAATCATTATCCACAACAATTATCGGGCGGACAACAACAACGTGTAGCTATCTCAAGAGCAGTGGTAAACAACCCAAAACTCATTTTAGCTGATGAGCCTACAGGTAACCTCGACAGCAGCAATGGCAACGAGGTAATGGAACTGTTGACTGACTTAAATGAGCAAGGCACCACCATAGTAATGGTTACCCACTCGGAGCATGATGCTAGGTACAGTCACCGCATTATCCGTTTGTTGGATGGGCAAACGGTGTTGGAAAATATCATGATATAAGGTTTGCCAATGGGCAAACCTTATTAAAAGAGTTTTAGTTTTTAGTTGATAGTAATGGCAGGTGTCCCTCTATAAAAGGAGGGACAAGCATTACTATGAATTTCTGGATTAAATATTATAAAGGCAAATGATAAGAAATTATTTAAAAATTGCATGGCGTAACCTGGTTGGTAACCCTATGTTTAGTTTAATAAATATTGGCGGACTAGCCATTGGTATGGCGGTAAGTTTTATGCTGATGCTGTATGTATACAACGAATTTAGTATTGATCAGCATAATATTAATATAAAACGCGTTTACGAGGTTTTTAGAAACCAGCCTAGCAATGGTGAAATATTCACAAATACCGCGACACCAGTACCACTGGCACCAGCCTTGAAAAAAGATTTTCCAGAGGTCGATAAAGTCTGCAGGGTTAATTGGGGTGATGATGCCTTAATTAATTACAAGGATAAAGCCTTGAAAATAAATACAATGGCATCCGATGTCGAGATATTGGATATGTTCACCTTTCATTATATATATGGAAGTAAAAAAACTGCTTTTCATGATCAATCGTCTATCGTTTTAACCCAATCAGCAGCAAAGGCTTTATTTGGTAGTGACAATCCAATAGGACAGATTGTAAAACTTTATAATCAATTTCCTTTAAGGGTAAGCGCTGTAATTACCGACAATCCAAATAATTCTTCATTATGGTTTAAGGCGCTTATCTCATGGGACGAAATCTGCATCCAACAAAATTGGATAAAACAATCAGGATGGGGTAATTATTCTTTCCGTACCTTTTTAATGCTTAAGGCAAATGCTAACCTAAATCTCGTACAAGGTAAAATAAAAAATATAGTTGCTAAGTATAATCCTGAAAATAAGGAAAATACCATGTTTTTGTACCCTTTTGAAAAACTCTATTTATACGGAAAATTTAAAAATGGAGTAAATGTAGGCGGACGGATAGATACAGTAAATTTATTTCTGATGCTGGCAATAGGCATATTATTGATAGCATGTATTAATTTCATGAACCTCTCAACCGCAAGGTCTGAGCATAGAGCCAAAGAGGTTGGCATACGTAAAACCATTGGCGCTAGCAGGTTTACCTTAATCAAGCAATTTATGAGCGAATCATTATTCATGGCTTTTTTTGCCATGCTCTTAGCTATTGTTTTAATGGTGTTGCTTATACCCTTGTTTAATGATTTAATAAATTTACAACTTAAGCTACCCTATAATAATCCACTTGCATGGTTGGGTATAACATTGGTTACACTTTTTACCGGACTAGTTGCAGGGAGTTATCCGGCAATATTTTTATCCTCATTTAAACCGGTTAAAGTATTAAAAGGACTTAAGTTAAATAAAAAATCGGGGGTAAAACCTCGACAGGTATTGGTAGTTGTCCAGTTTTCGTTTGCCATTATTTTAATTTTAAGCAGCCTTTTCATTTTTAAACAGATACAATACATCAAAAACCAACCAATTGGCTATAATAAGAATGGTTTAGTTGATTTACCCTCTGAGGGAAGTTTAGATAATAGATTTGAAAATTTTAGACTAGATGCTATCAACGCAGGTGCTATAATAGATGGAGCTATCACTTCTTCAAGTATTGTAAATAACGGAAGTAGTTCGTGGGGTATTGTTTGGGATGGGCAATTACCTGGCGAGGATAAATTACCAATTGATATCATGGCAGTAACCTATCATTTTGTAAAAACCTTTGGTGTTAAATTGATGGAGGGTAGAGATTTTTCTGAAGCTTACCCTTCTGATTCAGTTGGTATCATTTTAAATCAAGCTGCTGTTAAATTAATGAGGTTTAAACATCCTATAGGCCAGTTGGTAACCTATCAAAGTAAAAAATGTAAAGTTGTTGGGGTTATTGAGAATTTTGTTTGGGGTTCACCTTATGAACCAGTTACCCCTGCTATTATAGGATTTGCTAAGGGATGGACTGGCAATATAGCCCTTCGACTAAACCCAAATAAGTCGATCTCTTCAAGTTTAGATATACTAAAAACAATTTATAAAAAATATAACCCTGAATACCCCTTTACTTACAAATTTGCGGATAAAGAATTTAAAAATAAATTTTATTCAGAGCAATTATTGGGTACCATGTCGGTTCTATTTACTTGTTTGGCTATAATTATTTCTAGCTTAGGCTTATTTGGCTTGGCTTCATTTTCGGCGGAGCAACGTAAAAAAGAAATAGGAATACGAAAAGTATTGGGCGCCAGCATACAAAACCTTTGGGTAAAGCTTTCGCGCGAGTTTTTAATATTGGTTATTATTTCGTTCGGTATTGGTGCCATTATAAGCTATAACATCATCCATAAATGGTTGTTAAAATTTACCTATCATACCCAACTAAGCCCATGGGTGTTTTTATTAACTTTTATTATCAGTTTACTTATATGCTTATTAACAGTTAGCTGGCAAGCAATAAGAGCAGCTTTGGCTAATCCGGTTAAGAATTTGAGAAGTGAATAATGAATGCCATTTGTCATTGACCTTTATTTGAATGTTATTATACAACTGACACAAATCAAATGACCAATTCAATAAATCAATATCCCGATTACTATCGGGACGATAAATCAATAATTCAAACAAAATGATCAAAAATTACATCAAAACCGCCTGGCGCAACTTACTTAAAAACAAGTACTATAGCCTGATTAATATAGCCGGATTAACAGTTGGGTTAGCAATTGGTATTTTGATTTTGTTATGGGTTAATGATGAGTTAAGTTTTGATGCTTTTCATAAGCAAGCAGCCAATATCTACAGGCTAGAACTTTGGGGTGGTACCGGTTCGAGCAGGCAAATTTGGCAACATACACCTGCCTCCATTGGGGCAATGGCTAAACAACAATTGCCGGAAGTAAAGGATCAGGTACGCATTACTTTCAATAACGAGTTTTCACAATATAAATATCAAGGTAAGGTATTTGGTAATGAAAATGTTGTATTTGCAGATCCATCATTTTTTTCAATTTTTGATTTTCCACTTATCGAGGGTAATAATGCACAACCTTTTATAAATGACAATTCAGTAATAATTACTCAAAAGACTGCTTTAAAATACTTTGGTACCCAGAATCCGATGGGTAAGGTAATTAGGGCTGATGATAAAGATAATTTTACAGTTTGTGGTGTAATTAATGATTTTCCGAAAAATTCGGCTATGCAATTTGATATGGTTATGCCCATTTCATACCATATCAAGTCGACATTTATTCATGAGAAAATCGACCTAAAAAATGACTTTACTAATTATAACTACGACACCTATTTACTCCTTAAGCCAAGTATTTCATTAAAGAGTTTAGCATCCAAAATATTTAAAATACACATAAGTCATAAAGCTGATGATACCGATGCTGAATATTTGCTTTTACCGCTGGCAAAAATGCATCTTTTTAATGCCGATGGCACTGAAAAAGGAATGGAGACGGTAAGGGTTTTTATAATAATAGCCATATTGATCTTGTTAATTGCTTGCATAAATTATGTAAACCTGTCTACTGCCAGATCCATGTTGCGTTCCAAAGAGATTAGCATGCGTAAAATAGTTGGTGCTGCCAAATTCCATTTGTTTTTACAGTTTATAGTGGAGACTTGCTTGATATTTTTTATAGCATCATTGTTTTCGGTAGCATTCATATTTTTGTTAATGCCAGTTTTTAATGCTATTTCGGGCAAGAATCTGGTATTTAACCTGGGTGATTATCATATATGGTTTGTGTTTTTATTAACCATCTGTAGCACACTTATTGCTTCAAGTATATACCCTGCTTTATTGCTTTCATCCTTCGAGCCTTTAAAAGCCCTTAAGGGAAAAATTACCGCTGGTATTGGCGATGTGGCCTTCCGAAAAATATTGGTGGTTACACAATTTAGTTTTTCTATCATTCTGATTGTAGGGACCATTATAATCACGAGCCAATTAAACTATATCAGATCGAAAGATTTGGGTTATGACAAAAGCCATACCTTTTCGCTATGGATGCGCGATATGACCAGCCATTACGATGCAGTTAAGGCCGAGTTATTGAAACAGCCTGGTATTATAAGTGTAACACGGTCTTCTAATAATTTAGTTAGAAACGGTAACTTTTCGGGTGATAATGATTGGGATGGTAAAAGCGCTAATCAATCATTCTTGGTACACCCAATGGCAGTTGATCAGGACTTTATTTCTTTTTTTAAATTGAAATTGGTAGCAGGAAGCGGTTTTACAGGCACCGTGGCTGATTCGGCTCATTTAATATTAAACGAGGCAGCGGTAAGAGAAATAGGTATGAAAAACCCTATAGGAAAACGCTTTAGGCAATGGAAAGTAAATGGAAAAATTATTGGTGTAGTAAAAGATTTTCATTTTGCTAGTATGAAGCAGAAAATTGCCCCTGCTGTGTTCTATTACAACAAAAGTGATTTGAGAACGCTATATGTAAAAACTACTGGCATAGATGCCCCTAAAGCTATTGCTGCAACTGAAAGTCAATTTAAGCAATATAACGGTCAATACCCATTTGGTTATGCTTTTTTGGATGATATATTTAATAACATTTACAAAGGCGAACAGCAGGAGGGTACACTTTTTAC
>CAIYNX010000267.1 GCA_903927645.1 uncultured Mucilaginibacter sp.
ATTTTGTTCAAGTAAAATACTTTTGAATTCCTTTTTGGAAATCATTATAAATACTTCTAGTTTTGCGAGTCAATTGCATCTGCTGAAGGTTGTATTTTTTCCTATTAAATTTTAATAACCAATTAATTTGAATACATATTCAAATTATATATGAACTACAAACCAATTTTTTATGATAAAACATTACATATAATAAAATTAAATTAAACTAAAATCAGCAAAGAAATCAGGCTGAGATATTGTGTTATGTATAAATTACAAAAGCACGAATAATTTGCATAAAACAACCAATTATACCCGCTTTATAAGCGGAATTTTTAAATTAAAAACAAAAATTATATGAGAAAAAATTACTCAAGGAAGTATCTACTCTTTTGCGCATTTTTAATATTGTCTGTAATGGCATTTGCGCAAACCGGAGGTATAAAGGGTAAGGTAGTTGATGAAACCAACCAGCCATTGCCAGGTGTATCTGTTACCATTGATGGTACAACCACCGGCACAATTACAGATGTTGATGGTAATTATGCCATAAATAAAATTACTGCAGGTAGCTACACCATAACGGCCAAATTTGTGGGTTATGTACCACTTAAAAAGCCAGTAAAAGTTGAAAACAGTACTTTAGTGCTGAACTTTGATTTAAAACCAGAAAACACAAATTTAAATGAAGTGGTTGTAATTGGTTATGGATCTGTTAAGAAAAAAGATTTAACCGGTTCAATATCTACTGTTACAGCAAAAGACTTTAACCAAGGTTCAATAACTTCTCCTGAGCAATTAATTCAGGGTAAAGTTGCTGGTGTTTCCATTATATCAAATAGCGGCGCTCCAGGTTCTGGAAGTACTATTCGTATTCGTGGTGGTGCTTCTGTAAATGGTAGTAATGATCCATTAATTGTAATTGATGGTGTACCATTAAGCAATAGCGGTATACCTGGTGCTGCAAGTCCTTTAGATTTAATTAATCCAAATGATATGGAATCATTTTCCATATTAAAAGATGCTTCTGCAGCGGCAATTTATGGTAATAGGGCATCAAATGGTGTAATTATCATTACAACAAAAAGAGGTCAAAGCGGTAAACCTCGTATAAATTTTATCACACAAAACTCAGTAGGAACTTTACCAAAGGAAGCTCCAAATTTATCGGCTGATCAATTCAGAGCTTATGTTAAAGCAAATGATACTACTTCAAGCCATAAATATTCTAGCTTATTAGGTACCGCCAGTACCGATTGGCAAAAAGAAATTTATCAAACAGCCATCAGTACCGACAATAATTTAAGTGTTTCGGGTACAGCAGGAAAGTTTCCATACCGAGTTTCTGTTGGATATACGGATCAAAATGGTATTTTAAAGACTACCTCATTACAACGACTATCATCTACAATAAATTTAAGTCCTAGCTTTTTTACCGATCACCTAAAATTAAACTTTAACTTTATAGGTGCACAAGTAAAACAACGTTTTGCAAATGAAGGAGGTGTAATTTATTCGGCGGTTACATTTAATCCAACATTTCCGGTTTATTCAGGCAACAGTAAATTTGGTGGTTATTATGAATGGCTCGATCCTTCTGCCGCTGATGGATTGAAAGCATTGGCCCCACTAAACCCTGTTGGATTATTAAATGAAAATGATAACGAAAGTACCGTTTATCGTGCAATAACCAGTTTAGCAATAGATTACAAATTTCATTTCTTTCCTGATTTGCACGCGAATGTAAATTTATCATATGATGGGTCAAACGGTCAAGGTTTTGATCATATTCCTGCTACAGCGGCTTCTCAATTCCCTGGTTCGCCCGATGCTAATAAGGTATTACAGCAAGGTTCAAATTCTAAATATAAGAGCGTTCTAGGAAACAGCCTTTTTGAAGGATATTTTAATTATACACACGATTTTAAATCAATAAAAAGCAATGTGAGTGCGGTAGCCGGGTACTCTATTCAAACCTTCCTGACTACCAATTATAACTATTTAACTTATTTTGGCAATGGTGAAGTAAACCCATTATCACAATTTAATTACCCAACTGATATTCAAAAAAGTGAGTTAACCTCTGTTTATGGTAGATTAAATTATGCGCTTAATGATACCTATCTTTTAACGGGTACCATTAGGAGTGACGTATCTACGAGGTTTGCACCTGGAATTCGTACAGGTAATTTCCCTTCAGGTGCATTTGCCTGGGTAATCAGCAATTACGATTTCCTTAAGGGCAGCGCAATTATTTCAAATTTAAAGGTTCGTTTAGAATATGGTATTACCGGTAACCAGGACGGAATTGGTAATTATGATTATTTAGGTGCATATAGCTTAAGTAATACTTCGGCTAAATATCAATTTGGAAATTCTTTTTACCAAGGGTATCGTCCGGGTGGTATATATGAAGGCCGTACTTGGGAACAAACAGCTACCACCAATGCCGCGTTAGACTTTGGATTTTTTAACAGTCGTCTAACCGGAAGTATTGATTATTATTTGCGGAAAACTAAAAACTTATTATTTACAATACCACAAGCTGCAGGTGCTAACTTTACCAATACAATTGTTGGTAACGTAGGAAACATGGAAGATAATGGAGTTGAGATTGCATTAAGTGGAAAAATAATAAACACAAGAGATATTAGCTGGACAGCTAATATTAATGCTACTTTTAATAAAAATAAAATTACTAACCTTACTCAAATTCCAAATCCAAACTTCCCGGGTATTCCGTCTGGTGGAATTTCAGGAGGTACAGGAAATAATATTCAAATTGAGCAACTTGGTTATGCTAAAAATACTTTTTATGTATACCAACAAGTTTATGGTACAAATGGAAAACCTCTGGATGGCGTATTTGTTGATAGAAACCATGATGGTATTATAAACAATCAGGATTTATATGAATATCATAGCCCGGATGCCCAACAATATTTTGGCATTAGCTCTGATTTAAATGTAAAAAAATGGAACCTCGGTTTTGTTGCACGTGCTAGCTTAAACAATTATTTATACAACAACGTTGCCTCCTCTACAGGAATTCAACGTAACTTTTTAAATCCGCTAGGCATTATCAATAATGGTTCTTCAGATGTTTTAACAAGTGGATTATCCGGTAATGGAAGTAATGATTTATTATCTGATTATTATATCCAAAATGCTTCCTTTTTCAAATTAGATAATATCCATATTGGGTATAATTTTGGTAGGGTGTTTAAAAATACAGGTGATTTGAGAGTTAGTGGAAACGTACAAAATGTATTTACCATAACAAATTATACAGGAGTTGATCCGGAAGTATCAAGTGGTATTGACAACAATTTATATCCAAGACCTAGAACTTATGTTTTAGGCTTAAACCTAAGTTTATAAGAACATTAGTATAAATAATAAAAAGATTTTTATATGAAAAGAAGTTTAATTAAAACCCTACTAATTGCCTTTATTTTTTCAGGCACATTGGTATCGTGCAACAAGAACCTGATTATTTCGCCAAACGATCAGGTTACTTCAACACAGGTGTACAGTACAGCTGCAGGTTACAAACAATCATTGGCTAAAGTGTATGGCTCATTCGCCTTAACTGGTAATCAGGGTCCTGCCGGTAATGGTGATGTTGCAGGTATTGACGAAGGAACCTCTGACTTTTTCCGATTACTTTGGTATGCCGAGGAGTTACCCACCGACGAGGCTGTAATTGGCTGGGGCGACCCCGGAGTTCCGGATTTACATGCCATGAACTGGTCATCATCAAACGTTATTTTAACCGGCTTATATTACCGTTCATTGTATCAAATTACGCTTTGTAATGAATTTATTCGTCAATCAACTGACGCGCAACTTTCAACAAGAGGTATTTCTGGTACCGATGCAACCAATGTCCGCTATTATCGTGCCGAAGCTCGTTTTTTACGCGCCTATCAATATGCTGTATTGATGGATCTTTTTGCACAACCTCCATTTGTAACTGATGCCGATGCTATTGGCTCCGTAGTTCCTCCACAAACTACCAGGGCAGCATTATTTGCGTATGTAGAAAGTGAACTTAAGGCAATTGATCCATTATTGGTTGCACCAGGTAAAAATGAATATGCCAGGGTTGATCAGGCTGCAGCTTGGTCTTTATTGGCACGTATTTACTTAAATGCTCAGGTTTATACAGGTACAGCAAGATATACAGATGCAATTACCTATTCAAACAAAGTAATTAATGCAGGTTATTCTCTAATATCCGACTATACCAAGTTATTCCTTGCTGATAATAACAACAATACCAGCGAAAATATTTTTTCAATAGCTTACGATGGTAACAATTCTCAAGGCTACGGAGGTGGAACCTTTATGGTGCATGCTCCTGTAGGAGGTTCAATGCCTGCCAATTTATTTGGTATATCAGGCGGTTGGGGTGGTGTTAGGACAACGAGTAACATTGTAAACTTGTTTCCGGCCAATACCAATACTACCTTCCCTAACAATGGAAATCCGGATACTCGTGCTCAATTTTGGACAAAAGGTCAAAATCTGGCTATTAACGATGTAACCTCATTTACAGATGGTTTTGCTGTTACTAAATGGAGAAATGTAAATTCAGACGGTTCCCCTGGCTCAAACCCAAGTTTTTCTGACATTGACCAACCATTGTTCCGTTTACCTGAACAATATTTAATATATGCAGAAGCTGTTGTAAGAGGTGGAACTGGAGGCGATATTAATACAGCCACTACCTATATTAACAAAATACGCACACGTGCCTATGGAGGACAAACAACGGGAAATATATCTAGTGCCCAATTAACATTACAATTTATATTGGATGAACGTGCACGTGAATTATTTTGGGAAGGTTTCCGCCGTACAGATTTAGTACGCTATGGTTTATTTACTAGTGGAAGTTATGTGTGGCCATTTAAAGGAGGCGTAAAAGCAGGTACGGCAGTTGCCGATTTCCGTAATATTTACCCTATACCTGATCAAGACAGGTCAGTAAATCCTAATTTAAAACAAAATCCGGGTTATTAATCAATCTGCTTCTCCAAAATTTTTTGGAGAAGCAGTATTAAGTTAAATTCAGATAAAATAATATTACAATGAAAAAAACAGTTTTAACAAAAATTTTAGCATTAAGTAGCCTTTCTTTGCTTATGCTACAGGCCTGCAAAAAGGATGGTACGAAGGTTACAACAAACGGTGGCACGTCAGGTGCTTTAAATGCCAACGCAACCACCTTGGTTTTAGATAAAAATAAGCTTACCGACACCACTAAGGTTGTAAATTTCAATTTCAGTTCGGCAAATTATGGCTTTAGCGCAGCGGTTACCAACACTTTGCAAATTGATGCTTTAAGCGATAATTGGGCTAAACCAACTTCTGTTACCTTACCTACAAAAATAACTTCATTAGGCTATTCAACTGCAGATTTTAATAATTTGTTATTAAAATTGAACTTGCCGGCGGGAACAGCCTCTCAGGTACAAGTTAGAGTAGTGCATACGGTTTCAACCAGTGTTGCTCCAATTTATACCAATGTGGTTACAATGACGGTTACACCGTTTAATTTAACATCCTGGTTATATATCACAGGGGCTTTTGCTAGTTGGCAAAACCCTGGTCCGCTAGAAGATAGTTTAATATCAGTAACTGGCAATGGTATTTATACAGGTATTATAAACTTTAATGCAACCGGCTCTGGCTCAAATCAATTTTTAGTACTACCAGCTAAAAAATGGGATCATAAATATGCAACTACCGACCCTTCAAGCCAAACACCAAGCAGTACAGTAAAGTATGACGCATCAAATAACTTTAACGCACCTGCCACAAATGGACAGTATATTGTTACCGTTAATTTGAATAACAATACCATTTCATTCGCTTTAGCAGACTATTATAGCATTATTGGCAGTTCGACTCCGGGAGGAAACTGGTCTACAGATATCCCTTTAAAATATGTTAATGATGGTAATGGTAATTGGGTCGGAAATA
>CAIYNX010000268.1 GCA_903927645.1 uncultured Mucilaginibacter sp.
CAGCGCTACCAAAATTATATCCAATACATCAAAAGGGGTTACCTTGAACTTTAAATCGTAAAAATGCATGTACTAATATAGATAATTTTACCAAGGTAATTATATAGGTTTAATTATCAGAATGATGTTGGTTAATTGTAGGAAAAACTATTTTATAGTAGGTTTTTTAGGGAATACCAAGGAGGATAAAATGCTTATTGTTAAAATGCCGACGATGATAAAAAGCGATCGGGTGGTATCCAGACCAATTATATCAAGATATTTTGTTGCGAGCATTTTCAAACCAATAAATGTTAGCAAAACTGCAAGTCCAATTTTTAGGTATTGAAATTTATGAATGATATTTACTAGAAGAAAAAACATTGACCGCAAGCCCAGAATAGCGAAAATGTTTGAAAAGAAAACGATATAAGGGTCTTTTGTGACCGAGAAAATGGCCGGTATTGAATCGACCGCAAAAACCAAATCAGTAAATTCAATAATTAGTAGGACTAAAAAAAGAGGTGTAATTAGCTTTTTTTTATTTATGGTAATAAAGAATCTGTTACCCGAAAATTTTGGTGAAACTGCGAAATAGCGCGAAGCAAATTTAACCACGGCATGTTTTTCAGTATCAATTTGGGCTTCTTCGTTTCTGTTTATAAACATCATAATTCCAGTATATACCAAAAATGCCCCAAACAAATACATCACCCAATGAAAATTGGTAATTAACGTATTCCCAATAAAAATAAACCCAAAGCGCATGATAATTGCACCAATAATTCCCCAAAATAATACCTTATGATAGTTTTTGGGTTCGACGGCAAATGCACTAAAAATAAGAACGATTACAAAAATATTATCTACAGACAAGGCATATTCAACTGTGTAACCTGTTATAAACTCAAGCGCCAAATTTGTACGATAAATTTGTAGGGAAGATAAATAATTATTAGGGTTTAATTGGAGGTGATGAAAATAAACTGCATTGATTGTTTGAAGCTCTTTAAAGGATGTAATATGGTGAAGGTAATGGCCGTAATTATAAATAGTAAAATAAAAACAGATTGCGAATAACAGCCAAATACTGCTCATTATTAGCGCTCGTTTAGTGCTTATAGGTTTATCAGACTTGGAAAATAAACCTAAATCAACGGCAAGCATTAAAAAAACAAATGCTATAAAACTTAATAAGATGATTGATTCTGATTTCATTTATTCCTTTCGGTAGTAAATAGAACCAATTGTTCAAGACCTCTTCGCGATTCGCTATCGGGAAACGTTTTTAGGATATTAAAGGCTTCGTCTCTAAATATTTTCATTTTTTCTTCTGCATATTGCAAACCTCCCGAATCTTTTACAAAGGAAATAATTCGGGCTATTTTTTTCGGCTCGTCATTGTGGTTTTTAACCAAATTGATCATTTCTTTTTTTAAGGAATGATCGCTTTTATTTAGCGAATAAATAAGCGGTAATGTAATTTTTTTTTCTTTGATATCAATCCCTAAAGGTTTACCAACATCATCAGTACCAAAATCAAACATATCATCCTTTATTTGAAATGCGATACCAATTTTTTCGCCAAAAAGCCTCATTTTCTCAATTGTATCATCATCAGCACCGGCCGATGCCGCGCCACATTCACAGCAAGAAGCAATTAAAGATGCCGTTTTTTGCCGAATTACTTCATAATAAACAGGTTCATCAATATCTAATTTTCTTACCTTTTCAACCTGTAATAACTCACCTTCAATCATTTGTTCCATAGCCTCCGAAACAATTTTCAAAAATTTGAAGTCGCTATTTTTTACTGAAAGTAACAGGCCTTTTGACAATAAAAAATCACCAACCAATACCGCAATTTTGTTTTTCCAAAGCGCATTTATTGAAAAAAAACTCCTGCGCTGGTACGAATTGTCAACAACATCGTCGTGAATTAATGTGGCGGTGTGTAAAAGTTCTACCAATGCAGCGCCCCGGTGGGTCGACTCATTGATACCTCCGCATATACTGGCAGAAAAAAACACAAACATCGGGCGGATTTGTTTTCCCTTGCGTTTTACTATGTAATGGGTAATCCTATCAAGCAAAGGCACAGAGCTCTGCATGGATGTTTTAAACTTTCCTTCAAATACATCAATCTCAGATGCAATTGGTTTCTTAATCTCGTTGATGTCCAACATTAAAACAAAACAAGCTTTTTTTGAAATCTATCCTCGTTAATTTGATAATATCTTTCAGCAAACATAAGCTAATTTATTGTATCAAAATATTTTTTATAGTTGTTGCATTGTAAGAATGAAAAAAAGAATGAATAGTCTAAATACTATTTAAAGGGCAAAACAAAGCAAATCAACAAAAAATTCTATCTATATAGTACAGCTTTTATTTAATTGTTATGCTAGTTTTTAAATTATTAAAAATTTCATGGTATTTTCATACTGTAAATTTAAATTTGATTCAAAAATATACTGTCTGACACTCAAGTTTTTGGTTTCGATTTTATATTGTTTAGGTTGTGTAATAGTTGTAAGTTTGCAATCCAAATAAATAAAGGAGTTAAACAAGCTAAACTAGGAGAGGTGTCTGAGTGGTCGAAAGAGCACGCCTGGAAAGTGTGTATACGCCAAAAGTGTATCGAGGGTTCGAATCCCTCCCTCTCCGCCAGCTCTGAGATTGTAATAATTTTAGTATATTTAGTTTATATAATAATTTATATGTTTTGTTAAAGTATTTTTGAACAAAATACTTACAAATTATATAGATAGAGCATTCAAAGAGTTGGGTTGTTTTTAAATTTAATATTTTTAACTGTAATTATTTTATAAAAATTAGAAATATAAAATTGGCTTATAACCCATTTTATTATTTGAATAACTGCTAGGTATTGTTTTTAATATTTATGGAAACCAATACCTGTTATTGATTTTAACAATATTGAATTAGGATAATTTAATTGTTGAGCAATTTAATTGGGTTTGAGGTTAATAATTAACTTTAAACTTCATATAATTTTAAAATACTGATTTATAATACTATCTTTAGCTTTTGTTTAATAACATGCCTAAAGATTTTTTTATAACTGTATTAAATATTGTTGTACTTTGCAGCTATACGTAATAGTACAAAAATTTAATTATTTTGAAGCTGTTATACAATAAAATTATTTTAATTAAGTAATTTTAGAGGAGCTACAAATTTTATTTTTAAAAAGAATGAAACGAATTATAATTTTTGCTTTTTTGTTTTGCCTCAAAAGTGCGTTTGCACAGGATATGATCTATTTAACTGATGGAACCAAAATCCCGGGTAAAATTGTAGAAATTGATGCAAATAAGGTGAAGTTTAAAAACCTCGCAAACCCAAATTCCCAACCATTTGTAAGGAATTTAAATTATGTACGGGTTGCCTTCAACGCGGTTGGTAACTATATTGTTTTTGATCCTGCTAACCCTTTAAAGGATGCCGACAAAAAAGAGTTTATTTTAAATTCTATTTATCAAAGGCCTTTTGATATTCTGGTTGATAATAAGGGAACTGTTATTCCGGTAAGTATTATTGAAGATAATGACAATGAAGTTGCCGCTGTATATAAAGGTAAGGAACTACATTATAAAAAAGCTGATTTTTTATTGGTGATTCGCAAAAACGGGAGTCATGAATTTTATTCGAGTGTTGATAAAGCCATTCCATTTCTAGGCCCTGGTAAACAAGTTATTCGTGATATATTATCACAACCAATGGGTAAAGATGAGGCTTCGGTAACTGCAGCAAAAATACAAATAGCCAAAAAAGACGACGGCGAATTTATTGCCCCTGATTTGGCATTGTTTGGTACAAAATCTCTCCAAAAAACAGAAGAGTTTACCAATTATTTGCAAGCTATATCCTCAGTAAGTACAGATAGGGCTGCTGCCGTTAAAAGCATTGACCAAGCATGTGGCTTATTTTTAAACGAACAAGCAAGGGTAGAAGTTTCAAGCACTGCCGCAAATGCAATACCAAAAAAATACTTTATTAGAGATTATTTAACTCGTTTAATGATAAAAAGCGGGCAATATGATAAAGTAAATATTGAATACGCTGATATTAATTACGCTTCGAAGTTTAGAAAAGGACCAGATGGTAATTATTATGGTACGGTTACTTTTGTTCAAAAATTTCAGGGCTTTGTTGATGGTAATTTGGTTTATGGCGATCAAACTACCAGAAATTTAACCATTGTTATAAAGCATTATGAAAAAGCAATTAACGGCCAGATTGTTGCCGGATGGGATGTTTTTTTGGATGATATGGGTATAACGGAAACTAAGAAACTATAAAATTATCATTAAATTATA
>CAIYNX010000269.1 GCA_903927645.1 uncultured Mucilaginibacter sp.
ATTGGTAGTGCAAAACTTGCCGGTACTTTTTTGCTCATTTTTTTGCAGGTTGCCACAAGGGCATGGTTTTTAAGAGTTCAATAACCTGGATTTTAATTGCATTGTTATTGACCTTAACTATTGGTTCTCTAACTTTGCCAAATGTATCAATAATGAAAAAGCAAACAATTTTGCTAGTTAAATCGGAAGAATCATTTTCATAGAAATGTAGGTGATTGAGAATGTAGCTCACAGTGCCTTCCGGCATTTGGGGCATTTTGTCTACATTGTTATATACTTTTTGCCCATCCAATGTTTTAGGCAGTTTGTCAAATTGACTATAAGCTGGAGCATTAAACCAACCCCAAAAGCATAAAAGGCAAATAAGTTTTTTCATAGCCCTAAGTCTAAAACAACAAATTACCCGGCATATCCTTTTTCCTGCCCAGGTGCTTGTAGGCTTTTTCAGTAGCCTCTCGGCCCCTGGGGGTACGCATGATATAGCCTTCCTGTATCAGGAAGGGTTCATAAACTTCCTCTATTGTTCCGGCATCTTCGCTTACTGCTGTGGCTATATTATTGATACCTGCCGGCCCTCCCTTGAATTTGTCAATGATGGTGAGTAGTATTTTATTGTCCATATCATCAAGGCCGCTTTCATCTACATTAAGAGCTTTTAGTCCGTGCTGGGCTATGGCCATATCTACTACACCAGTACCTAGTACCTGTGCAAAATCACGCATACGGCGGAGGAGGCCATTGGCTATACGGGGGGTGCCACGGCTACGGCGGGCTATTTCGTGGGCGGCATCGCTGGTTACCTTTACCTTTAAGACTCCTGCTGCCCTTAATATAATCCGCTGTAAAACCTCGGCACTATAATATTCCAACCTTGACTTGATGCCGAAACGGGATAATAGTGGAGCTGTAAGTAAGCCACTCCTGGTAGTGGCACCAACTAAGGTAAATGGATTCAAATTCAATTGTATTGACCGGGCAGAGGGGCCGGAATCAATCATGATATCAATCCTAAAATCTTCCATGGCACTATAGAGGTATTCCTCTACCACAGTACTTAGGCGGTGAATCTCATCAATAAACAATACATCACGGGTTTCAAGGCTGGTGAGCAATCCGGCGAGGTCGGCAGGTTTTTCTATTACCGGGCCACTTGTTTCCTTTATGCTTACACCCAGCTCGTTGGCAACAATGCGCGACAATGTGGTCTTGCCCAGGCCGGGAGGGCCATGGAACAAAATATGATCCAAAGGTTCGCCACGCATGTTGGCGGCTTTAATAAATATGCGAAGGTTTTCTACCAGTTTAGGCTGCCCCGAGAAGTCCTCAATATTTTGGGGCCGTATGGTGTTTTCATACTCCTTCTCCTGCTTGCTTAAATCGGTAGTAGGCCTGACATTTGTATTTGCCATTGGCTAAAATTAGTAAAGAAGATTGTATCTGCGTTTAAAATTTGCGATGCTTGTATTTTTATTATTAGATCCTGGCATTTCTAGAAATTTCGAGTGTTTTAATAAAGGGTTGTTTTTTAAAATTCTATTATGAATGAATGTCGGATTGTATTATTAGTTGTATTTAAATGGCATTGTTATGTAGGCTTCTTTACCTTAAAACCCATAAGAAATATTTGATGGTTATTTTATTGCTAATGAGGTGTTAAATGAGAAAAATATACTTACCTTTATACCAAATCAGGACATTATTTAGCTTTTAAAATCAAAAAAGATGAGAACTTCCCAACAACATTTTAGCAACGGTCAGTGGAAAGACCTAAATCATTCGGAAGGTTTTAATGCAAGCGGCTGCCAATTGGTGCTTGCATTTGGCGCAAGAGAATGCATATCAGA
>CAIYNX010000270.1 GCA_903927645.1 uncultured Mucilaginibacter sp.
TTCAATACTTACCTCGGGGAATATTCTTAAGCGTGCTTCATCATCAGATTTTTTCAAAGCATCCCTCATCATTCCAATTGTAATCTGTCCGCTCCTTGATTCTCGGTTGGATTTACCGCAAAACTGAAATTCGCTATGCACATAACAGATTTCCTTTTGACTATTTCAATTTATAAATCCCATATTCACCACATCCGCAAATTTAGCCCACCGCCGGGATAAAAAGTAAAGGCTATATAAACGGGCAGTTGTGTTTTGTTTTTTTAGCGGCTTGCCCGGCCTTGACTATTTACCCGGCTCGCGCTGTTTGTTGCTTAACTGTTGAAAATGGGATAGTGTGTTCATCTCCTTTTCCTGCTTGCAGATATGTAGCAGTGCATAAGAGGGTACTCAATTTAAATTGTTTGTTTAAAGTAGCAAACTAATCTAAATTATAGTTGCATAACTTAAAACAGATCGTTAAATTTGTATCAACCACTGTTAAAGAATATGTGAGTAAAACAGTGAGTAGTTCTAAAAAGTCTCCATCAAGTTATTGATATATAGTTATTTGCGGAAAGGATTAATCGTCCTGCCACCCCGACTAAAAAGCTTTCAGATATTTCTGGAAGCTTTTTTTTTGATCAAAATTTTTTCTAAAAAAAATCCTTCAATTATTAGGTAATTTTTTTTAAATATGCGTATAAGTACGTACCTGGAGCCCAAAGGATTGATTTTTCTCTTAAATTTTTGATAAGAATTTTCAAATAAATTGGATGCTATGTAACTGTTAACAAATATAAATTCCCCTTTTAACCAATTATTTAAATGAAAACCAAGCAATTACAATTTATAAATAAAACTTGGAAATCATTTCCATCAACAACCTATGCTTACAAATGTAGCTTGGTTTTAGCATTTGGGTCGCCCGGGGTTATAACCGAGCCAGAAGTATTTTCATACCTAAAGGATGAATTTCCCAATGCAGATATTGTAATGTCAACAACAGCTGGTGAAATTATAAATGATTTGGTATTTGACGATACAGTAGTAGTAACTGGGTTAGAATTTGAAAAATCAACTTCAAAATGCGTCGAAACAAATATCAAACTCCATAAAAATAGCTTTGATTTAGGTTGTTTTTTGATGCAAAATTTGTTGAAAGATGATTTAAAGGCAGTTTTTATTGTATCGGACGGTACATTTATCAACGGAAGCGAATTGGTGCATGGCTTAAACGAAAAAAATATTAACCAAGTACCAATAACCGGTGGATTGGCAGGAGATGCAGACCGTTTTGAAAAAACATTTACGAGTTTAAATGCCATGCCCTCGCAAGGAAATGTTATAGCAATTGGTTTTTATGGAAATGATCTGGTTATTAGCCATGGTTCATTAGGTGGATGGGATGAATTTGGTCATGAACGAATGATAACCAAAGCAGAAAAGAATGTTTTATACGAGATTGATCATAAAAATGCGCTAGCGCTTTATAAAGAATACCTTGGTCCGTACGTTAAAGAACTTCCAGCCTCTGCCCTACTTTTTCCGCTTTCCATCTTGATTGAAGGTTCGGAAAAAAGCTTGGTCAGGACAATATTAAGTATAGACGAGGAAAATAAAACCATGACATTTGCCGGAAACCTGCCCATTGGGAGCAAAGTAAGGTTAATGAAAGCCAATTTCGAAAAATTAATTACAGCATCTTCAATTGCTGCGCAGAATTCATTTTTAAGCTTAGGCAATCAAAAGCCCGATTTGTCAATTTTAGTGAGCTGCGTGGGTCGTAAATTGGTTTTACAGGAACGAATTGATGAGGAAGTGGAGGCTGCAACAAAAATAATTGGAGAAAATACAACCATTTCCGGATTTTATAGCTACGGTGAAATTTCACCCTTTGATCGCAGTACACGATGCGAATTGCATAATCAAACCATGACCATCACAACCATTACCGAGGTTTAATTATTATTATGACAGAACTTCATAATTTATTAGTAAAACAGATTCATAAACTTGAACTTGATAAATATATGGCTGATGATGAGCTTAAACCCTTGTTTTTAGCCATTAGTAACTCTTATAAAACATATGAAAAAGCAAATCAAATAACCGAGCATGCATTTTCTATCAGCGAAAAAGAATACCAGGAAATCAATAACTATTTATATCAGGAAATTGAAATAAAACAACAATCAATAACCGAAATAAAAAAAGCTATTAAGTTATTATCATCTGATAGTACAGTTGATTTAGATAACTCAACAAATGACCTAATAGATATCATCAAATTTTTATATGAACAAATAAACAAAGCAAAAAAGCTTGAAAATCAATTAATTAATTCGAAGGAGATTGCAGAAAAGGCAGTTGCAGTAAAAGCGCAATTTTTATCAACCATGAGCCATGAAATTCGAACTCCAATTAATGCCGTAATAGGATTTACTAACTTATTGCAACAAATGGCTCCAAAGCCAGAACAATTGGAATACCTGGAATTACTGCAATTTTCGGCCGAGAATTTATTGGTTTTGATTAATGATATTCTTGATTTTAGTAAAATTGAAGCTGGAAAAATTGATTTTGAAGAAGTTGATTTTTTATTGAAAGACCTAATAAATAATATCAAATTAGCTAATTTACCTAAAGCAGTAGAAAAAAATATACAATTAAAACTTTATTTAGATCAAGACATACCTGATATTGTAGTTGGCGATCAAGTAAGAATTGGGCAAGTATTAACAAATCTAGTAAGTAACGCCGTTAAATTCACTCAATACGGAAAGGTAACTATCACAGTAAGCCTTAACAGTATCAAAAATGAGTATGTATTTGTTGATTTTGAAGTATCGGATACCGGAATAGGTATTGCTCCAGAAAATCTCAATCAAATATTTGAAAGTTTTACCCAAGCATCAGTTGATACAACCCGCAAGTTTGGTGGAACAGGATTAGGACTTTCCATTACCAAAAAATTATTGGAATTAATGGGAAGTGAAATAAGGGTTATTAGTGAGATAGGAAAAGGTTCAACTTTTAACTTTACCCTAAAAGTAAAGAAAAGTGCAACAAAATACATTAATAAACAGATCAATCAGCTAAATCTGGATGATAAAATTTTGGAAGGGGTAAAAGTTTTAATTGCTGAAGATAATTTTATTAATGCCATATTGGCTAAACAATTTATGAAATTGTGGAAAATTGAATGCGATGTGGCAGAAAATGGAAAGGAAGCCTTAAAAATGATCATAAATAATAATTATGACCTTGTTTTAATGGATTTACAAATGCCCGAAATGGATGGTTATCAAACCACTATGGAGGTTAGAAAGCTTAATTCAGGAAATTATAAAAATCTACCAATTATAGCTGTTACGGCTTCCGCAATGCTTGATATTAAGGATAAAGCCTTTTTAGCAGGTATGAATGATTATATTAGTAAACCATTTAATCCTAATGAGTTATACAAAAAAATCGCTCAATATTGTAAAAAACTATCCTAATTGATAATTTTATAATTGCCTTTGCCTGATGGCTTCATATAAAATAATGCCTGTAGCAACAGAAACATTGAGTGATTCAATTTCACCGTACATGGGTATTTTAGCCAAATAATCAGCCGACCTGATAATTTCATTCCTAACCCCATCTTCCTCAGACCCCATGATAATAGCTGTAGGAGCAGTATAATCAGGAGTGTAAATATTATCCTTGGTTTTCTCGGTGCAACAAATAAGTTGCAGCCCTGATTCTTGTAGAAACTTTACAGTTTGTAAAAAATTATCATGCCTGCATACAGGTATTTTATACAATGCACCGGCTGAGGTTTTGATTGCATCAGGGTTAATTTGAGCAGATCCTTTAGCCGGAATAACAATGGCATGCACACCAGCGCATTCGGCAGTACGAGCAATAGCACCCATATTCCTGACATCGGTTATACTATCTAAAATCAAAATCAACGGAATTTGCCCATCTTCAAATATTTGTGGTATAATATTTTCAACTTTTTGATAAACAATGGGTGAAATAAATGCTACTACCCCCTGATGGTTTTTTAAAGTAATACGGTTTAATTTTTCGATAGGAACTAGTTGAGCGGTTAATCCATATTCAGAAATTAAATCCTTAAGTTCATTTAAAAGTCCGCCACTTAATCCTCGTTGCAAGTATAATGACTCAATTTCTTTACCCGAACGAATGGCTTCTACTACTGCCCTTATACCAAAAACCATTTGGTTTCCTTCGTTTTTAGCAGGTTTAGAATTGTATATCATTTAGAATATTTTTTTAAATTTCAAAAGTACCTATTTTAATTGATTTTGGCATTATTGAACTAAAGTTGAATTTGGTTTATTTAAAATAGTTAACATTTTGAAACTTTATCAACACAACGCTAAAGTACTATAAATCAAGGATAAATTTTTTTTACAAACATTTTATCAACAACATTTGTTAACTGCCATTATTTGTTCTAATATTAATTTTAACCAAATAAACTGATATTATTTAAAAGTTGTTAGTTAATGCACCATGTAATTTATATATTTTTGTAGGCTATGACCGATGCAAGTAATCAATATAACAAGCCAAATACAAACGATAAAAGAGGCAGGAATCCTATAAATTTAGGGATCAATTCTGGTAATTATAGCAGTTTGGGAAAATTACCACCTCAGGCAATTGATCTTGAAGAAGCTGTTTTAGGTGCACTAATGCTCGAAAAAGATGCATTATCATCTGTAATTGATATTCTAAAACCAGAAGTTTTTTACCGCGAAAATCATCAAAAAATATTTCAATCAATAAAAACTTTATTCGAAAAAACTTCGCCAGTTGATATTTTGACAGTTACAGCCCAATTGCGCCAGCAAGGAGAACTAGAAATAATTGGAGGTGCTTATTATATTACCGAGCTCACAAATAGGGTTGCCTCGGCAGCTAATATTGAATATCATTCTCGAATAATTATTCAAAAATTTATTCAACGAGAACTAATACGGATTTCAACAGATGTAATTCAAAGTGCTTATGAGGATACTACAGACGTACTTGATTTATTAGATAAGGCTGAAAAAAACCTTTTTGAAATAGCCCAAAACAACCTTCGTCGTGACTCTCGAAAAATGGATGACCTGATGCATGAAACCTTGAAAGAAATAGAAGCACTAAAGGATAAAAAAGATGGGTTGACCGGTATAGCTTCAGGATTTACTGATTTAGATAGAATGACCTCAGGGTGGCAGAAATCAGATTTGGTAATTATTGCGGCTCGACCTGCCATGGGTAAAACCGCTTTTGTGTTGAGTTGCGCACGTAATGCAGCAGTAGATTTTAACAAACCTGTAGTTGTTTTTTCGCTAGAAATGTCATCAGTTCAACTAGTAAATAGATTAATTTCTGGTGAGACGCATATTGAACAAGAAAAAATAAGAAAAGGAAATCTTGAAGAATGGGAATGGCAACAAATACATTCAAAAATAGGAAGGCTTGAACAAGCACCATTAATAATAGATGATACTCCGGCATTAAACATATTTGAATTTCGTGCTAAATGTCGCCGATTAAAATCCCAACATGATATTCAATTAATTATCATTGACTATTTGCAGTTAATGCAAGGAAAAGGAGGTGAAGGAAAAGGAAGTGGTAACCGCGAACAAGAAATAGGTAGTATTTCCAGAGCCTTAAAATCAGTAGCAAAAGAATTAAACGTACCAGTTATTGCACTGTCGCAGTTAAGCCGTGCTGTTGAAAACCGTCCTGGTGGATCAAAAAGGCCTATGCTTTCTGATTTACGTGAATCTGGATCAATAGAGCAAGATGCAGATATGGTATTGTTTTTATATCGCCCTGAATATTATGGTTTGGAAGTGGATGAAGATAATAATCCTACCCAGGGAGTTGGCGAGGTTATTATAGCCAAACACCGTAATGGGGAAACAGGAAGAGTTAGATTAAAATTTGTTGGTAAATATGTCAAATTCACGGATTTGGATCAAGGAATGGATGGGTCCTTCACACCTACCAATGCCTTTTCTGGGCTTAGTCCTTCTCAAGATTTTGAGAAACAAAGTAATTTTATAATTCGACCTTCGCGTATGGATGATATTGATGATGAACAACCATTTTAATTTTTTAAATCACATAGCCAATGATAACGCCTAGTATAATAATTATTGGAGTTTTTATTTTTGTGTAATTTAAAATCGCAAAAGTTGCTCCCATTATTAAAAAAGCCAACCAATTTAATTCGAAAGGTTTAATCAATAATAACAATGCAGTTAACATAAACCCTACTGCTACTGCATTGATTCCATTTAAAGAATTTTTAATTAGGGTTATTTTTTTTAAATCATCCCAAAATGGAACAATAAAAAGGATTAGAATAAGTCCAGGTAAATTAATACCTATAACTCCTATTATGCTTCCTGAAATTTGACCCCATAAACCTGCCCCCTTGTTCGCCATAGTTAATCCACCTAAAAAGGAAGTAAACGAGAATGTAGGTCCAGGAATTGCCATTTGCAAAGCATATCCGGATAAAAATTCTGAATTTGAAAGGTAATGTTTAACTTCAACAAACTCATTAAACATTAATGGAACCAAAACTTGACCTCCACCAAAGATTAAAACTCCATTGCGATAAAAATTTTCAAATAATCGGATAGGTAAACTAAACGGGGATGTCCTGTTTACTATGGCTCCTAAAACAGCAAAAAAAACTAGAATACCTATGAAATAAGCAACTTTTTTAGGGTTCACATTCGAAAATAAATTTATTCTAATTTTGCTTTCTTCAGGTTGAGCTTCAAAGATGGATGATATTACTCCACCTAATAATATTAAAACAGGGAAAGCAAATGCAGTTCGCAAAAAAATAGTAGCAATTAATGCTCCAATAGCGAGCAAATAACTGATTTGGCTTTTTAAAAACTTTTTTCCAAAAATATAGGTTGCATAAGCAACAATACCAATAGCAATTGGCTGAACAAAACGAACAATATGTGTAAATTTATTATGGTCAGCAAATGTTTTATAGCTAATTGCAGCCAAACACATGATGATTGAAGATGGTAAAATCCAAATCAAAAAAGTAATTATTGCAAGTTTGGTACCTCCAACTTTCCAAGCGATACCGATAAGGGTTTGTGTAGAAGATGGTCCAGGTAATAATTGCGACAAAGTATTTAATTCTAATAGTTCGATCTCGGAAATATATTTTTTCTTTTCAACAAATTCCCTAAGCAAAATTGAAATATGGGCCTGAGGTCCACCAAAAGCAGTTATGGTAAATATTACAACATCTTTAATGAATAATAATTCTTGTTTTTTCATTTCTTTAATTTCACTTTTAAAAATTAATCAAAAAAGTATAATTATTCATCATCTTCTAAACCACATGCTAGTTTGTAAACTGTTTGCAATTCGCTAAATGCATGGTTATCCGCAACCTTTTTGGTAACTATCATTCCCATTTCATATAATTTAATTGCCTCATTTTTACGGTTTAAATCTTCGTATAATTTACCTAAGTGGTAATAAGTACCTGAGTAATTAGGATGATTTTTTATCAAATCTTCAAAATAATGGAGTGCCAAGTCTATTTCGTTTAATCGCCAATATTCAGTGGCAATGGCGTATTTTAAAAATGGATCATTTGGTTCACTTTTTGAAAACTCTAACAACTTATTTAATCTATCTATCTGCATTATAAACTCCGTCTTTTTTAATTAAATTTGCAAAACCATACCATGATAATAACCCATATTAACAATTTTATCATATTTGGTTTTTAGCCATTAAAAAATTAATACTATTATGAAAATACTGGTATGCATAAGTAATGTTCCAGATACAACTACAAAAGTAACCTTTACAGATAATAACACACAATTAATTACCAATGGGGTTCAATTTATATTAAATCCCTATGATGAAATAGCGTTGGCGAAAGCTATAGAGTTAATAGAAGGTGATAATGGAAGTGTAACAGTTATTCATGTTGGTGAAATTAATTCTGAACCTACAATTAGAAAAGCACTAGCAATTGGAGCAACAGATGCTATTCGAATTAACACTAAACCAATTGATGCCTGGTTTGTTGCTAATCAGATTGCATATTATCTAAAGGGAAATCATTATGACCTTATTTTAACAGGTAGTGAGTCTATTGATTTTAATGGTTCAAAAGTTACTAGTATGCTTGGTGAACTATTATCAATTCCTTCAGTATCGGTTATAAAAAAATTAACAATAGAAGGGAATAATGCAATTGTTGAACGTGAGATTGAAGGCGGAAAAGAAATAATTAGTATGCCTTTACCAATAATAGTTGGTACATCTGAAGGGGTTGCAGAACCTAAAATTCCAACTATGAGAGGAATAATGTCCGCAAGAACAAAACCGTTAACAGTTATCGAAGCAGTGCACTTGGAAGTCAATACTGGAATTATTGAATTTGAGTTTCCAGAGCAAAGAGGTAATGTAAGATTGGTTAATTCAGATGATTTAGAAGAATTAATTAGTTTGCTTCATAACGAAGTAAAGGTAATTTAGTTTTTTAAAGGCAATAAAAAAATAAATGTCAGTATTAATATATATAGAAAATTGGGAAGGTAAATTCAAAAAGTCAACTTTTGAAGCCATTTCCTACGCAAGTGCAATAGCAACCAATAATAAAACTTCATTAATAGCAATTTCAATTGGCAATGTTCATGAAAATGAATTACTTGCAATTGCCAAATATGGAGTAGATAAAATTCTTAACGTAAATTCTAGCACTTTAAAGAATTTTATAAATCAGGCATATGCCTCAATTGTAGCACAAGCAGTAATTAATTTCAATTCAGATATAGTTATTTTATCAAATACTTTTTCTGGGCGTGGCTTAGCACCACGTATTGCTGCTAAATTAAGCGCCGGACTCGCAGATAATGTTATAGGCTTACCTAATCAAATAAATAATAAATTTATTGTAAAAAAGTTCGTATTCTCCGGCAAAGCAATTGCTAATCTTGAATTAGCATCAAAAATAAAAGTAATATCGCTATCTTTAAATTCATATAAAATAATTGAAAATGAAAAAGTTGCTGTAATTGAAGATTTTAATCCACAATTGGTAGGCAATGATTTTTTAGCTGTAATAAAAGAAATCATACGTTCAACAGATAAAGTTTCTTTACCTGATGCAGAAATTGTTGTTTCTGGAGGAAGAGGATTAAGAGGGCCAGAAAACTGGAAAATGCTTGAGGAGTTAGCTGATGTTTTAGGAGGAGCCTTAGCGTGCTCAAAACCAGTTTCAGATGCAGGGTGGCGTCCGCATAATGAACATGTTGGACAAACGGGTATTTCGGTAAGTCCAAATTTGTATATTGCGGTAGGAATTTCTGGAGCTATACAACATTTAGCAGGTGTTACCTCATCAAAAGTAATCGTTGTGATAAATCGAGATCCTGAAGCTCCGTTTTTTAAGGTTGCAGATTATGGAATAGTTGGGGATGCATTTGATGTTATTCCAAAATTTATACAAGCTGTTAAAAATTACAAGGCCTTGGCATAAAACAATATACATTGTGATGGGTAATGATATAAAAAAAATTGAATTAGATATTGTTGGATTGTCGTATAGCCAAACACAATCTGGTGCTTATGCATTGGTTTTGGGTGAATTAAATGGACGCCGAAGATTACCGATAATTATTGGAAGCTTTGAAGCACAGGCCATTGCAATTGAAATAGAAAAAATGGTTCCAACCAGGCCGCTTACTCACGATTTATTTAAAAGTTTTGCACAGGCTTACCAGATTTTGATTCAAGAAATAATTATTTATAATTTGGTTGACGGAATATTTTATTCGAAATTAATTTGCAATGATGGAAAAAAAGTGGTTGAAATTGATGCACGTACATCTGACGCCATTGCTATAGCTGTAAGGTTTGATTGCAAAATTTTTACCTATGAATTTATTTTGGCGACTGCTGGTATTGTGATCGAAGGAAATGATTTCGTTTATTTAGAAAATTTGAATGAGACCCAAGAGGAAAAAACTCCTTTAGAAGCAACAGGCGGTTTTTCAACCTTAAGTATCGATGAACTAAAATCAAAACTTAAAGGTGCGCTTGAAGAAGAAATGTACGAAAAGGCAGCTAAAATAAGGGACGAGTTAAATAGGAGAAAGGCTTCCTGAAAATGGATTTTTTATTATAAATCTCCTATAAAATTCTCAATTTAAACATTATTTCTTTTTACAATTACAAGAAACTTCACCTATTTTTCTTCTATCAAAATATTCAGAATTATTTTCTTAAATTAACCAATAAATTAGTTTGTTTTAAAAATGGATCGTTTTACCGGATTAATTGGCATTGTTTTAATTTTTTCAATAGCTTTTTTGATGTCAAATAACCGGAAAGCAATAAATTACAGAGTTGTTTTATCTGGATTAAGTATTCAAATTTTATTAGCCGTTTTTATTATAAAAACAGATTTTGGGAAAGACATATTTGCCTTTTTAGCTACAGGGGTTAAAAAGGTTTTATCATTTTCTGATCTTGGGGCTGAATTTGTATTTGGAATCGTTGCCAATAAGGACTCAGAATTAACTAAGATTATTGGTGATCAATACAGTTTTATATTTTTTTTCAGAGTTATTCCTACTATTATTTTTGTAGCTGTTTTAATAAGTATTTTTTACTATTTAGGTATAATGCAACGCATAGTAAAAGTTTTTGCTTGGGTAGTATATAAAGTTATGGGTGTAAGTGGTGCTGAAGCAGTATCAAACGTTGGAAGCGCATTTGTTGGGCAGGTTGAGGCTCAAATAATGATAAAACCATACCTTAAAACCATGACTATGTCTGAACTTTTGGCCTCAATGACAGGAAGTATGGCTTGTATAGCTGGTGGTGTTATGGCAACTTATATTGCACTTGGGGTGCCTGCAGAATACCTATTGGCAGCTAGTATTATGGCAGCACCAGGAGCTTTAGTTATTTCAAAAATCGTTTGGCCTGAAACTGAAGTATCAGAAACCAAGGGTAGGGTTTTACTTGAAGTAAAAACATCTGATACCAATTTAGTTGGTGCTATATCCCATGGTGCCAGTGATGGTTTAAAGATTGGATTAAATGTTATAGCCATGTTAATTGGTTTTATTGCAATTATCGGTTTGCTTGATTATGTGCTAGGTAGAACAGGGTTTTTTCTATCAAGCCACTTTAATTGGAGTTTGGATTTTATAAACATAGACCTTAAAACATTGAGCTTAAAACAAATTTTAGGGTCACTTTTCGCCCTTTTCGCTTGGGCAATGGGTGTATCACATAAAGATATTCAAACTGCTGGCTCATTAATGGGGACTAAAATGGTATTAAACGAGTTTGTAGCCTACCTTGATTTGATAAAATTAAAAAGTACTATGTCTCATAAAACTTTGGTTATAACAAGCTTTGCTTTATGCGGCTTTGCTAACTTTAGTTCAATTGCTATACAAGTTGGTGGGATTGGTGAACTTGCACCGGAAAGAAGATCGGATTTGGCTAAACTTGGAATAAAGGCTTTAATATGTGGAACCCTCGCTTCGTATTTATCTGCTACGATTGCAGGAATTTTAACTTAAATTTATTTCATTGGGCAGGTATTATTAATTATTAAAAATTTCAAAACAAACATAATTAACTTCTATAAAATATCATCCATACCCTAGGTAATTAAAATTATTATATTTCCAACTTATAATTTATAATAGCTAAACAATTAATTCTAATTAGTTAAATAAATTCAATAATTAGGGGGAGCATATTTTAGTTCAACCAAAAATAAGGGTAAAAAAAAGAGGCTATCACAAATAGCCTCTTTTTTTACAATATTATTTTATTGAATTATAACCTAAACATAGTAAATGCAACACTAACATTAAAAAGATTTACTTTTGATTTATCAGTGCCATTATAAATAACATCAGTTAGTCCTCGTTCATAACGTGCATCAACTGAAAGCCTTCCTAAATCAATACCTAAGCCTCCTGTTAAATAATAATTCTCAACCTGATAATCTACTGGTTTAAATGATTTTATTGACTCTGCTATTGTATAGGTAACACTCTTGCCGTTTTGAATAACAAATGAAGCTACACCACCAGCATAAAAACGAACCCCAAAACTGCGGGTACCAATTTTTGCTCCCAAAAGAAGTGGTACGTCTATACTTGTTATAGTATTATTTGTGGAATTAATTCCTAATGATGTATTAGAAATGTCCATAGTCCTCTGATCATACAAAACTTCTGATTGAAAGTTAATGCCTAATGCTCCAAATCGAGTCCAGAGACCTCCAAAATATCCGTTTTGATTTGATGCATTAAATGTGGTTGTAGATGTAGATAGGCTAGAAAAATTTTCACCACCTTTTATTCCCATTGCAAAAGATGGTACTACTTGTGCCCTTGCCAATGTTAATGAACTTGCTACAATAGCTAGAATGAGTAATGTTTTTTTCATGAGTAAATGATTAATTTGCTGTTTATACGTAAATATTTAATTAAAGTTCTTCTCTTTTTAACAAAATTTTCTGAAAGCAATTTATAACTTAATCAAATGTAAGTAAAAATTATTCCAGAAAATAGAAAAAATTATTTTGGAAAGTATAGAATCATAACCTAGGTTACCTTTCGACGGCTTTATGAATTAATAACATTAGGTATTGATATAAAAATTATAATATTTAAAATATTTTGGCATTACATTTTAAAATTTACCAAAATCAGCCCATTTGAATATTCTTTATGAAAATCAATATATCTGTATAAATATTCCTTTTATGTATTATTTTAATTTATCTGTATAATCTGAGCTGTAAGTTATTATACTTAATGTAATTATTACTGAAATTATACTTATTTTTAGCCTATAAACTAAATAAAATATTTCTTTTAAGGCCTAAAAATATCAAGATAATATATATATACCAATTACAGGTTTTATTTATACTTGACTAAACTTGATGATTTAACTTTATTAAGCAATTTATTTAACAATTTCCAACCTTATTTTTAAAAATAAAATCTAATATAAGTTTTTATATAATATGCGCCATATTATATAAATAAAAAATACAGATACATCTGCATAAATAAAGAATTATTATATGTTTTAAACTATTTTATATGAATTTAAGCATCTTAAA
>CAIYNX010000271.1 GCA_903927645.1 uncultured Mucilaginibacter sp.
AAAGCCGAAGCAAGCAAATCAATCTGACCATCGCTGGTGGCAATAACAAAAATATCTGTTTCTGTGTTAATGGCCTCCAAATTATCAATGGGCTCGGCTTTAACATGGTAAGCCAACAAAGCCGCATGCTCCGGATTACGGCTATACACCTGAACAATTTTATGCCCCGCATTTTTAAACGCCGCCGCAAAATGGGTAGCCACATTGCCCGAACCTATAATGGTAATTCGCATTGATTAGATGGGTTAATTATTGAATGTTCTGTATAAAACTATATTTACGACCGCCATTTCAAGCGTCTAAGCTAAAATTTAATAAATCAGCCAGTTCAAGCGTCCAGGCTTGAACTGCTGCTAGGTTTAAGCGCAAACGCTTCAAAAGGCAGTTGGGTTAATACTTAAAATCCAAATTTTAACTCAATCCCCATCCTGCTTGGTAAATAAATAGGTATCAATATTACCGCTTGGCTGGTTGCTTACATCGCTATGCGGCTGTTGCCACCAAAATTGCAAACGGGCCTTTTCCCTGTTCCCTGTTTCATTCATAGAGTAGGCATCGTACAACCTACCGTTTACCATTACATAATTTATTTTTTCACTGTTGTGTATATCCACCAAGGGGTTATCATTCAAAATCACCATATCGGCCAATTTACCTACTTCTAACGATCCTATTTCTTTGTCCATTCCTAAATATGCAGCTCCGTTAATGGTGGCACAACGTATAGCTTGCAGCGGACTCATCCCTCCTTGTGTAAGCATCCACAGTTCCCAATGGGCGCCTAACCCTTGTATTTGTCCGTGGGCTCCGAGGTTTACTTTTGTGCCACCATCATTTATTTGTTTTACCGCTTTCGATACATCAATATGCCCGTAGTCGCCATACTCGGCAGTTGTTCGGCGACGGGAGCGTGCATCAATAATAAACTGAGGGGTGAAATTAAGCAGACGCTCATTTTTCCAAACCTCGGTACGATCGTACCAAAAATTCTCTCCAAATTGAGAGCCATAACTAACTATTAAGGTTGGGGTATATGCTGTTTTGCTTCCGTTCCACAATGCTTTTACATCCTTGTAAACCGGCCAAACCGGTATGGCGTGCTCTATGCCTGTATGCCCATCCAATATCATGTTCATATTGGTAAAAAAAGTAGAACCGCCTTCGGGTACTACTTCCATTTGCAATTCGCGGGCGGCTTCAATTATTTGTTGTCTTTGCTCCCTTCTGGGTTGGTTATAACTTTTTACCGAAAAAGCGCCTACTGCTTTTAATCTGCGTAAATGTGACCGTGCATCATCAATATTATTTATTACTGCTTTCTCATCACCATCCGCTCCATATAATATTGTACCTGTTGAATATACCCTCGGACCAACCAGATTTCCTGCCTTTAACATTTCCGATTGGCTGAAAACCATTTCGGTATTGCTCGATGGATCGTGCGAAGTGGTTACGCCAAAAGCAAGGTTTGCAAAATAATTCCAATCTTGCTGGGGGGTAATGCCATCCGGACTTGTATGTAAATGTGCATGTACGTCAATTATCCCGGGCATGATGGTTTTTCCGGTAAAATCATACACCTTCGCATCAGCAGGTATCTGCACCTCTGTTGATTTGCCAACAGCAACAATTTTATTTTGATCAATTACAATGGTGGCGTTTTCAATCACTTCATCACCCTTCATGGTAATTACTCGGGCATTTTTAAACGCGATTTTACCTTCCGGAACATCTGTTTTTAAAGTTAACCCAATGTCGGTGCCTATGGTATCAACAGGAACTGTTTTATCTGGCGTTCCTTCAACAAACGAAAAAACGTTGTGTATATCCCTCACAAAATATTTAGGTCCCAAAATCCACATTAATTTTTGACTGTCATTGCTCCAATGCAAACAAGTTCCGGCGTCGCGTGTCAATTTACTAAGTGGTATCGCCTTGTTATTTGCTGAAAGTTCTTGCGCGGTACCAGTATTAGTTATTGGGGTCAGGTAGCAATTAAACAATTCGGTAAAGGCCATCCATTTACCATCCGGACTAGGTGCAAACTGTGTGGCGTAAGTAGAAGTGTATAAGGTTTGATTATTGGCACCGGTGGTATCTATTACCTTAAATGCCTTCTTCTCCCCTTCGTTGCTTTGGTAATAAATTTTTGAATCATCGTTAGAAAATTGAGGATAAACCCCTTTATTGATGATTTTTTTTGGTGTTCCGCCAATAGCAGGAATTGTATATATTCCCGGACTATTGCCAAAGGAAAATCCGGATATTTCATTCCCAACACCTTTAACATAAATAATTTTATCGCCTTTGTTAGAAAAACGCGGTGCGTAATAAAAGCCCTTTTCTGTGCTGAGCTTTGTAATTTCGCAGGTGGTAAGGTCAATTTTATTGATAGATGCCTTTAATTCATCACTCCATGTAATATATACCAATGATTTACCGTCGGGACTAAAACTTGGCCAATATTCAAAATCATTGGTAAAACTAATGCGCTCTGGTTTGCCATTTGGTAAGGCTTTTATATAAATATATCCGGCGGCGTTAAAAGCAACCAACTTTCCATCAGGAGAGGTAGTTAGTTGCCTAATCATTTTTACATTAAATTCATCTTGAAATACTTTTTGCTGAAAATGCAAGGCATCGGTTATTATTTGTGTTGAGGCTACTTCAAAGGGTATTTGAACAGCACTTTGTGAAACAACATCAAGGTTCCAAATTTTACCTTTGGCATAAAATATAATATTTTTACTATCGGGAGTCCAGGCAAAATTGGGGTAAACGCCAAATATGGCCCAGGTTTCTTGCTGATCGTGCGATAAATCTGTATAAACGGGCCATTCTTCGCCAGTATTTAAGTTATGGATATATAGCTCTGATTTTAACCTTACCCTTTTTACAAAGGCCAATAACTTCCCATTAGGCGATAATTGTGGTCGGCATGCACCTCCGGTTCCTTCTATAACTGTTTCTACTTCACCATTTTTTCTATCTAATCTTTTTATGGCATATATTCCCTTATTAGGGTCTTTGTTGTATTGAAAATAAGGCCCTTGGGTAACATCCTCACTCCAATAAACATATCTCCCATCAGGCGAAATTACAGGTTCTCCGGCATCTTGCTGGTCGTTTTTGCGTTTGGTAAGTTGAATGCCTTCGCCACCGGTTTTATGGTAAAGCCACATTTCTCCGGCACCTAGTGAACGCGTTCCTGTAAAATGTTTACGGGCAACTAAAAACTGACCATCCGGGCTCCAGGAAGCATTGTTTAATAATCTAAAATTCTCGGTTGTAATGGCATGTTTATTTGTTCCGTCAATATTCATTAACCAAATATTATCAGCTCCATCTTTATCGCTGGTGTATGATATCAACTTGCCATCAGGGCTAAAACGTGGTTGCACTTCGTATGCCCTGCCGCCTGCTAACAACGTAGCTTTTCCGCCAGTTATAGGCATCAAATAAATATCACCCAATAAATCAAACACAATACTTTTCCCATCAGGGCTAACATCCAAATTCATCCACGTACCTTCATCAGTTGTGAATGATATTTTTTTTGATGGCCCTGTCGGATTCTCAACATTCCACTTTTGTGCATAAATTGAGGACGATAGTATTAATATTAATAAGCAGGATAAAACAATTTTCATTTTTAAATAATACAATTACTTCACGAAGTTAACCATTATTAAGCGTTTGAGGTTTTCAAATTGCAATTTCAGCTTTATATTTACAAACATTCCTCAAATTTTATTTATTAAATAAAAGAATAAAGAATAACGTAATAACTTGATTGAAATTTAAATGACACCCCGGGAAATACTTAAAAAATATTGGAATTTTGATTCATTTCGGCTTTTGCAGGAAGAAATTATCCAATCAATTTTGATGGGAACCGATACGCTGGCGCTCCTACCTACCGGCGGTGGTAAATCCATTTGTTTCCAAGTGCCGGCAATGGTGAAGGAAGGAATATGTATTGTAGTTTCTCCCTTAATATCTTTAATGAAAGATCAAGTTGAAAATTTAAAAGAGAGGGGTATCAATGCGGTATCAATTGTATCAGGAATGGGTAAAAACGAAATTGATGTAGCACTTGATAACTGTATATACGGACAAGTAAAATTTCTTTATTTATCGCCCGAAAGGCTTTTGTCTGATTTAGTGCGCGAACGAATTAAATACATGAACGTTAATTTAATTGCTGTTGATGAAGCCCATTGTATTTCACAATGGGGATATGATTTTAGGCCTCCTTATCTGCAATTGCCTACGCTACGCTTATTACATCCTAATATCCCTATATTAGCCCTCACTGCAACCGCAACCGTAGCGGTTAAAAAGGATATTCAAGATAAGCTTCATTTCAAAAATGGTGCTGTTTTTCAGAAAAGTTTTGCTCGAAAAAACTTGAGTTATGTAGTTCAAGATGATGAAAATAAACTTCGTAAGCTTTTAGAAATTGCCAACGGTGTACAAGGAAGCGGCATTGTTTATACCAGAAACAGAAAAGATACCGTAGAAATTGCCAATTTTTTAAATGAAAACAATATAAAGTCTGATTATTATCATGCAGGATTAGAAGCAGGACTAAGATCATCAAAGCAAGAAAGTTGGAAAAAAAACCGAATACGGGTAATAGTGGCAACCAATGCTTTTGGTATGGGCATTGATAAACCCGATGTACGTTTTGTTATACACAAAGAACCACCCGAAAGCCTTGAAGCCTATTATCAGGAAGCAGGAAGAGCCGGCAGGGATGATGAAAAAGCCTATGCAGTTTTACTATACAATTATACGGATAGGCTGAGGTTAGAAAAAAAAATTTGAACTCAGTTTCCCAACTGTTGATGAGATAAAACAAACTTATCACTATTTGGCTAATTATTATCAACTTGCTTATGGTGCTGGTGGGGGTTTAAGTTTTGATTTAAATATCGGCGACTTTTGTAGTCATTTTAAATTAGACTCGGTGAAAACCCTCAATTCATTAAAATTTTTGGAGTTGGATGAATACCTGGCCTTTAACGAAAGTGTTTTTTTACCATCGCGCCTTAAGTTTATGGTGATGAATGAGCAACTTTATAATTTTCAAATCCAGAATCAGGGTTGGGATCCTTTTATAAAGGCTTTACTACGGTCGTATGGTGGAGCATTTGAAAACTATGTAAATATCCGTGAATTTGATTTGGCAAAGCGCGCCAACTTGAATGTTCAACAGGTAATTGAAGGTTTAAAACAGTTAAATGAATTCAAGATTCTAAATTATGAACAACAAACAGATACGCCTCAAGTAACCTGGCTTAAACCACGACAGGATGCCAAAGCACTTTATATCAACAAAAAGGTAATTGACGAGCGCAAGGCCAATTACAGAATTAAAATGGAAGCAGTATTTAGCTATGCCGAACAAAAAACATGCAGAAGTATCCTCCTTTTAGCTTATTTTAATGAAATGAAAGCCCCAAAATGCGGGGTATGCGATGTGTGTTTGGAAGAAAAACGCCAAAAAAACCCGGCACAACTTTTTGATACCATAACCAACGAAATTTTTCAATTATTGACTAAGGAGGCATTGAGTACAGGTTCATTGGTTTCGGGCATATTTACGGGCACCGAAAAGGAAAAGATAGAAACCATCCGAATTTTATTGGATTCGGGTAAAATTAAATTCACAGGCGACAAGCTCAATTTGAAATAAATTCAATAAAAACCTTATTCTGTTACCATATTGAATTGCTATTTGTCAAATCAATATCATAATCTTAAAAAAAATCTGATTTTTTATAAAATTTAAGGTAAAAATGAAATTCTGCTTTGCTTGATATTACCTCATTGAAAATAGGGCGATTATAGCTAGCATAAAATTTTATATGGTTACCCCTGCTTATACCTCCCATTTATGCTTTTTTGATTTAATATTTTATCAAATTACTTAGTGTATTTGTTACACTAAGATGAAAGTTTTCGCCGATAAATACCATACTTTTGCCGAGTAAATAACGGTGTTCATCTATTTCACAACAATTGACTGTAACGTTTTTTAAGTAGCATGGTCTTATTGGTGTAATTGAAAACACTATAATACAAATAATTGAAAATCAAAAAAATAAGAAAATGAAAACACAAATCTTAACAATAGCGATTTTATTAATAACCTTATTCGGTACAACAAAAGTAGTAAACGCAGCTTCATCAAAAAGTGCAGTAATCACTACTTTGGCAGGAATTAATAATATCAACAAAATTGAAGTTCATGGCAATGTTGAACTTTATGTATCAGACGGAAATACCGAAAGTGTAAAAGTTTACAACCAGTATTACGGAGAAAGAGCTTTGGTAGAAAACCATAACGGCGTATTGCGCATTGCATCCTACAAAACAGAAAAATTGGTTGTTTGGGTAACATCAAACAATATTGCATCAATCACCGCATTTGACAATGCTGAAATAAAATCATTTGGTAATAACTTGTCAAAAATTGAATTTAATGTTGAACTACATAATAATGCAATAGCAAACTTAAATTTAGATGCTTACAGTGCAAAAATTACATTAGCTGATCATGCAAAAGCAAATTTAAACGGACGAATTGAAGAGTACTCTTTAATTAAAGATTTTGCTACAACTGTAAACACTAGGAATTTAACTTATACACACTTTATAGAAAACAAAGTGAATTTCAACGAGAATGAAATTGTTATTCTGTAAATTAAATATAAAAAATGATCAACAAAAATTGATCAGCAAGGATAAAGTTTTAGGTAAATAATTGGTTGATTTGATTAAGCCCGCCTGGTTAAAACCAGCGGGCTTTTTTGGTTGAATAACCTTTAGCTTCATTGTTTGATATAAAATTATTGAACTTAAACCCATACTGTATTATATAGATAAAGATTACTATTAAACTTTAATTGGGAAATTGCTCTAGTGTCTAGTAGCTAGGAAAATAAAAATATATTATTAATTTTCAGTAGTTTAAATTGATAAAACATAGGTATTATTTAATTCAGGTTAACTCAAATATCCCGTAGAGATTAAAGCTTTTTAGCCTCATGGAAAAGGCCTTTTTGCAGGGTTATAGCTTGCTACCCTTATTAGGTTATAAGTTAATAAGGATATTTCGAAGTGATTATTTATAAGCTAAGCAGTTAAAGCTAGGATACCGAGGCCAGCATAATAAGCTGCCGATTATCTTGACAGCTATGGTATTGTTTCTAAA
>CAIYNX010000272.1 GCA_903927645.1 uncultured Mucilaginibacter sp.
AACAGTGCGGGATGGAGCAGTTGGTAGCTCGTCGGGCTCATAACCCGAAGGTCGTAGGTTCGAGTCCTGCTCCCGCTACCTCAAAAGCCTTTGATGAAAATCAAAGGCTTTTTAATTATAAGATTTTGGTAGCTCGTTGGGCTCATATCCGTTAACCAACGGACGTAGGTTCGAGTCCTGCTCCCGCTACCTAATGGGATCACAAAATCGAAAAAAAACAAAATGAAGCGGTTCAAAAATCGCTTCATTTTTGTTTTTTGGCACTTTTTATTTAAAAATAATAAACGTTTGTGACCTGTAATAACCGTATTTTTCGGTAATTGTTTACACCAGCTCTCAAAACTAAAATAAATTTTACAACTATGTTTTTTGAGCTTGTTATTTTTTGAAATGAGAAAAAGCTTCTTTTTTATTTAGGTTATGATTAAGTAATTTTAAATATCAAACAATTAATCCAACAAAAAGGGTGCTTCCATCTCACCGGAAGCACCCATAATTTAACCAACTATTAATTATTATGTATTTTTAGAATGATGCTATTTATTACCAAATTGACTTGGTTGGTACTAATTCAACTTGTTTCACCAAGTTATTGGCGTTGAACTTAAATTGCAGATGATTATATGGCTTTTTAGGGAAATACAATGCCGACATGATACTCAAGCCATCATCGCCAAAAAATTCTAGAGACGAATTATCGAAAATAATCTCCACAATTGATGTTGCAAAGTTTGAAATTTTAGGGGCGAAAACAGTTTTCGCGAACTCCCGGTTAAAGCTGCTAATACCCGCATGGGTTCTGTCAATATAATATTGGTTTTTAGCTTTATCGTACCCAATAATCAGGTTGTCGCCCTCGTCGTTATACAGCTTTATGCTAAAATCTGTCGCATGGTTTATAGCAAATTTTAGTTTAAACCCGGACTGGACTTTTCCTTCAAATAAATAATCGGTTTTTAATTTACTGGCCGGTATTTTAATTGGTGAAAGGTCTAACGTATTTAATTCTGCTACCGGGGTGGATGATAAATAAAATTCACCGTTCACGTTTTTGAGTGAAAGCTCGCGTGGAATAGTCATGGCGTTGCGCCATTTTTCGGTAGGAAGTTGATTGGCATATATCCAATTACTCATCCAACCTAAAAATATTTTACGATTTCCGGTATTATTCCAGGTAACACCAGCGTAATCATCCGGACCATAATCAATCCATTTGGTTTTGGTATCGCCCATTTGCAGAAAGTTAGTGCCATTGAACTCGCCAACAAAATATTGTGTTGCCGAGCCTTTGTTAGGGCCACCGGGGTTAATGTTGCCAATTAAAACCCAATATGTTTTTTTGTTAAATTGCAGCGAGAACAAATTTGGGCATTCCCAAACACCATCGTGCGAGCCAAGGTTACTACCGAAATCACTTTCTTTTTTCCAATCTTTTAGGTTAGTAGAAGAATAAAAGGTAACCCTATCTAAAGTCGCTAGCGTCATGATCCATTTTTTTTGAGGAGCATACCACATTACATTAGGGTCGCGAAAATCGCGTATGCCAAGGTTTTTCAATACCGGATTTCCTTCAAATTTAGTCCAGGTTAAGCCTTCATCCAAACTATAGGCAATGCTTTGGTTTTCGAAGTTGTTTTTTCCTTCATGTTCTGCTTTTGGATCGTGAGCGGTAAAAATAGCTACCAATGGTATTTTACCACCTTTGGCAAAGCCAGAGGTGTTATTTGAATCAACCACGGCACTACCCGAAAAAATATAGCCTAGGCTATCTGGGTAAAGCGCGATAGGGAGTTCCTTCCAATGCGCTAAATCAGTACTGATGGCATGCCCCCAATGCATGGGCCCCCAAGTAGAGCCATTGGGATAATATTGAAAAAACAAATGGTAGGTATGGTTAAAATAAACCATTCCGTTCGGGTCGTTTATCCAATGCGCCTTTGGCGAAAAATGAGTTTGAAGTCGATATTGCTCTTTGTAGGTATTAGTATCCTGATTTTGAGCAAATACCGATTGAGTAACGACTACCAATATTGTAAAAAAGGCCGCTTTAAAATTATTCATTATGCATAGTTTATTATCTGTTAGCAAGCAATAATAATGGTAAATTAGTGATATAAATTAAAGGGTTATTGGCCTATAATAACCAATAACCCTTGTTTTAAACCTAGTAACCCGGGTTTTGTTTATATAAACCGTTTGTAAAGGTAATTTCCGACTGTGGTATTGGCAGATACTCATCTCGGCCGGCAGTAAATTTTGCGGTAGCTAAGAAAGGCCTTCTCCCTTTTTCAACAGCTATGTAATCGTTTAGCGTTTTTTCGGCAACGCCCCATCTAACCAAATCAAAAAATCTGGCTCCTTCGGTAGCAAATTCCAAACGTCTTTCCCATTGTAAAGCCTTTAAGGCATAAGCTTGGGTCCAGTTAGCTGAAGTATAGGGTTTTATATTATAATTTGTAGCGAAGGTGCCATCTAATTTTTTAAGTCGTGCTGTACTGGTAGCGGCGCGATTTCTTATTTGGTTAATTAGTGGCAAGGCACTAGCCTGCTGACCTAATTGAATATAGGCTTCAGCTTGCATCAACAAAATATCATCATACCGAAGAATATCATAATTTTTAGCAGAACCCATGAATGGTCCAAGCTTGAAATAGGATGAACTTGTTGCCAATTGTTGGTTACGCATAGTATGAAAGTTACCATAAGTTCCAGCATCACGTACCCAGCTATTACTGAAAGGCTTTGTATTATCATATTTGTATGGGTGACCATCAATACCCACAGTGTGATCAAGCCTAACATCAAAAGTAGCAGTTGATAAATTGGCTATATTGTTGTTGAATGTATCGAAATTTGGTAAACCATTTGCATCAGTAGTAAATGCATTTACCATATTTTGACTAGCCGCATGGAAACCACAGCAACCGTATTGAGGAGCGCCGTGTGGGTAATTTAATCCATCTTCAAAATTCATACGTCCGGCTGTAGTCCCATCGTTAATGGTAAATTGAATGGCAAAAACTGACTCAGGGCCGTTTTCAGTTTCAGGTAAAAAATTATCGCCAATATCTGCACTTAATGCAAACTTACCAGAAGAAATAACTGCCTGTGTTAGTGTAACCACATCTTGCAATCGTTGTTGGTTTATATTGGTTACATGATTTGTAGCATCTTGTTCATAGGCCTGATATAACCTTAACTTGGCTAAATATGCTTGAGCCGACAGTTTGTTTGCTCTAGCCAAATCAGGCTGGCTAACAGGTAAATTATCAATGGCATATTGAAAGTCAGCTGCAATTTTGTTCCAAGAGTCATCATTTGATAATTGATTGCTAACTTTTAGAATATCATCCGAAGTGGCATTTTCATCAAAAATAGGGATGTTTTTATAGAGTTTTTTTAGCAAAAAGTAGCTATGCCCTCTTAAAAAATGCAGCTCGGCTAACCTGGTTTTTTTATTTGGAAAAGCGGCGTCTGAAATGGAGTTAACTGCACGTAGCGCTACATTAGCTCTTCCTATAGATTTAAATAGATTCTTCCAAGTGCGAGAAACAAAGGCATCCATTGATGGAGTAACTAGGTTATAATGCTCCATAGCATCAATTTCTCCAACGTCGCCTGTACCGCCTCCACCTTTATAAGCATCGTCAGACCGAACGCTGCCATAAGCCCAATCACTATAAATAGGACCAATCATATCCCCATTGCCAATAGCAGCATAAGCTGCAGTGACTAACCCGTCAATGGCTGTAGCTGAAGTTAAATCAGAAGAAGATAATACACCCTTTGGGGTATAATCAAGTGCTTTTTTACAGGATCCTAAAATTAGTGCTCCTGATAATATTGTTGTTATAAATATTTTTGTTTTCATGATTAGAATAATTTAGAATGATGCATTTAAACCAAAGCTGAAAATTTGGGGAATAGGAACCGGATCCAAATCAATTCTTTCAGGATCAGGACTCAAATATTTGCTGCTTTTGAAAGTAAGCACGTTTTCGGCCATGGCGAAAAAACGAATTTTTGAGAAAATAGCTTTTGGTGAAAGTGTGTAACCAAGTTGGATATTTCTTAATTTAAAATAAGAGGTATTAACCATAAAATAATCTGAAGTTCTACCCTCATTATTGTTATCCTTTAGAGTTAATGCCGGCACATTGGTATTTGTATGAGTCGGTGTCCATCCATCAAATACACCAGGGCCAACATTCTCTCTACTCCTCATTAAATTATTGAATAAGGTATAAACATCAAAACCAGATCTACCTGCCACTCCTGAACCAAATAAAGAAAGATCAAACTTTTTATAGTTCAAATCGATTCGTAATCCGTATTCTAAGCTAGGTAGGGTAGTACCAATCCAAGTCTGGTCGTTTGCATCAATTTTCCCATCATGATTAACATCTACATAACGAATTCTTCCTGGACCAGCACCAATTTGTGTAGGAGCGGCATCAACTTCTGCTTGAGATTGAAATATCCCAGCAGTTTTATATCCGAAAATATCAAATTGAGAATGTCCTAATATGGTATTGGCAATATTACCAGCATATGCCGGTCTTACGTTTTCAGGAAGATCGGTAATTTGATCTCTGAAATGTGAAAAGTTTAAAGTTACATTATAATTAAAATCACCAGAGCGTTGACCATGATAAGTTACAATAAATTCCCATCCTTTATTGCTTTTTGAAGCGCCGTTTACTGTTTTAGATTGTCCTTCGCCTAAAGCAGATGCTACTGGAGGGGTAATTAAAATTCCAGTAGTTTTTCTGGTAAAATAATCAAATGAGCCCGATATTTTATCATGAAAAAGAGAAAAGTCAACACCTGCATTTATCTCATCAGTAGTTTCCCATTTTAAACCAGGGTTAGCTGCTTGTGTTTGAACAAATCCGGATGGTAGAGTTCCAGTATTTGCTCCAGACAATGAATAAGCAGTACCTATATTCATATATTGCTCCCAAAATCCACCTACTAATTGTGCTTGTGTAGTTCCGTATCTTGTATCATATAAACCAAATCGGCTTAGATCGCCTATCTCCTGATTTCCTACTCTACCCGCTCCTAATCTAATTTTAAGCTCAGAAAATACTTTACTATCAGTCATGAATGCTTCCTTATCAATTCTCCAACCAGCAGAAGCAGATGGGAAAATACCATATTGATTTTCGGAACCGAATCTTGAGGATCCATCCCTACGAATAGTACCCGATAATAAATATTTATCCGAAAAATTATAATCGAATCTACCAAACTGGGAAAGCAATGTATTTCCTAAAGAAGTTCCGGTTATTGTGGAATTACCGGTACCTGCATTGATGGTAAAATAATCTTCGCTTTGTAATGCAAACCCTTCTTTTTTGGTAGTTTGAAAATCTGTATTTGTATTTATGTATTCAGTTCCAATTAAAATTTTGAAATGGTGTTTGGCATTTAAATCATAATTATATCTTAAAGTATTTGAAAACGTTGTACTTAAATAATGATTTTGATCAAAAAACAAACTATTTGTAGTTCTACTTAAGGCACCTTCAGTAAAGGTTGGGGTAATAATTTTATTCAAATAATTTGAATTGTCAGCACCAAAGGTTGAACGAAACACTAAATGCTTAATAGGTTGTATTTCTAGAAATACATTTCCAAAGGTATTAAGTCTATTAGCGTTATTCCATTTTGCTAAATCTTGCATATGCAAAGGGTTGTTCCTATCAGAATAACCGGCACCTAGCTCGCCAGCATATGTAGTGCCATCTTTTTGATAAACAGGAATAGTTGGCGCTAAAGTTACTGCCAAGAATGTTGTTGAGGCTCCACCAAGGTCACGTGTAGTTAAAGTTTCATTTGAATTGGTAATTTTAATATTGACACCTAATGTAGTTGTATTATTAAATGCATGTGTTATTGCATTTATACTTCCAGTACTTCTACCATAGTTTGTAAATCTTACCAACCCATTATTTGTTAGGTTACCAAAATTAATTTGCAACGAAGAAGTTTGATTTCCTAATGAAACGTTTAATTCATTATTAGTTACAATTGCTGATTTATATAAAACACTTTGCCAATCTGTATTCCCAACAGGAGTATTTGGATCGCCACCAACAAATGGTTTTAAGGTAACACTATTTAATACTGGGTTTTTAAAATCATTATTCCAATTAAACGTATAGATATCGCCATAACCAGCAGCAGGGTCAATTCCATCATTTACAGAGGCTTGCCATAATGCCTTACCACGATCTAAAGAACTTAACATTTTAAACCGGGAATTTTTTTCCGATTCAATGGAGGTATTGTTGTTAAATTGGAATTGAACTTTATCATTGGTATTGCCACCATTTTTGGTAGTAACAATAATTACTCCATTTGATGCACGTGAACCGTAAATTGATTCGGCTGATGCATCTTTTAGTACTTGAACGGAGGAAATATTTGATGGACTTAAGTTCTGGAACACTTCAGGTCGGGTAGTTGGTATACCATCAATAATGTAAAGAGGGTTATTGTTTCCTAAAGTATTTGCACCTCGAATTAATATCCTACTGGTTGATCCATTTACTGAACCATCTTTTTCAATATATAACCCCGCAACTCGACCCTGCAAAGCCTGCATTGTATTGCCCGAACTATTATTTTTAACCGGTGCTAAATCAACTACAGATACCGACCCGGTTAAATCCTTCTTTCTTTCGGAAGTATAACCGGTAACAATTACCTCATTTAAAGCACTTTGATCTTCTTTAAATTGTATGGATAAAGATTTAGTTTCAGCATTTATTAAAACCATTAATGGTTTGTACCCAATATAACTAAATTTAATGGTTTGTCCGTTGTCAGCATTAATTTGGAATTTTCCTTTTAAATCTGTCGCAACAGATTTTTTTGTTTCAATATTTGTTACAGTAACGGAGATCATTGGTAATCCTTCCGCATCTACCACAACACCGCTGATTGGGCGATCTTGTGAATATCCTTTTGCTATAAATAAAAGTAGCAAGGACCAAAAAAGTAATAATTTTCTCATTTGTTTTTAAATTGATTGTTTTGGTTTTAAATAATTTGATTTTTAAATATTATGTATTCTTAAATTTCGTTTGCTGGGTAACCTCCTTTCTTTTTAGCTATAAATTCATCAGTTATTACTAAAATCATGGGATATTCATCGGATAAAATATTCTATAGAAATTCCTTATTTTAAATAGTCTAACCGTTAAATATTTCCTTCCTAGTTGTATTAATAGTTAATGTAAAATAATATTGGTTTCAATTTGCTCAAGCGATTTTCCTTTGGTCTCGGGCATCAAACGCCAAACAAAAATTAATTGAAGCACCATCATGGATGCGAAAAATGAGAAGGTAATGGCACCACCCAACACTTCGGCGAAATAAGGAAAGCTAAAAGCTATCAATGCTGCTAAAACCCAATGTGTTGAGCTTCCCAAAGTTTGCCCCTGCGCACGCACCTGATTTGGGAATATCTCTGAAATAAAAACCCATATAACAGCCCCTTGAGAGAAGGCAAAAAACGCGATGAATACCATGATATATATTGGTATGGCAAAGCCATTGAAATTGCCTGTATAAAAAGTAAAGGCAACTAATGATAGGGATGCAATTAAGCCTATTGAACCAATTAGCATTAACAGACGTCGGCCAACATGGTCGATAATATTGATAGCCAATAAGGTGAAAATGAAATTAATCATGCCAATACCTACTGTTGAGAGCAGTGATGAATGCGCGCCTAGTCCTGCCATTTCAAAAATCCTAGGGGCGTAATAAATTATCGCATTGATACCAGAAACCTGATTAAAAAAAGCAAAAAGCATAGCCAACATAATTGGTCTATTGTACTTTCCTGAAAAAATATTTTCCTTCTTTCTACTATTTCCCTCAACATCCAATGCGGAATTTTGAATGGCTATCAATTCTTGGTTGCAATTAACAGGATTGATAATTCTTAAAATTTCCAGAGCTTTATCAGTGGCCTGTTTTTTAAGTATGAGCCAACGTGGGCTCTCAGGAATGTAGCGGATCAAAATCAGGAAAATTAAAGATGGCAATGCTTGAACGCCAAGCATCAACCGCCAGGAAGTATCACCTAGTTGACTAAGCAGGTAGTTTGATAGGTACGAAATCAAAATTCCAAGAACAACATTAAATTGAAACAAGCCAACTAACCTGCCTCTGCGGTCGGCTGGAGAAATCTCGGATATATAGATTGGCGCTGTAACGGATGAAGTACCAACACCAAGCCCTCCGAGAAAACGAAAAACTAGAAACATGTACCAGTTATCGGCAAATGCAGTTCCTAAGGAAGAAAGTAGATAGGCAATTGCTACGAAGTAAAGGGTGTTCTTCCTTCCAAAGTGATCAGAAGGCCTAGAACCGAACAAAGAACCAATAACAGTTCCTATCAATGCAATTGAAATAGTTAATCCGTGCTCAAAAACGGAAAGATGCCAAAATTGTTGGATCGCTTTTTCGGCTCCCGATATTACAGCGGTATCAAAACCAAACAAAAAGCCACCTAGGGCTACGACCATAGACCAAGCCAGGACGGAATTTTTTCTCATAAAATATATAGGTATAAATTGGTTAACGAGACGCAAAATAGGCTGTGTTAGGAATGACAGGCATCATTTTTATACCAAAATGCTATAAAAAATAAACTATATATAAATATCTTAAAATCAAATACTTATAATTTATCGGCATCGAAATAAATGCCTAATCTTTAAAAATGTTACATCAAATGTTTGATATTGTTACATTTTGATTTTTTAGAAGAAGACAATCATAGATGAGGAATTTGTATATGTGAAAAGTTTATGGTTAACTTTAACGAAGAATCTTCAAAAACCAATTATTTTTTTCAAAAATCAAATGCTAATAATTATAAATGTGCGAGAAAAGGCATCTTTTAATTACTCGTTTATTTCGTTAGTATGGGTATTAATTTTAACTACCGGACTTACCTCATGTAGAGAAGCGAAGAAGAAATCGTCCTACACAATTGGCTTTTCGCAATGTATAGGATCTGATCTTTGGAGAAAAACGATGATGGACGAGATGAAGATGGAGCTATCGCTACATCCAGGGGCAAATTTTGTTTACTCCGATGCAGGTGGCAATAGTAATAAACAAATTGAGCAGGTTGAGAAAATGATAACCAATGGCATTGATTTATTGATTATTTCACCAAATGAAGCGCAACCATTAACTAAAATAGTTGAAGAAACCTATATTAAAGGCATCCCTGTAATTGTGATTGACCGCAAAACTTCCTCATCCTTATTTACTGCCTATGTTGGAGCAGATAATTATCAACTTGGGAAACTAGCAGGAGAGTACGTAGGTTCCATATCAAAAAAAAATGTAAATGTTTTGGAAATTATGGGGCTTCCGGGTTCTTCGCCAGCCATAGAAAGAGATAGAGGTTTTACGGACGGTTTAAAGAAATTTTCAAATGTACAGTTAATCGCAAAAATATATGGAAATTGGGAAAAGCAAATAGCTGAAAATCAATTGATAAAAATCAAAACTAGTTTAAAAAACATTGATCTAATTTTTGCTCATAATGATGTAATGGCATCTGGAGCACAAGAAGTTTTGAAAAATTCAAATTATACGAATAATGTAAAAATAATAGGTGTTGATGCCTTACCGGGCAATGGTTTAGAATTGGTAAATGAGAAACTAATTTCCGCAAGTTTATTATACCCAACAGGTGGAAAGGAAGCCATTGTAACAGCTTTTCATATTTTGAATAAGGAATCTTTTGAACGCGAGAATATTTTAGAATCATCTGTTATTGATTCAACCAATGTACAATTGATGAAAATGCAATGGAGTAAAATTAACGGGCAGCAACATGATATTGTGAAACAACAAACTTTATTGGAAGAACAAAGGCAAATATATAATAGTCAGCAGGTTATATTAAACATTCTAGTAATTTCGTTGGTACTGGCAATTGTTTTTGGAGGTTTGGCGTTTTATTTTTTAAAAGAAAACAGAAAGATTAATAAAAGCCTGGAATTAAAAAGCAATGAAATTTTACAACAAAGGAATCAATTAGTAGAAATGTCGGCCAAGGCAGAAGAAGCAACTGAAGCCAAACTAAATTTCTTCACTAATGTTTCGCATGAATTTAGGACACCATTGACACTAATGCTGTCACCACTAGAAGATATGCTAAATAATGAGCGTTTAGTTGCATTAGCAGGTAAAAATATAAAACTGATTAATCAAAATGCGTTCAGACTACTGAAACTCGTTAATCAACTTATTGATTACCGTAAAATTCAATTCGATAAACAAAACCTAAAAGCTTCTGAAAATAATATAGTTGACTTTGTTCGGGATATTATGGAGAGCTTTAGGCTACTCGCCCAAAAACTTAACATTAATCTCAATCTTTCTTCGAAAGAGAAAAAAATAAATGTTTGGTTTGATGTTAATATGCTCGATAAAGTATTTTTCAATCTGATATCAAATGCGATAAAGTTCTGTAAAGAAGATGGACAGGTAAAAATCACAATTAGTAAAAACGACGATAATTATGTACATATTGATGTGGAAGATAATGGAATTGGTATGTCGCCAGAAGATACCGCGCTCATATTTGAACAATTTTATCAAGCCGAAAATGCACCAGTAACTGGTTCAGGTATTGGTCTTTCCCTTTCTAGGGAAATAGTACTTTTTCATCATGGTCATATAGAAGTTAAGAGCCAGCGTTTTAGAGGCTCCATATTTTCCATTTCCCTTCCACTTGGAGATCAACATTTAAGCCCAATAGAAAAATCATATAACAGAAATGAATGGCCAAACATGCTCGAAAGGTCAAAAAAATACCATATTGATATTGAAAAAACACCTGAAGCTGGACCATTGGATATAGTGGATAGGACAAAAGATTTTTCAATGTTAATAATTGAAGATAACCAAGATTTACTTGAATATTTAGCAGATAAATTTAGAGAAGATTTTGAGGTATTTACAGCAGCCGATGGTAATTTAGCTATGAAAAGAGCTTTTGAACTAGTACCTGATATCATAGTATCAGATGTTGTATTGACGGGTTTATCCGGAAAAGAAATCTCGGCAAGGTTGAAATCTGATTTCCGTACTTCGCATATTCCTATCATATTGCTTACAGCACAAGGTAGTATAGAGCATCAAATTTCAGGAATGGAATCAATGGCCGACCTTTATATTACCAAGCCTTTTAATTTTGATTTTTTATTGGCGAGCGTTCATAACTTGCTTAAAAACAGGGTGATGTTGAAAGAGCATTATACCAGCGATATTAGCACGTCCGAAAAACTACCCTTATCTAAAACACTCGACAAAAAATTTTTAAATGACCTTTCTGCAATTGTTGAACAAAACTTGGCGAATGAAAAATTTGATGTAGAGGATATTTGTCAGGCGATTGGAATTTCCAGAGTACAATTATACCGTAAGGCCAAGGCATTATTAGGATGTAGTATTACTGATTATGTGTTGAATAGGCGATTAAAAAAAGCAAAGTATCTTTTATTAAGAGAAGAAAATACCATTTCAGAAATTGCTTACTTGGTCGGATTTTCAAATCCTAATTATTTTTCAACTGTGTTTAAAGCTAAATATAATTGCACCCCGAGTGAGTTTAAGAAGAAAAATGTTCAAAATGGATAGTTTTTATTTTTTCGAGATCCAAAAACACTAATAATTGTATTAATTTGTTTACACCTTGTTTACACCACACCGGTTAATAACTTTATAATACATTGTTTTAAAGATAGTTAGAAGTGATATCCGAATCCTAATGGGGTTAAGTTGTGTTTAAACATAACTAAGAACAAAACTGAAAGTAAAGCAAAATAAAATTAAAAAAATTATCACTTTACCTGATTTCGTAAAAAAATGTTAAATCAAATATTACTAAAATACATAATTTGTTTACACCAAGTTAACACCATTACGGTTAATAACCTTATAGTATATTGAATAACAATAATATAAAAAATTTATTCGAGTCCTGCTCCCGCTACCTAGACGAAACGAAACAAAAGGAAGCGGTTTTTAAACCGCTTCCCTTTTTGTTTTTTAGAACTTTTCATTTTTAAATAGCAAACGTTTATATCCGATAATTACCGTATTTATAGGTAATTATTTACACCAGATTTACCTTCGAATGGAAGTATATGGTAAGCAATGACTGATTTTTTATAATCGCTTAGAAACTAACGCCGCTATATACTTAAACCAATTAATAAGTTCTGGAATGTTAATGCCGGTCAACATGCTTTTTTATTTTGCAACTTCAAGAACACGTTTATTGTTATACAATTCATGGTTACTGTATTAAACCTTTCCCTTCATTGTACTTAAAAGCAATTGAGCCGCTTCGGCAGATGATGCCGGATTTTGCCCGGTGATGAGCAATCCATCCTTTAGCACATAGCTACCCCAATCCGGGCCTTTGCTGTAAATTCCGCCTAGCTTTTTCAATTCGTCTTCTAGTAGAAACGGCACCACATCGGTTAAATTTACGGCCGCTTCTTCGGTGTCTGAAAATCCGGTTACTTTTTTACCTTTTACCAGTGCATCGCCATTTTTGGCTTTAACTTTTACCAAAGCAGCCGGCGCGTGGCAAACAAAGGCGACGGGTTTTTGGTGATTATAAAAACTTTCAATTAAAGCTATCGAGGTCGCGTCATTCGCCAAATCCCATAGTGGGCCGTGACCACCGGGATAAAAAACCGCGTCATAGTCGGCAGCGTGTACGGTACTCAATTTGTGGGTATGCGCCAGCTTGGTTTTTAGTTCCTTATCGGTATCAAAACGGATGGTTGCCGGAGTTTGGGCATCCTTCTGTTCGCTTTTTGGGTCGATGGGGGGCTGTCCGCCTTTGGGCGAGGCGATGGTAATATCCGCCCCGGCATCCGCCAAAACATAATAGGGCGCCGCAAATTCCTCTATCCAAAACCCTGTTTTTTCGCCTGTATTTCCTAGTTCGCTGTGCGATGTAAGCACCATTAATATTTTCATAATTTTTTGTTTTTTAATGTTTTACCTATATTTTAACAATCATTTTACCCTCGTTTTTACCCTCAAACAAACCCATAAAGGCTTGCGGAATGTTATCGAAACCCTCCATAATGGTTTCGTGGTGGTTCAATTTCCCTTGCATTAGCCAACCTAGCAATTGCTTGCTGGCGGCCTCAAAATGCTCTGCAAAATCAGAAACTATAAAACCTTGCATCAAGGCACTTTTTGATACTAAAATGGGCTGTACATAGGGGCCTAATGGTATGCTGGTTTCGTTATACATGGAGATGGCTCCGCAAACTGGTATCCTGCCATGCTTATTGATATTTTTTAGCGCCGCATCCGATATTTTGCCACCTACATTATCAAAATAAACATCCACTCCATTGGGGCAGGCCGTTTTAATGGCTTCGGTTAAGTCGGTAGCGGTTTTGTAGTTGATGGCTTCATCAAAATGAAACTTTGTTTTTAAAAACGCCGCTTTCTCGTCCGACCCGGTGATGCCTACCACCCTGCAACCTATAATTTTGCCAATTTGCCCAACCGCGCCGCCAACTGCACCGGCCGCGCCCGAAACAAGCAGGGTTTCTCCTCTTTTGGGCATGCCTATTTTGGTGAGACCTAAATA
>CAIYNX010000273.1 GCA_903927645.1 uncultured Mucilaginibacter sp.
AAATATTAGGTGTTAAAACAATTTAACAATTAATAGCTAGACTGTTCAAAGCAAAGCATAATGCAAGGCTTGTAAATCGTTCAGGCATTGAAAAAACAATAGGTAATCAATAACTTAAGATTTCAATGTTGGGAAGTTTGAAACCTTCGAAATATTACAAATATAAAATACTACTTCTCAATTAAATCATAATCATAGAAAGTTGAGCTTATCCAAATTTCATTCTACCAAAATCCTTTAAGCAAATCCTACCCTATCAATCATTCGTCCTCCTATTCCTCACCCAATACCAAAATAATTTAAACGCTATTATAAAGTGATTAAATACAGTAGGCAAAAGCCCATAATGCCTCTTCATAATATTAAACCGTTCCAACAAACTTTGCCTGTGTTTTTTCTTCGACATACCACCTACCAAATACTTGGCAACATACTGTTGGGTATTTACAATGGTTTTGGCTTTTTTGGCAGCTTTTATTATCCAATCAATATCGGCACTGAGTTGGTATTGCGGGTCGTATAAATCGGTAAGGGTGCGGCGCACATAAATGGCTTGGTGACTAATGCTCATCCCGTATTTAAATCCTCGCCAGGTAAATTGCTTGGGGGCCTTGTGTCGCCTTTGGCCCAGACTTTGGCGTTGGCTGTTAACCATTTCGGTTTCGCCATAATAGATGTCTGCATCCGGGGCGCTGTGAAACACGCTGTCAACGGTATCCTCCGCATAAATCTCATCGCCCGAGTTCATGAAAAGCACATAATCGCCGGTGGCTAGTTTTAGGGCTTTGTTCATGGCATCGTAAATCCCTTTGTCGGGTTCGCTAACTAGTTTGGCTATGCGCGCCTCATACCGTTTCAACACCTCCAAAGTACCATCTGTCGATTTTCCATCAATCACCACATATTCAATTTGCTTATAAGTTTGGTTAATGACCGATAATAGGGTTCGTTCAATATCGTTTACATTGTTATAAACAACAGTAATTACGGTGAGTTTGGGGGTTGAATGGGTCATGATGGTTAAGCCTCACCTAAAGTCCTCTCCATCCCGATAGCTATCGGGAGAGAGGACTTTAGATTTGGGGTTCTTTAATATTTTATCTTTTTAGCCTCACCCTGCCCTCTCCATCCCGATAGCTATCGGGAGAGAGGGTTTTGATGGGGGTTTAATTTTAATTATTCTCCTTTAAAATTGATTTATACACTGCTAAATATTTTTCAGCCACTATATCGTTGGTAAAGTTTTGCATTACTTTTTGCCGTGCATTGGTACCTAGTTCTTGAGGGTTAGCCGTGTTGAGTACGTAATTGATGCCTGCTGCAAAATCTGTAGCAGATTTGTAATTGGCTAGGTAACCGTTTTGTTGGTGACTAACCATATCTGGTACGCCGCCTGTGTTAAAGGCAACAACAGGGGTAGCGCAAGCAAGGGCTTCCATAATGGTATTGGGCAAATTATCCTCAATAGTGGGCGATACAAATACATCGGCCAAACTGTATAATTCTGCCAGTTCTTCCTGTTTGCTAATCAGGTTCAGCTCGTACACTTTAAATGGCAACAAACCTACATCGAATGCTTTGTTTTTACCAAAAATTACCACCTGAATGTTTTCTGTTTGGGCATAGTTGTTTTTTAAGTCGTGTAGGGCCTCCATCAGGTAGGTAATGCCTTTGCGCCTATCCAGTATGTTGGCGGCACCAAATAGAATAATCTTGGCGTTTAAATCAATCCCCCATTTTTTGCGAACCTCTGTTTTATTTTTTGGCGAAAACAGGTTGGTATCAATCGGGTTGGGTATGGCCTCAATCCTAAATCCGCTTAACAAACTACTGCTTCGCGCCACCTCGGCCAACCAATTGCTACAGGTTACAAATACCAAATTATTAGCCTTGGCATACATTTGTTTTTTAAGCTGCCAATCGGCATGTGAAATATCATGGGATGTTGGTTGTTTCAGCATCCAGCAATCGCCGCATTCTTTTTCAAAATGGGTACAATCTGCCGCATAATGGCAGCCACCGGTAAATGCCCACATATCATGCAGGGTCCAAACAATGGGTTTGCCTGTTTCAAAAAGCTGTTGTATGTTTTTGGTTGATAGGTAGCCGCTGTTTGTCCAGTGCAGGTGCAAAATATCGGCATCCAAAACAACTGCTTCCTGGCTGATATTGCTCCCTACCCGGGCAGTTGAGAATGCAAAGCGTAATGATTTCTCTTTGGCATAAAACCAAATAAAGGGTAAACGTTCGGCAAAAAAATTGAATTTTATTTTTAATCCACTAAAAAAACCATTTTTAATTGTTTTTACTCCGGGGTTATTGGTTTTCTTTTCTTCCACCAATAAAGTAATCTCAATCTGCTTTAATTGCAAGGCTTTTAACAAGCGCATACAGGCCATTGGGGCACCGCCTCCTGCATCTGCTGTGTTTATTAAGGTTACTTTCATGTAGCGGTGCTATTTATATAGGCAATTATAACAATTCTAAAATGAAAACTTTACTTTTGGGGTTGGGAAAGTGAATGGTGAGTCTGTGAGTGGTGAGTTAGTAGGGATTTTATGTTGTTGAGCTTTTAGTTTAAAAAATACTGTCATTTTATTTAAGAAATATAATTAATGAACTTATTTGCATATTTATTTCAGGATTGGGGGCAGAACCGGCAAAACTTTAAGGGGCAGCTGGTTTTGTTTATGTTTAGGTTGGTGCAGGCTATTAATAAATACATGGTTTGCAAAATTATATTTTTTCCTTACCTTATGTTTTACCGCTTTTTTGTAGAATGGCTTTTGGGAATTGAACTACCGCGTAAACTGCAAATTGGCAAGGGGCTTTCCCTTTTTCATGGGCAAGCCTTGGTGGTAAATAAGAGTACTGTTATTGGCGAATATTGTGTGCTGCGGAATGCTACTACCATAGGGCATAAAAAATTAAGTGACGGTAGTTTTAGTAAATGCCCTGTTATTGGAAACCATGTAGATATTGGCGCAAATGTTTGTATTATTGGCGATGTGAGCATAGGCGACCATGTAATTATTGGTGCAGGTAGCGTGGTTATTAAGGATATACCTGCAAATACTATTGCAGTTGGTAACCCGGCTAGGGTATTAGAAAAATAGTTAGGGCTAGCAAATAAATAATGGAACAAAATTTAACCGACCGCGCCTTTTGGAAATCGTTTTGGGAATCTAGATTAGGGCTAATTTTTAAAATTCCTGCATCCTATGTTTTTGGGGATACTTTGGCTGGATTGATAGCCTCAAAAAATATAAAAACCGCTATTGAGCTGGGTGGCTTTCCGGGTTATTATGCCATCTACCTCAAAAAATATCAACAGC
>CAIYNX010000274.1 GCA_903927645.1 uncultured Mucilaginibacter sp.
AGCGCTAATTTACTAACAAATATTCAATAGGATTAATAAATTTGCAGATGACCAATGATAATCAAAAAAATAATAGCGAGGAGAAACCCGCTAACAACTATTTGAAATTTACAGGCCTTGGTTTTCAAATGATTGCAATTATAGGTGTTTTTACTTTTGTTGGTTATAAAATTGATGAATATCTTAAAAACCAAACACAATGGGTTACCGCACTTTTCGGGGTTTTGGGAGTAATTATAGCTTTATACTTAACAATAAAACAAATAAGTAAATGACGCTTAAAATTTATCTTAGAAATTCTATTCTATTCTTTTTATTAATAGCTATACCACCTTTCTTACTACAAAACGAGCTGGTTCCTAGTTTTTGGATTATATTTTTACTCTTTGCTTTTTTAACAATATCAATACATCTTTTTTCCTTTTGGGGAATCTTAATTGGAAATAAGGCATCTGTTCGATTTTTCTTGGGTGGTACTGGTCTGAAATTTCTAATTTGGATGGTTTTTATTTTCTTTTACCTCAGAAAATATGAGGTTAATCAGGTCAAATTTCTTCTTGAATTTTTTTATCTATATTTATTAAATTCATCATTTGAAATTTATTGTTTGTTGTGTACCTTGCGCAAGCAAAATTAATAGTGGTTTTATTGAAATAATGGTTAAAAAAGGCATAAATTCTTCAAAAAAAATTATAGCATTAGTGGTTTTTACGCTGTTAATGGCGTTTAATATTTTTATAATTAAAGCCGAAGCAAAAGAAATTTCAAAATCGGCTAGTAAAACTGATAGTGTTAAAACTGAAAAAGACGAAGATATCTCTGCATTTATCTTACATCACATTGCCGATTCGCATGAATGGCATTTTTGGGGTAAAGATGAAAATAAGGTTGTATTACCTCTCCCAGTAATTTTATGGAGTAATGGAAACTTAATTACTTTTTTATCAAATAAATATGAAGATGAAAACGGTAAAATAGTTTTTAATGAAAAAGGTTCAAATCTTATAAATTATGATGGTAAGTATTATTATCCATTAAAAGAAAAGAACCCAAATGGAGCTTTTGTAAAGGTGGATGAAAATAATATCCCAATAAATGAAAAACCATTTGATATATCAATTACCAAAAACGTTGTTTCTTTATTTATTTCGGTTGCGGTACTTATAATCATATTTGGTAGTGTTTCAAAATCATATAAAACAAGAGTTGGGAAAGCTCCAAAGGGACTTCAATCTGTTTTAGAGCCATTTATTATTTTTGTTAGGGACGATATTGCCAAACCTCAATTAGGTATTAAATATGAACGTTTTATGCCTTACTTGCTTACCTTATTCTTTTTTGTTTGGGTAAATAACTTGTTAGGTCTTATTCCAATATTTCCAGGAGGCGCTAATATTACCGGGAATATAGCAGTAACTATGATGCTAGCTTTATGTACTTTTTTAATTACCACCGTTAACGCAAATAAAAACTATTGGAAGCATGTTTTTAATACACCAGGAGTACCATGGTGGTTAAAATTACCACTACCAATTATGCCGGCTGTTGAATTTATTGGTGTTTTAGCAAGGCCTATAGCATTAATGATTCGTTTATTTGCGAACATAACGGCAGGGCACATTTTAATATTAAGCTTATTAGGATTAATTGTTATACTTAAATCGGTATTTATAGCCGGATTTTCAATACCATTTGTAATATTCATAAGCCTTATTGAACTTTTAGTTGGATTTTTACAGGCATTCATATTTACTATTTTATCAGCATTGTTCATTGGTTTAGCTGTTGAAGAAGAACATGCTCATTAACATTTAATTTTTTTTGTTTAACATATATTAATAATTACTAAAATGACTGGAAGTATCGCAGGAATTGGTGCTGGTTTAGCTGCTATTGGTGCAGGAATTGGTATCGGACTAATTGGTGGTAAAGCAATGGAGGGCATGGCCCGTCAACCTGAAGCTGCAAACAGAATTCAAACAGCAATGTTAATTGCTGCTGCGTTCGTTGATGCGGTTGCACTTTTCGCGGTGGTTGTTGCTTTCCTAGGTAAGTAAATTCATTTATAAGGCTGTAGCGATTGGCTACAGTCTTATATTTATTATTTTGAAAAAGAATTACGATGTCAATAATATTATCAATAAATCCTTTAGTTAGCCCGGATCCTGGACTTTTTATTTGGTCTGCCGTTGCTTTTTTAATTTTACTGTTTGTTCTACGTAAAATGGCTTGGAAGCCTATTACAGCGGCTTTAACAGAGCGTGAAAACTTTATTGAAGATTCCCTTAATAAAGCAGAAGCAGCCAAAGAAGAAATAGCATTGCTTGTTAAAAAGAATGATGATTTATTAAAACAAGCTCGTATTGAGCGCGATTTGATATTGCAAGAAGCTAAGAAAATTAAGGATCAAATGATTGCCGACGCGAAATCAACCGCTGCCAAAGAAGGCGCGCGTATGATAGAGCAAGCTAAACTTGAAATAAACAACCAAAAAGCCATTGCTATGGCTGATATAAAAAACCAAGTTTCAACACTTTCATTAGATAAGATCGG
>CAIYNX010000275.1 GCA_903927645.1 uncultured Mucilaginibacter sp.
GTGGGGGTTCGAGTCCCTTCTTCCGCACAAACCCCGTTTAAAGCGTTTTAAACGGGGTTTTTTATTTTGTTTCTAATATATAATTATCCAAAACTATTACTTAAAGTCTTTCTGTTTAAAGTTGATATCATTAAACGGTTTACTCCATTAATTTATTTATTTAGGCGATTTTCTCAAACTCATATTTTATATAATTTTCCATAAGAATTGCCCCCAAAAAGGTTGAAAATTCATTATAATTCTTAACTTCGCAGGTCGCTTAAATTATAGTTTAAGTATACATTTATAACAAGATTTCCTAGAAAGAACTAAAAATGGCTGAAGGTACAGAAAACGATAATGCACACAAAGAGGATAGAATAATTTCAATAAATATTGATGAAGAAATGCGCTCGGCCTATATTGACTATTCAATGTCGGTGATTGTTTCAAGAGCACTTCCTGATGTAAGAGATGGGTTAAAACCAGTTCACCGAAGAGTTTTGTATGGTATGCTCGATTTAGGATTAAATAACAATAAACCATATAAAAAATCTGCACGTATTGTAGGTGAAGTTTTGGGTAAATATCACCCCCATGGTGATAGGTCTGTTTATGATGCTATGGTGCGTATGGCACAAGATTGGAGTTTGAGGTATCCATTTGTTGAAGGACAAGGTAATTATGGCTCTATTGACGGAGATGAACCAGCAGCCATGCGTTATACGGAGGCCAGACTCGAAAAAATAGCCGAAGAAATGTTGGCAGATATCAATAAAGATACCATCGATTTCCAGTTAAATTTTGATGATTCTTTAGAAGAACCAACAGTATTACCTTCAAAAATTCCAAACCTTTTAGTAAATGGGGCTTCAGGTATTGCAGTTGGTATGGCAACCAATATGGCTCCTCATAATTTAACCGAAATTATCAATGCTACATTAGCCTTAATTGATAATAGAAGTATCGAAGTTACTGAATTAATGAAACATGTTAAAGGTCCAGATTTTCCAACTGGTGCCATCATATATGGTTATGAAGGAGCGAGAGAGGCCTTTGAAACAGGAAGAGGAAGAATAGTTATACGCGCAAGGGCTGAAATAGAAACCTATAACAACCATGAACGAATCATCGTAACAGAAGTTCCATACCAAATAAATAAGGCCCTCATGATAGAGCGGACTGCAGAATTGGTAAACGAAAAAAAATTAGAAGGAATCTCTGCTATCCGTGATGAATCAAACCGTCAGGGAATACGAGTTGTTTACGAAATAAAACGTGATGCCAATGCGGCAATTGTATTAAATAACCTATATAAATATACAGCCTTACAAACTTCTTTCAGCATAAATAATATTGCCTTGGTGCATGGAAGGCCTATGTTGCTAAACTTAAGGGATTTAATCCATCATTTTGTTGAGCATAGGCATGAAGTTGTAGTTAGGCGAACTAAATTTGAACTATCAGAAGCCCAAAAGCGTGCTCACATTTTGGAAGGTCTATTAATTGCGCTTGATCATTTGGATGAGGTTATCAGATTAATTAGAGCTTCAAACACTCCTGAAGATGCGAGGGAGGGTTTGATAGCTCAATTTGGCTTATCTGATATACAAGCCAGAGCCATATTAGATATGACGTTGCGCAGGTTGACAGGACTTGAACGCGATAAAATTAAAGATGAATATGAATCCTTAATGAAACTTATTGATTATTTAAATTCAATATTGGCTGATGAAGGGTTGCGTATGCAAATAATCAAAGATGAACTAATTGAAATTAGAGACAAGTATGGCGATGAGCGTAAAACTGAAATAATCCACTCTTCTGCAGAAATGCTAACAGAAGATTTTATAGAGGATGAAGAAGTGGTTATTACCATATCGCGCGAAGGTTATATAAAACGAACTCCATTAACCGAATATAGGCGTCAAGGTAGAGGCGGAAAAGGATCAATAGGAAGTAACAGCCGTGATGCAGATTTTATTGAACACTTGTTAATTGCCTCAAATCATAATTATATGCTTTTCTTTACCGAATCTGGACAATGCTTCTGGTTAAGAGTATTTGAAATTCCAGAAGGTTCCCGTACCTCAAAAGGAAGGGCAATTCAAAATATTATTAATATACCAAAAGAAGAGAATATAAAGGCATACATTAAGCTTATTAGCTTAAAGGATAAAGAATACCTTGAAAATAATTTCATTATTATGTGTACCAAGAAAGGTACCATCAAAAAGACGTCATTGGAAGCCTATTCTCGTCCAAGGGCTAACGGTATCAATGCAATTAATATAAACGAGGGAGATTCTTTGTTAGAAGCATGCTTAACAAGTGGAAATAGTGAAATTGTTATGGCACTTAAGTCAGGTAGGGCAATTAGATTTAACGAGTCTACTGTAAGGCCAATGGGCCGAACTGCTACAGGTGTTCGTGGTATAACATTAGAAAACGAATCAGACGAGGTTGTAGGTATGATTAGTATTGATGATCCTACCACAACTGTTCTGGTAGTATCTGAAAAAGGCTATGGTAAACGAACAGATATTGATGATTACCGAGTTACAAATCGTGGAGGTAAAGGTGTTAAAACGCTAAACATTACAGAAAAGACAGGTAATTTGGTGGCAATTAAAGGAGTTACTGATCAAGAGGATTTGATGATTATTAACAAATCAGGAATAATTATCCGAATTGCAATCAGTGAATTAAGAACAATGGGACGTGCAACTCAGGGAGTTAGATTAATTTCACTAAAAGAAAATGATGAAATAGCCTCAGTTGCAAAAATTGAAAAGGAAGAAGAGGAAGAAGATAAATTAGCAAGTGAAAATAAAAATATTGAAAATTCTGAGGATCCTGAAATTTCTGAATAGTTAAAAATGCAAACAAGAAAATTTATAATATCTGTTGCTACTATATTTTTAATAAGTTCATTCGCATTTGGTCAAAATGAAAATCTTAAAAATACAGTTAATAATTTGGCGTTCTATAATCAAAAAAAAGATATAAAATATTTAGGATTGGCCAAAAAGTCTATTGACAGTTTATTAAAAGTAACACCTGATACACTAAATTTAGAAATTACAGTATATAAAACATTGGTATATAGCTCAATTTTATATCTTGATTCCTTAAATAAGATCAATTCGCAGAAAGATTTATTTAGTCAAACTGTCTCGATGGTTGATAAACTATCTGGTAGAAAGCAAATTTATAGATTCAATGAAGAATTTGAATATATTAAAGAATGTTTAGGAAATTTATACATTAAACAAGGATTTGTTTTTTTAGCTAAATCAGATTATTTAGCTGCATTAAGAAAATTCCAAATTGCCCAAAACTATATACCAAATTTTAAAAATTTGATAGGATATTTAGGCTATTGTAATTATAAACTTGGAAATTTTAATACCGCAGGAAGACTATTTAATAATTTGATAGGAGCCCAGAATACTTCAGATGAGTATATTGAAATTGCTTCAAGTATTTATAAATCCTTGGGAGACACAACAATGGCACTTGATATACTTAAGAAGGGAAGAATGCTATTTCCTACTAATAAACTCTTAATATTTAACGAGGCAAATATATATATCAATAAAAAAGACTATTCATCACTAAACGCACTTTTGCCTACCTTGTTAGACAACTATCCAAATAATGCTGATATTGCTTTTGTTGTCGGAAATTGTTACGACCATTTAAACAAATATGACGATGCTATTTCGTACTATTTAAAATCAATTGATTTAAATAGTACAGCCTATGAGCCAATTTTTAATTTAGGTTTGTTGTTTCTAAAGAAAAGCGAATTCAATTTAAAAAAAGATAATAAGCAGGATCTATTTCAGGCGAAACAATGGCTTGAGAAGGCGAATGAAATAATACCAAATGATGTTAAATGTTTAACAGCATTACAAATGGTTTATACAAAAACAGGAAATCAGGACGATTTACAAAATATAAATTATAAACTCAAACAAATAAACAATCAATAATAAATCATGAAAATTAAACTTTTAATGGTTGGGCTGTTAACTCTGGTTTCAGCCATTACCCTTGCCCAAAAAGGAGAATTAAATAATGCAAAAGAACAATATGAAAGTTTTACACCTTTAAGTTCTACCAAAATTGGTCCATTATTAATTAAAGCTAACACTAGTTTAAATAGTGCAAAAACTTCTATTGATAAGGCATCAATAAATGAAAAGACTGCCACCTTACCTTTAACCTTTGCTATCAAGGCTGTAATTTATGCAGCATTAGCAAGTAGAGATACCGTACCTGCAAGTTCTGCACCATTATTTAATACTGCAAACGAGGCTTATAACAAAGCAAAAGAATTGGATACAAAAGGTGAGAATAAAAAATATATCGAGGATGCGGGTATCTATTTAGCACAATATAAATTAACCGAAGGAGTAAATAACTATCAAAATAAATTATGGGATAAAGCATATAATGCTTTTGATTATTATCGTTCAATTAGGCCTGATGATACAACTGCTATATTTTATACTGGCTTAGCCGCTCAAAATGCCGGTAATAAAGACCCGAAATATTACGAGTTTGCAATAACTAACTATAATAAATTACTAACCACTAAATATTCAAAGGGCGCAGATATTTATTTAAACCTTTCTTCGATTTATTTATTAAGTAAAGATACTGTTAATGCATTAAAATCTGCCTCAGATGGCGTAGCTAAATTTCCAACTAATGCTGATTTAAGGAAAAGAGAAATAGAAATTGGACTTCAGTCTGGCAAACAAAAGGATATTTTAGATAAAATACAAAATGCCATTAATAATGATCCTAAAAATAAAACGCTCTATTATTATAGTGGTTTAACATACTCACAATTGGGTGATGATGCAGAAAAAAAATCTAAAGCTGCAAAAGATGATGCATCAAAGAAAACATTCAACCAAACCTTTATTGATAATTTTAGCAAAGCTGCAGAAAGCTATAAAAAAGCAATCGATTTAGATCCAGAATATTTTGAAGCAAATTTAAATATGGGTTATATTTTAATGCGTCCTGCTATTGAGCTTTTTAATCAAGCAAGGTTAATGCCTGCAAATAAGCAAAAAGAATATGAAGCCGTTAGGGTTAAAGCAGACGGGTTATTTGAAATTGCTAAACCATATTTACAAAAAGCTGTTGATATCAATCCAAAATCAGTGGATGCGTTAACTAACCTAAGAAATTATTACAAAGGAAAGTTTGATCCAGCCCATTCAAAAGAAAACAATGATAAAGCACTTGAATTAAAAAAGCAAATTGATGCGCTCTAGTTCGTGCCAACTATTATATTTTATATATATAAATAGTGTCAATCTTTAAAAGAAAGACCGACAGAAAAATGATCTGTCGGTCTTTTTTTTCTAATAAAATCAGAATATTTAATGGTTTATCAACCATTCCAATTCAATTCAACCCATTCGGTTTAAAAATAAATGAAAGGAAAATCCAATAAATAAAATGCAAACCTATATTAATTTTTTTTTTTTCGTAAATTAAGGCTGTAAAAGTTTTAATTATGGCAATTACAGATTCTAGGCATTTAAATAAAGTATTAAAACCGATACACTTATGGGCTATAGGGGTTGGGTTGGTTATTTCGGGCGACTACTTCGGTTGGAATTTAGGTTGGGCAGTTTCTGGTACTATAGGCTTCTTAATAGCTACATTAATTATCACCCTTCTTTATATCACCTTCATATTTAGTTATACTGAGTTAACAACTGCCATACCACATACAGGTGGAGCATTTGCTTATGCTTATAGGGCTATGGGTCCAATTGGTGGTCTAATTGCAGGTTATGCAACATTAATAGATTTTTTATTCGCTACTCCCGCAATTGCATTCGGCTTAGGCGCTTATGTGCATTTTCTATACCCAAACATAACAGTGATCAATTCTGCCATCTTTTTCAATATAATTTTTATACTTATTAATATTTGGGGTATTAAAGAATCAGCCATCTTTTCTGTTTTTATTACCCTGCTTGCCGTTGCCGAATTACTCATGTTTATGGGCGTAGTTTCACCTCATTTTAAGTTACACAACTTTTTAAACAACCCGCTACCATTTGGTTTTAGTGGGGTTTTTGCTGCACTGCCATATGCAGTATGGTTTTATTTGGCCATTGAAGGCGTTGCAATGGTTGCCGAAGAAGTTAAAGATCCACGTAGAAATATCCCAATTGGTTACATTTCAGCACTAATAACTATGGTATTGTTGGCTCTTGGAGTGATGATTTTTACAGGTGGAATAACAGATTGGCATAAATTCAGTGCCCTTGATTATCCTTTACCAGCCGCCATAAGCGAGGTTTTAGGTAAGGGCAGCCATCTAACCGGGTTATTTACCAGCATAGGTTTATTTGGTTTAATTGCTTCTTTTCATGGAACTATTTTAGGTTCATCAAGACAGGTTTATGCAATGGCAAGAAGCGGATATTTGCCAAGAGTCTTATCTCAATTAAGTCAAAAATTTAAAACACCACATTGGGCATTAATTGCCAGTGGTTTAATTAGTATCTTAGCCCTTTATACAGGAACAACACAACAAATTGTTATCTTATCTGTAATGGGAGCAATAATGATGTACATGTTGAGTATGATAAGTCTATTTATACTTCGAAAAAAGGAACCAAACTTATTGCGGCCGTTTAAGGCTCCGTTTTATCCTTTATTCCCTGCAATTGCGCTTCTCATATCGGCAATTACTTTTTTTACAATGATATATTACAACTTTATGTTAAGCCTTGTCTTCTTTTCGGGTTTAGTAATTATTGTTTTTATTTTTATTTTGTTAGGTAAACATAAGATAGAATTGATTGAAGATTTCATGGTACCTCCAATTAATCAGGAACTAATAAAAAATAGATAAACAGGTCATAATTATTTTAATAAAGTGTATCAATATACGGTTCGTAACAAAGTTTATAAATTTAAAGATCTTAAAACCTTACTTGCAAAAGCATCGCCGTACAGAAGTGGGGATGTGTTAGCAGGAATTTCTGCCAATACTTATGAAGAAAGGGTTGCCGCACAAATAGCATTGGCCGATTTACCATTAAAAAACTTTCTAAATGAAGATTTAATACCTTATGATGATGACGAAATTACAAGGCTAATTATTGATAACCATGATAATGCCTCTTTTAGTTTAATTAGCTCATTCTCTGTTGGTGAATTGAGAGATTGGCTATTGATGGACACGACTGACAATTATGCAATTAACTCCATTGAATCTGCTCTAACTCCCGAAATGATAGCTGCTGTATCAAAATTGATGCGCAATCAGGATTTAATAGCTGTAGCTAAAAAGATAGAGATTGTTACTAAATTCAGGAATACAATTGGTTTAAAAGGACATTTTTCAACAAGGTTACAACCAAATCATCCAACAGATGATAATAAAGGTATAATGGCAAGCATTATTGATGGTTTATTGTATGGTAGTGGAGATGCTGTAATTGGTATAAACCCTGCAACAGACAGTCCGACAATTGCCTATAATTTGCTGCAATTGATTGATAAATTACGAGTACAATTTGATATTCCAATCCAATCATGCGTATTAAGTCACATAACCACTACCCTAGAACTCATCAATATTGGAGCCCCTGTTGATTTATGTTTTCAATCAATAGGTGGAACTGAAAAAACAAATTCCAGCTTCGGGATTAATCTAAATCTTTTAGATGAGGCTTATGATGCAAGCTTAGGATTAAAAAGAGGAATTATTGGCAATAATGTAATGTACTTTGAAACAGGGCAGGGGAGTGCACTTTCTGCAAATGCAAATCACGGTGTTGATCAACAAACCTGTGAAACACGCGCCTATGCAATTGCTAAAAAATACAAACCATTATTGGTAAATTCAGTAGTAGGATTTATTGGTCCTGAATATTTATATGATGGAAAACAGATTATCAGAGCTGCTTTGGAGGATCATTTTTGTGGTAAAATGCTGGGATTACCTATGGGAGTGGACATTTGTTATACCAACCATGCCGAAGCAGACCAAGACGATATGGATAATTTATTAACCTTGTTGGGTGTAGCAGGTTGCAATTTTATAATGGGTATTCCTGGTTCTGATGATATTATGCTGAATTATCAATCAACTTCTTTTCATGATGCATTGTATATACGTAAAGTATTGGGTTTAAAACCAGCACCAGAGTTTGAGCAGTGGTTAATAAAACATGGTATAACAGATAATTTAGGAAATTTATTACACATAAATTCTTCTCACAAACTTTTATCAGGATTATTGGGATGAAAAAAGAAATTACAAATGTCGACCCTTTATTATTATTAAAAAACTTTACTGAAGCACGGATAGCACTAGGTAGAGTTGGTACGAGTATCCCCTTAAGGGAGTCGCTAGCATTTAAATTAGCTCACGCCAATGCAAGAGACGCCGTTTATTCATTAATTGATTTCGAACTACTTACCAAACAGCTTTCAGAATTTGATTTACCTATTATACTATTACACAGCAAGGCTTATAGCCGGCATAATTATTTAAAACGTCCTGATTATGGAAGGTTATTAAACGAAGATTCTATAAATAAATTAAGGGAATATGATCTTAAACCAGATATTGTAATAATTATTGCTGATGGTCTTTCGGCCACAGCAATAAATGAAAATACTTCTGCTTTATTAAAAAACCTAGTTCCTTTAATTAAATCTTCAAAATTTTCATTAGGACCAATATGCCTAGTTGAACAAGGAAGGGTAGCAATTGGTGATGATATTGGATATTACCTTAATGCTAAATATACCATAGTATTGATTGGTGAAAGACCTGGTTTAAGTGCTGCTGACAGTTTGGGTGTTTATTTAACATATTGTCCTAAACCAGGATTAACAGATGAATCAAGAAACTGCATTTCAAATATTCGATTACAAGGACTCAATTATAAATTAGCTGCCGAAAAAATTTTTTTCCTAGTTTCAGAATCTTTCAAACTAAAATTATCTGGAGTAGGTTTAAAAGATAATAATGGGTATCTAGCTAAATAAATCTAAATTGATCAAAAACCAACATAAAATTAAAAGTACATTAACTATTAGAGTCATTAAGCATAACCAAATTATTTTTAAATTATTTCTCCCGAAAAAGAAATAGGATCCCTATTTGAACTTATTACATTTAAGTTTGTATAACCTTGAGGAGAAACATTTAGGTTAACAGATTGTACATTGCGCCAATTTATAATGTTACCATCATTTGGTTTTATTTCAATATCCCAACTTCCATTTTTTAATTGTTTAACTTTATAACTAAACTTCGTAGAAGTAAATTTAATCCCGCCTTCATTATCCGTTGGATCATTCGGTGCAGAATATGCTATTCCATAGTAGGGTAGATATGATTTAATAGTATCCCTTTTTACAATAAAATTATACAGGGAAGTTAAAATTTTTTGACCACCAATCATGGGTTTGCAGTGTTAGCAATAAAAATATAATTGGTATCATTTATCATTTTTTTTATGGCAATTATTTTTTTTGTTGCTTTTTCCCCTCTAATATTTTGTGCAGATATGGTATGAATTATAAAAATTGAAAAAATCATTAAAAGTAGAAATTTTATCAACGACCTCATAATCATCATATTTTGGTATTTAACGCAAAATAATATTGATTTATTACAAAAAAATCGGGAACCATATTTTAAAATACTGTTCCCGACCTAAATACCGGCCTTAAATTATGAAGCTTATTTTATTAAATCAAATTGACACTTCGATTTACAAATTCAGTCAATTCAGCACCAGTTAATAATCCTTGAGATAATAATGCTAAATCAAAAGCTTGCTTTGATAATTTTATTTGAACATCTTCATCAACCTCATTTACAATTCGACTTATAAGCGGATGATTTGCATTTATTACAACTTTATAATTATCGGGCATACTACCATAAAAGCTCATTCCACCTCCCATTGCTGCCATTTCTTTCATTCGACGCATAAACTCATCCATGGTTACTGTTACCGGCAATTCATCAGGATTTAAGCTTTCAAGTTCTACTTTATAGGCTGGCTTGTTAATTGCTTTTTCAAAAATAACTTTTGCTTTTGTTGATTGTTCTTCGGTTAAAATATGAGCAGGGGCATCATCTTTTTTAATTAGCTTATCAGCAACGTCAGCATCAACCCGCTTAAATGATGTTTTTTCAAGTTTATTTTCTAAATGACCAATAAAATGATTATCAATTGGTGAATTCATCAACAAAATATCATAGCCCTTCTTATTTGCTGATTGAATAAAGGCGTCCTGCTTTGCAGGATCATTGGTATAGATGTAAACCAAATTGCCATCCTTATCAGTTTGTTCAGGAGCTACTTTATCTTTGTATTCTGTAAGTGTAAAATTTTCCTTTTTAGTATTGTTTAATAAAACAAAATCCTTGGCCTTTTCATAAAATTTTTCATCGCTTACCATACCATATTTCACAAACAAACCAATATCGCCCCATTTTTCTTCAAAACCTTTACGGTCATTTTTAAAAAGCTCGGCTAATTTATCAGCAACTTTTTTAGTGATATAGGTATTTATTTTTTTTACATTGCTATCGGCCTGTAAAAAGCTTCTCGAAACGTTAAATGGAATATCGGGCGAATCAATTACACCATGTAAAAGCATTAAAAATTCAGGAACTATATCCTTAACTTCATCTGTTATAAATACCTGGCGTGAAAAAAGTTTGATTTTATTACGTTGAATTTCAAAATCGTTTTTAAGTTTGGGAAAGTATAAAACTCCAGTTAAATTAAACGGATAATCTACATTCAAATGAATCCAAAACAGGGGATCTTCACTAAATGGATAGAGCTTTTTATAAAAATCAAGGTAATCCTCATCTTTTAAATCGACAGGAGCTTTTGTCCAAATCGGATTTGTTTCATTTATGATATTATCAACAGTAACCGATTTATATTTTATTTTACCTTCTTCATCAACTCCATCTTCTTCTTCTTGTGTAGTTGTGCCAAACTTAATGGGAATAGGTAAAAACTTACAATATTTATCCAATATCTCTTGTAAGCGATGTTTATTTAAAAACTCTTCGGCATCTTTATTTATATGTAAAGTTATTTCAGTACCTCGCTCGGCTAAACTTCCTTCACTAATTTCAAATTCTGTACTGCCGTCGCATGTCCAATGGGCTGGTTCAGCACCTTCCTGATAGGATAAAGATTCAATATCAACCCTATCAGCAACCATAAATGCCGAATAAAAGCCTAATCCAAATCTTCCTATAATTTCGTTAGCATCTTTGGCATCTTTAAATTTTTCCATGAACTCTGTAGCGCCCGAGAACGCTATTTGGTTTATGTACTTTTTTATTTCTTCAGCAGTCATACCCAAACCATTGTCTGAAATGGTTATTGTCTTTTTTTCTTCATCAAAAGAAACCTCAACCTGTAATTCACCTAAAACTCCATTATATTGACCTAATGCTGCAAGGCGTTTGATTTTTTGAACAGCATCAACAGCGTTTGAAACTAATTCCCGTAAAAATATTTCATTATCAGAGTAAAGGAACTTCTTGATAATAGGAAAAATATTCTCGGTATGGATTGAAATTGTGCCCTTTTCTTGCATATTATTTAAAGAATTATTAATTTAATGATACATTGACCTTGCAATGAACGTTCCAAAATGAATAAGGTTGACAAATTGGCAGTTAAACAATAATTATAAAAATTGTTTATTAATCCACAATACACTAAATTATCCACATAGGGATAAAACATTGTGTAATCATTTAACTTTACCATCCTAATAAATTTATTGTTTTGGCAAAAGAAGTAATAAAAGAAACACCATTAATGCAACAGTATAATGCCATTAAGGTAAAGTACCCTGGTGCATTGCTTTTATTTAGAGTTGGCGATTTTTATGAAACTTTTGGGGAAGATGCAATTAAGGCTGCCAGTATTTTGGGTATCGTTCTCACTAGGCGCGCTAATGGCGCTGCTACGCATATTGAATTGGCCGGTTTCCCTCATCATTCCTTAGATACTTATCTGCCTAAATTGGTTAGAGCAGGACAGCGTGTAGCTATTTGCGACCAACTCGAAGATCCTAAAACAACTAAAACAATTGTAAAGCGTGGTGTTACAGAATTGGTTACCCCAGGTGTAGCAGTTAATGATCATATACTCCAACAAAAAAATAATAATTACCTGGCTTCAATTTATTATGAAAAAAATAGCATAGGTATCGCTTTTGTAGATATTAGCACTGGTGAATTTTTAACCGCTCAGGGTAACAGTGATTATATTGATAAATTATTACAAAGCTATTCGCCGAGTGAAGTTATTTTACCAAAAAGTAGATTGACAGACTTTAAAGAAGCTTTTGGGGATCGGTTTTATACCTATACTTTGGATGAATGGCCTTATAGTGGTGATTATGCAAATGAAGTATTGCTAAAGCATTTTAATGTAAAATCTCTTAAAGGGTTTGGTATTGAAAGAATTACCCTCGGGATAATAGCAGCTGGAGTTGCTTTACATTATTTAAACGAAACCGAACACCGCAACTTGCAACATATTTCGGCTATAAGTAGAATTGAGGAAGACAAATATTTATGGCTCGATAGATACAGTATTCGTAATTTAGAACTAGTAGGCTCAAGCAATGAAAATGCCCTAACTTTGGTGGATGTTTTGGACCAAACCTGTTCACCAATGGGCGCCAGACTTTTAAGACGGTGGATTGTAATGCCGCTGAAAGAGATAAAACCAATAGAAGATCGATTAGCAATTGTTGAATTTTTATTAATAAACGATGAACTCAGTGAAACTATAAAACAAAATATTCGGTTAATTGGTGATTTAGAACGATTGATTTCAAAAATAGGATTGCAAAAAGCGAATCCTCGGGAAGTTGCTCAACTTAAAAAGGCCTTGTTAGCCATTAACAGCGTAAAATCCTTGTGCGAATCTGCAAACAATATTCAATTAAAAACCATTGCCGGTCAATTAAATCCATGCCAGCTAATTGTTGAAAAAATTCATCAAGAATTACATCCAGATCCACCTGTTATGCTAGTAAAGGGTGGGGTAATGAATGACGGAGTTAATGAAGAACTTGATAGGTTAAGAAAAATAGCATTTGGAGGGAAAGGGTACCTCCTTGAGATACAAAAAAGAGAGGCCGAATTAACTGGAATTCCATCATTAAAAGTTTCTTTTAATAATGTTTTCGGTTATTACCTTGAGGTCACCCATAGCCATCGCGATAAAGTACCGACAGATTGGATACGAAAACAAACCTTGGTAAATGCTGAAAGATACATTACACCTGAACTAAAAGAGTATGAGGAACAAATACTAGGAGCAGAAGAAAAAATACTAAGTCTTGAAACAAAATTATTTAATGATTTACTTTATGCATTGGCAGAATATATAAAGCCAATTCAGCTAAATTCTCAAATAATTGCGCGTTTAGATGTTTTGTTAAACTTTGCAACTATTGCCAATAAAAATTATTATGTTAAACCTGAGATCAATAACAGCAAAATTATTGATATAAAAGGAGGGAGGCATCCAATTATTGAGAAGACACTACCCCTTGGGGAAACATATATTACCAACGATGTTTTTCTTGATTCTGAAACTCAACAAATCATTATAATTACTGGCCCAAATATGGCTGGTAAATCTGCTCTGTTAAGACAAACGGGATTAATAGTTTTAATGGCTCAAATGGGTTGCTTTGTACCAGCAAAATCAGTATCAATTGGTTTGGTAGATAAAATATTTACAAGAGTAGGAGCATCTGATAATTTATCTTCGGGAGAATCAACTTTTATGGTTGAGATGAATGAAACTGCAAGTATTTTAAATAATTTATCCGAAAGAAGTTTAATTTTATTAGATGAAATTGGTAGAGGTACATCTACCTATGATGGTATTTCCCTAGCTTGGTCAATTGCCGAATTTTTGCATAACCAACCAATGGCGAAAGCCAAAACTTTATTTGCAACCCACTACCATGAATTGAATGAACTTACCAATTCATTTAATCGGATTAAAAATTTTAATGTTTCTGTTAAAGAAGTTGGGCAACAAATTATATTTCTTAGAAAATTACTACCGGGTGGCAGTGAACATAGTTTTGGTATTCATGTAGCCAAATTGGCAGGCATGCCCCAAAAGGTATTAAGCCGTGCAAACGAAATTCTTAAAAAATTAGAAGCCGAACGTACCGGGGGAGAGCATATTAAAGAAAGTATTAGGAAGGTACAAAAACAGGCAGTACAAATGCAAATGTTTTCTATTGATGATCCTGTATTGGTGAAAATAAGGGATACGCTTAATAATTTAGATGTTAATACCTTAACACCAGTTGAAGCATTGATGAAACTGGATGAAATACAAAGGGTTATAAAAGGATAGTTGAAGTAACAATTTAACTATTTTACAATCAAAGAATGGTATAAAAAACATTAGCTATGCGTTATTTTCTTTGTTTCATATTTCCACCTTTGGCTGTATTTTCAACCGGCCGTTTAGGTGCCCTTATATTAAATATTCTGCTTACTATCTTTTTTTGGATACCAGGCATTATTCATGCCATATTGGTAGTTAACGATTTTTACGAAAACCGTCGAAATAGGAGGGTTATAAGAGCAGTAAGAAGAGGCTATTATACTAACTATAACCACTGATTGCAATCCTGATTTAATGGCTATAATCGTTTAGTATATTAAAATGTTAGTGCTTTTTTTTTTAATAAATGTTGATATGTTTAAAATATACGATGTTTAGTTAACGTTGTCATATTTAACTTTATGGCATGAAAAAGGGCATATGGATTATATTGTTTGCATTGGTAATACTTGCATCCTGCCATACTAAAAAGAAATACCCTCAAACCAATAATACTATTTCATCAAACACAGATTTTGATAAACCCCAACCATCATTGGCTGAAAAATATGCAGAAATACTGAAGGTTAATAAAAGAGATATAAAAAATGGTGCTCTTTACGCTTTTATTGATGAATGGTTAGGTACTCCGTATAAATTTGGTGGACAAGACAAAAACGGGATTGATTGTTCTGGATTTGCTCAATTACTTGAGAAAAAAGCTTTTGGTATTTCAATACCCAGATCAACTAGTGAACAAGTTAATTTTATCAAGAGAAAATATGAGGAAGAACTAGTAGAAGGCGATTTGGTATTTTATGATTATGACGGACGTAAATTTGGACATGTGGGTATATACCTTCAAAATGGTTTTGTAGTACATGCAAGCACTTCAAAAGGTGTAATAATTGTTCAATTGCATGATCCTTATATGTATCAACATTTTACAAGAGCTGGTTCAATAAATAATGAGGTCATTTCTAATAAATAAGTAAACAACTTTTAAGAGTGATAAATAATCTATGGTTTATTAACTTTGCGCTTGAATGGAAAATAAATCAAACAAATACGGCTTTTGGACCAAATATAAAAAATTTGCCAGTACTGAAATTTTACTATATGTTATTATGGTGGTTGGTATAATTCTTGGAATTATAATTTTTGGTCATAAATAGTTTAATTTTTTATTAAGCTTACTGTATAATCATCCGAATCAATTACTGTTTGAAAAAAGTCAACCAAATCGCTGTAATTGTCCTTACTATAGGTACCATCAAAGATTTGTAATTTACGTTTATAAATTAGCTGATTTCCTTTTAGTTCCATGCTGGCAGAAAATTTGCCAAAAGGTTTTTCTAAGATAACCTCAAGTGGTTGTTTCTCTGAATGATAGTTTGGCGGAAGTATAAAAACAACCTCATCTTTCTCTGTATATCCCCGGTTTATATATACATCATTTATTCTATTAACCTCATTTTTGGGCAAATGTTTAAATCTATTGGCAGGGTTTAGCATAAAATAAAGTTTTCCATCTGCAAATGAAGCATAATCAGCGGCATGCAATTTTATAGTTTCTGTGGTAGTAGGGTTAAAGTTTTTGTCTTGTTTCAGATCCAATTTTTCAATTTCCATATTATTAATGGGATATGTTTTTTGAACCATTTTATATTGTTCAGTTTGTGGCTCATTAAATAAATATTCCCTATCCTCATAATCGGTACCTTTAAAATTTGTAATCATAGTTCCTGAAAGTAAACCGTTATTGCTTATTTCAAAAATAGCTTTTCTAAATTCGGTATTGTCCTCCGTTTTATATTTAGGAGTATGTAATATTTTACCTCCTTCAGGCGTACAAGCTAAAACTGTCCGATCATCAGTAAAGTCGCCCAAATAGCCAAATGGGATTGTTTGACTGGTACAATCTGCCCATGTTGTGTCATTTTTAAAAGGCAAACATAAAATAATATGATCCCCGAATAGTCCTGGAAGTTTATCAGGCATATTTATTTTGTAATCCCTACCACTTTTAACAACACAATAATAGGAATTGATATCAACCGCCTTTAACAAGGCCTGTGTATAGTTAACCAGGGCTTTACAGTCGCCATAATTTTGTTTGTCAACATCACTTGCCAAAAAGGGTTGCCACCCACCTATACCTACCTGAACGCTTACATAATGAGTTTTACTTTGAACATATTCATAAATTCTTTTTGCCTTTAATTTGGGGTCTGTAATATCCTTAGTTAAATCTTTTATCTTTTCTATAGTTTCTTCAGATAGGGATTGCCTATCAGAAACTAGTTTCTCATACATCCATTTACCAAATTGTTCCCAGTTCACAATATTCCCTTCAATTCCATAAAAAGAATATTTCTCTGGTACAATATTAACTCCAACCGCCACACTTTTGAAATATGGACTATATTGTTCTCTTTTTAAAGCTTTTAAATTTTCTGCTGACCAAAAATAAGTGATATTTTCATTTTTGTCTTTCCCTATAATTACTTGATTTGGAACTTTTGTTTCCTGATATTTTATATTGAAGTTTGGTTTGCAACTTATTAAATAAGAACTCTTTTCAACTGAAATGCCGAAATCTAGAATTGGTTCCCATGATGGTAATGCTAAAGTCTGTTTTAATTTTATTATATATTCATAATAAACAGTGTAAGGATAAGTAGGAACGGAAGGAGCGTAGTGCTTTACTTTAGTATCTATAAATAATGAAAATCCATCCCAGGCATTTCCATCATCAAAGTTGCTTTCTGAAAATTTACCGATTTGTATGCCAATATCATTATAAATATAACCCTTTACATATTTAATCAGGTTATTTTTATCATGAGGGAGTTGGATAACAGCATATTGATCACCATTTTTATTTAAAACCGTTATGGCTGTTTTAAAACGGACAAGTGTATTATCTAAATCTTCAACTGTTACTTCTTTTTCCTCATTTCTTATTACCGCGCTAGAGTGAGCTAATAAATCCTTAGAAATTAAATTGGTGTTATATTGCTGTCCTTTTAAAACATTAGCAAACACTGAGGTTATTAATATAATTAAAAATGTTCTCATTTACTTTTTCTTAAAAACTATTTCAGCTTTCTCAGTTTGTATAATTTTGTTATATAACTCCTTTAAATATGGATATTCTTCAGCACTATAAATGGACTTTGTAAATTGTATAATATTGGAAAAAGTGAACGTGTTTTCAGTTCCATCAAATGCTGATAAAAATTTTCCGCCAGAATTGGGAAGGGAAAAACCAATAGGTGAAGGTTGTTTTTCAATAATATAATTTGAAGGAAGATGCATGGTTAAAATATACCTATCGTCTGATGCCATGCCCCAATCAACAGGGTAGGAGCGGTCAGCAAGTTTAAATGGATTTGTTTCAATTCGGTGCATAAAAAAAGGATTGAAGCTCAATTTGTCTGAATTGTTTTTATCAAACAAGTTTATTTCAACTTCATAACTTTCTCCAAGGGGTAAATTTAAACTATCAAGATTAATAATTTCGGATTTTATGATTTTCACTTTTGACCATTTAGTAGATAAATCTTCAACATATTCCTCTGTCGAGTTAAATTTCTTAATTTTTACCCTTTGTTGATAGCCCTCATAACCCTTATAATAATTAAGAATGGTACCTTTAATTTTACCATTTTCCTGTAAGGTAAATTCCATTACTCTTGAGGTCACCTCCTTTTGAGGTAGGTTTAAATCCATCCAGTAAGAAGGTTTATCTAAACTAAATACCCTACCTTTATCATTAAGACATTTAAGGGGGAGTATACCGAAGGGTAATAAAGGATCTGTTGCATCCAATAAATAAAATTGATCACCAATATCTACCCTTGCAACAACATAATTAAAATCACCAGTGCCAGGGTATAGGGTATTGATGGAACCGTTATCGCGAGTTGATAAAAAAACAGCTGAACCATTTAAACCAGCAGCATTTAATGCAGCTACAAGTGCAAAATTAATATCTGCTACACTTCCACTTTTTGAGTCTAAAGCTTTACCAATTCCATCACTACTATAAATACCCCAAAATTTATTCCATTTTATATTTTTTTGTATGAATTCATAAATTGATTTAGCTTTATCAATTTCACTGACTTTTCCTGCTAAAATACCATTTAGCTTATCCTTAAAAAGGCCTTTTCTTTTAATTTGACCACCAATGGCTTGTTCCGTTTTTAGTTGATAATCAATATCTTTCCATTCTTTAGTGGCTTTTGTTTTTACTCCGTTATAAGGATTGATCCATTCTTCTAATTCAAAATTAATGGCCGACATGAAATTTTTAGACGAAGTCATGTAATCTTCCTCTATAAAAGCAGGAATATTATCCATTCCATAAATCAATAATGAACAATCACAACTTGCTCCATGTGATTCAAAGCATTTACTCTCAATGGTGGCTGAGTTTTTTGATAATTTTAAAACACCCCTAATAGAGGCTTTATAAGTAAAAAAAGCTGGAATATGTACCTCATATTCTGAATAAATTTTAGGAACATCCGATTGGAATTCCCAATTATGTAGGTTTTCAAGGAAATAAGGAGACTCAATGGAATATTTATATTCAATAACACAACCCTTTTTTAAACCAGGTAATGCAAACGTATAAACTGCCCAATGCTTATTTATTTTTTCAGGATAAATTTTTTTCTTTTCTAATTCTACCTCTTGTTGAATTCCATTCTCATCATTAAAAACAGTTATACCTTGAATACCTGAAATTTCCTCGTAAGAATCATTATCACTATTATTATATAAATGAACTTTTACTGTACCATTATCAAAACCCTTGTCATCAAAAATTTTAACTTTTACATGGTAATCAAAAAATAATTTGATTCTATCGTCATTTCCTATTGTAATTCGTGATTTTCCGAATTCTTGTAATACAACTGCATGCGCTGAGGTATCTAAAGAATAATTTTTCATTACCAAATCATTTTTGCTAATACTTCCAAATGGAAAATCTTGGGCTAATAAAGATGTGTTTATTAAAATAATAAATGAAAGAAAGGTTATTATCTTCATCATAAAATTAAGGTTCAAATTAAAGTTTCAAGGTAATAAATATTTTATTACTTTAAAAAAAGATTAAAATATTTATCTGAATAATTGTAAATGATTTTACCAACTTTGCACCATAGTTAAGAATCTATTCATTTCATTTTTAAATTGTAAAATTGAATTCGGCTAGGTATCTTCAAAAAAAATATATACGCTACCCTAATGAAATTAAATTTAAAACGGCCATTAGCCTTTTTTGACCTTGAAACTACCGGAACAAACATTGGCATTGACCGCATAGTAGAAATATCAATTATAAAATTAAAACCTGATGGATCTGAAAATGAAAAAACTTGGAGGGTAAATCCTGACATGATAATTCCAATAGAATCATCATTAGTTCATGGAATATATAATGAAGATATTAAAAATGAACCTCTTTTTAAAGACATTGCAAAAGATGTAGCACTATTTTTTGAAAATGCTGATCTTGCTGGTTTCAACTCAAATAAGTTTGATATCCCAATGCTAATGGAAGAATTTTTAAGAGTTGGAGTTATTTTCAAATTGGAAGGGAGGCATTTCGTAGATGTCCAGAATATCTTTCACCAAATGGAACAACGTACCTTAAAAGCAGCTTATCAATTTTATTGTGGTAAACAAATATTGAATGCCCATTCTGCGGAGGCTGATACACGTGCAACTATGGAAGTCCTTATAGCTCAAGTAGAAAGATACCAAAATGTTGCTTTTGAAGATAAAAAGGGAATCAGTTCATACCCGGTTGTTAATGACATTGAAGCATTACATAATTTCACCAATTTAAACAAAACTGTTGATTTCGCCGGAAGGATGGTTTATGATGAAAATGGACAAGAAGTGTTTAATTTTGGTAAGCATAAGGGGAAGGCTGTTGCAGATGTTTTAAAAATTGAGCCTAGCTATTATTCATGGATGATGCAAGGTGATTTTCCGTTATATACTAAAAGAAAGTTGGAAGAAATTTATACCAGGTTTAATAGCAAGAAGCAAGCCGAGAAACATATCAAATCTACAAATACTAAACCTGAAATTTTACCTATAAATTTAAATACTAATAAAAGCAATGAAGATTTATCAAAAAACAAATTAGAAAAGACTGAAAAAACAGAAGCTCATTTATTAAATAAGGAACAATTTAAACCAACCAATTCAGTAAAAAATGATGGTAAAATTTTAAACAACAAGCCATATAAGAAAAAAGAAGATGGACCCATCTTACCTGTAAATGATGAAATGTTAAAACAACTGGCTAATAAATTTAAGAAAAGTTAAATTAAAATATCATATAACAATCATTATTATTGGGGTTAAAAATTCAGAAAATAATTATAGAGACAATAAAAATTTAATAGTGTCTACGCCATCCGCATAATCCCATAATTCAGGTTGTTGCGTTTTACCAAAATCAACTATTTGATTATTGATTTTTAACTCCAAATTAGTAACAACACATTGTATTTGAGAACTTTGTGAATTAATAATATCTTCTGCATCATTTATTTGATTGTAATATTGGTAAAACAATACCGAAATTGGTGAGGCTAGCCTATCGTCTTCTTTTAACAATAAAAAATTATTATCAAAGTGTTTGTCGGAATTTACCAAATAGATGGATTTATTATATCCATAATTATTATTGTATTTATGATGGTTGATGATAGGTTCGAACTTTTCTATACTTTCAAAGAAGAAATTAAAATTATAATCAACAGGTACCAGTAATTTGGATACATTTCTGCAACCAAGTCCATAATAATCAAAAATATCAAAACCAAGCTCATAAATCTGTTCTGAATTTTCATTACCTGGTAAAACAGCTAAGCTATTACGGTTTTTACGAATAATATGTGGTACCTTTCCAAAATAATAATTAAAATACCTGGATGAATTATTACTCCCGGTAGCAATAATTGCATCAAAATCTTCCAATCTATCAATAAAGTAATATCTATTAATTAGAGTCGTATCTATTTCTGTAAGCTTCTCTAAAATATACTTAATTAGTCGAGCATCTTGCGATGAAGATTTTATCAATGCGATGTTACCGGTAATAAGTACACATAACACATCATGTAAGCCTACCAAAGGCAAGTTACCTGCTAAAATTAACCCAACCTTTTTATTGGTTGGATTTTTACTAAAATCATAATTAATTAACCATTTTTTAAGTGAAACCTCGTTTAGCATTTTAGCCGTTGAATTAATAGCCTTTAGTACATTTTCTGGTGTGAACCATGCATTATAATATTTTTCATTTTGAATTATATTAATTAATTGAGCGTCAGGATGCGATAATTGTTTTCCGAGTTCGATGTAAGTATTTTCGAGCATTTTATAGTTATATTTTGACATATATATGGTAAGCAAATAAACCCTTGAGGTCTTTTTTTATTATATTTGCAGCTTTATTAGGAAAGACAAAGTTAATTTAGATTAAAAGAAATAAACAATATTATGGCGATTAAAATCACCGACGAATGTATTAATTGTGGTGCTTGCGAACCAGAGTGCCCGAATAATGCTATTTATGATGCAGGTGCAGCATGGAGATTTTCGGATGGAACTGGTTTAAAAGGACTTATAGATTTTGGTGACGGAAATACTTTAAATGCAGAGGAAAGTCAATCCGCTCTTTCCGATGATATTTATTACATTGTGCCAGACAAATGTACAGAATGTGTTGGTTTTCATGATGAACCACAATGTGCGGCAGTTTGTCCGGTTGATTGTTGTGTAGATGATGAAGATGTAAGAGAATCAAAAGAAGAATTATTAGCCAAAAAAGAATGGCTTCATTTAAATGAATAACAGGTTATTTTTTTGAATTATTGTTATTTTAAAAATTATAATATATTTTTAACCATTGTTAAAATTGATATTTTTATTATAATTTATGGAATATGGTATTTGTAACCTTGCAGTAATTCCATTGCGTTCAGAACCTAATGATACAAGCGAACAAGTATCACAAATATTATTTGGCGAAATATTCGAAATAACTGAATGGAAGGGAAGTTGGGTAAAAATTATTACTTCTTTTGATAATTATATTGGTTGGATTGGACGGTTGCAATTTATAATGCTTGCTCATTTTGCCTACAAAAAATATAAACACACTCCTCCACCTTTAACTAATAGGGCAGTTACTCAAGCATGGAAAATTGCCAATAATAGTGTATTATATCTACCAGTTTGTAGTTCATTAACATTTTTAGAAGGCACAACCTGTCATTTAGGAAATGAGAAATTTGAAATAATTGGTGATATTGGTTTTCATGAAAATTTAATGGAAGCAGCTATTTCATTTCTCAACACACCATACCAGTGGGGAGGTAGAACTCATTTTGGAATTGATTGTTCTGGTTTTACACAAGCAGTTTTTAAGCTTAATGGTATTACCTTACTACGAGATGCTAGTTTACAAGCTTCTCAAGGTATTGAGATTAGTAGTTTGCAAGATGTTAAATTAGGTGATCTTGCCTTTTTTGAAAATAATGAGGGTAATATTGCCCATGTAGGAATGTTATTAAATTCAAGCACTATCATACATGCTTCTGGAAAAGTTAAGATTGATATAATTGATGAAAAGGGTATTTACTCAGAAGAATTAAAGCATTATACGCACAAGCTTCAAATAATAAAGAGAATAATTAAACCTTAAATAATTATTTCCCAAATAATTATACTTTTATCATCACTTGTTGATATTAAATCATTGTCTTTCCAAACAATTTTATTTATTGATAATCTGTGTCCTAAATATCCTTTTTCTAAATTTATTGTTTTATAAAGTTTAAAATCTTCTAAACTCCATATTTTAATACTTTTGTCCATACTAGCAGTTGCAAAATAGGGTAGATAAGGATGCACTGCAATGCTATTAACAGCAAATAAATGGGCCGGAATATTAATTATTTCAATATAGGTAAACATATCCCAAACTTTTACCTGTGCATCTCTACCACCCGAAATTAAATATTCATTATTATGAGAAAATTGGATTGAAAAAACTGGTAAACTATGACCTTCTAAAGTTTTTAACAATGAAAAATCTGTCGTTTTATATACTTTAATTTTAGTATCTCTACATCCAAAAGCAATTAGTTTCTCATCCGGTGATATGGCGATACATCTTATTGTGTCTTTTGACAAAATTATAGTATGTAAAAGGGTCAAATTTTTTATATCCCAAATGGAAATAGTACCGTCCTCAGCTGTAGCTATTAATTCATTTTTATGTTTGATTGACTTAATATCAAAAACAGGGGTATTATGATGTTTTAGAATAGTTATTATTTTTTGATCTATAAAACTGTAAACAACAATATCACCATTTCTTAAACCTGCAAATATCAAAGGGTATAAAACAGGGCAATGGATTGCATAAATTGAAGACTGAACCGGAAAAAGTATTTTAATAAACTCATTGCGCTTTAAGCTCCACTCAACCAATCCTTTATCATTACCTCCCGAAAATAAAATTTCTGGTTTATTTGAAAGTTCTAAAGTAAAAATTGGGTTATTATGCCCTATTAATTCACCCTTCTTTTTAACAACCATATAAACTTAATTACTTTTTGGATAGGTTATTTATGCCTTTCTTCCAAATTTTTTGATATCCTTTCAAGGCTCAGACCTTTTTCTTTCAATAGGAGAATTAAATGAAAAATTAAATCAGATGACTCATTTATTAAGTCAAATTCTGTTTCATTTAATGCTGCAATAACGGTTTCAACTGCCTCTTCTCCAACTTTTTGAGCTATTTTGTTGATACCCTTATTACGTAATTTATTTACATATGAACCTTCCTTAGGGTTATCATATCTATCCTTGATTATCCTTTCTAATTGCAGAATAAAATTCTGATTGTAAGCTGTTTTAAAGCAGCTACGTTCGCCGGTATGGCAGGCTGGTCCAATTGGTTCTACTTTTATAAGTAGAGTATCATTGTCGCAATCTGCATTGATACTTTTAACATGAAAGTAATTACCACTAGTTTCACCTTTAGTCCAAAGCCTATTTTTTGAACGCGAAAAAAAAGTTACAATATTTTCATATACAGTTTTTTCATAGGCTTCAGCGTTCATGTACCCTAACATTAGTACTTCAAGTGTTTGTTCATCCTGTATAATTACTGGTACCAGTCCAACTGATTTACTAAAGTCTATATTCATTAAAAATAATTTAAAATTGAGTTTATTTTAAAATGTAAATTCGAAATAATGATCGTTAAATTAAAACTCAAAGAAAATTTATAACTCAATTAGAGTTCTATAACCTAACCTCGATATTTTTATTGTATAAAATTTCTTTCAGATCAGGGATTAAAATTTCACCATAATGGAAAACTGATGCAGCTAACGCTGCATCAATATTGGTTTTTGTAAAAACATCTACGAAGTGTTGAGCAGTTCCAGCACCTCCTGAAGCTATTACAGGAATTCCTACTACTTTATTAACTAATTCTAATAATTGATTGTCAAAGCCTGCTTTTGTACCATCATGATCCATTGATGTTAACAATATTTCTCCTGCACCTCTATCTTCGGCTTCCTTTATCCAATCAATCGTTTCTAAAGCAGTTGGTATTCTTCCACCATTTAAATGGACTATGTTTTTTTTATTTATTAACCTGGTATCAATTGCTACAACTACAAATTGTACGCCAAATGCCTTTGCCATTTGATTAATTAATTGAGGGTTTCTAACAGCTGCTGAGTTGATTGATATTTTATCAGCACCTGCATTTAATAAAGCATCAGCATCCAAGATCTCATTTATACCACCACCAATGGTAAATGGTATATTTATTTGTCGAGCAACTGCTTTAACAAGCTCTACTATGGTTTTCCTGCGTTCAACGGTTGCAGTTATATCCAAAAATACCAACTCATCTGCACCTTGATTTGAGTAATTCCATGCCAGTTCAACCGGATCTCCAGCATCTTGTAGGTTTACAAAGTTCACTCCTTTTACTGTACGTCCGTCCTTTACATCCAGACAAGGAATTATTCTTTTAGCTAAACCTCCTGATGGATTCATATTGAAATTAATGATTCCAGATTCCAATTTTTTATTTCATCAATTGTTATATGCCCTTCATAAATTGCTTTTCCAACAACGCATGATTCAATATTTAAATGGTTAAGTTTTTCAATATCTTCCAAACTGCTTACACCACCCGAAGCAATTAGTTTAATAAATGGCGAATGATCAAGTAATTTTTCATATAATTGAATACCTGCTCCACCTAGTTTGCCATCTTTATTAATATCAGTACATAAAAAGCGAAAGAAACCTAATGAAAGACATTTATCAACATAATCTAACAATTTTATGGGTGAGCTTTCCATCCAACCTGAATATTTAATAACTTCATCTAATACATCTATAGCTACAACTACTTGATTTGAACATTGATGGATTCCACAAATCTCCTTACTTAAATCATCTAAAAAGGTTGGATTAGTTAATGCTTGTGTACCAACTATAACCCTATGTACACCAGAATCTATCAATTCCTTTACTTTTTCAATGCTTCTGATTCCACCACCATATTGCACTTTCATATCTGTTTTCTTTATAACATCAAAAAGATAACTCTGGTTACTAAAATCATTTTTTGCACCATTTAAATCAATAATATGTATAAAGTTTGTACCATTTGATTGGTACTTTTCAATCATCTCTTCCAATGTAACATCATATTCCGTTACTTGTCCATAATCGCCTTCCCTTAATCGGACCACTTTTTTATTTAATATATCAATTGCTGGTATAATGTACATTTTATTAAATTTTTGAGAAATTAGTTAGTAAATATTCACCATAAACTCCTGATTTTTCTGGGTGAAATTGAACGCCATAAAAATTATTTTTCCAAATGGAAGCAGAAAACTTTTTGTTATAGTTTGCTGAGGCCAAAGTATATTCGTTGTTATACTCAATAAAGTATGAATGTACAAAGTAAAAATGTGAACCAGCTGGAATATTTTCAAAAAGTTTTTCTCCTTTATCAAAATAAACCCTATTCCAACCAGTATGAGGAACTTTAAACCCGATGCTATTTGTAAATTTTAATGTTTTAATTGGGAATATTGATAAGAGGTCTGAATTACCTTCCTCAGAAAAAGATGTTAGTAATTGCATCCCAACACATATTCCTAATGTTGGTTTTTTAAGTGATTTAATTATTGGAACAAAACCAGTCTTTATTAATTTATCCATTGCTGAACCTGCATGCCCTACACCAGGAATAATATAACGATCATACAATTCAAAATCTGAGGAATTGGTTATAATTCCGTAGGGAATATTCAATCGCAATAAAGCGGATGTTAATGAAAAAATATTACCTGCACCGTATGAAATTATTCCAATCATTTTTTATCGATATTCAATTTGCTACTACTTAACAAATTAGTAATCAAAGATTATTAGTTATAAAACTCCTTTTGTAGAAGGTAAAACCATATTATCTGCATCCCTTTTAACTGCCATTTTTATTGCTTTGGCAAATGCTTTAAAAATAGACTCTATTTTATGGTGCTCATTTAGGCCTTCAGCTTTAATATTTAAATTACATTTGGCTGCATCAGTAAAAGATTTAAAAAAATGGAAAAACATTTCGGTGGGCATTTCTCCAATTTTTTCCCTTTTAAATTCTACATCCCAAACTAACCAATTTCTACCTCCAAAGTCAATTGCTACTTGAGCTAGACAATCATCCATTGGCAAAGAAAATCCGTACCGTTCTATTCCTTTTTTATCCCCAAGTGCTTGAGCAAAAATTTCACCCAAAGCAATAGCTGTATCTTCAATTGTATGGTGTTCATCAATATGTAAATCACCATTTGCTATAATTTCTAAATCAATATTTCCGTGCCGGGCTATTTGGTCAAGCATATGATCAAAGAAGTGGAGACCAGTAATGATCTTGGACTCACCTTTTCCATCAATATTTATTTTAATATAAATTTCAGTTTCTTTGGTTATACGTTTGTGTATATATTCCCTTTTTCCAAGTTTTAAAAATTCATATATATTTTTCCAATTTGTTGTCTCAAGTTTAACATTATTTTTAATAATATTATCCAATTCAATTTCATTGAATTCATTGATTCCTAAATTCTTATTTTCATTTATCCAAATTGATTTGGCACCTAGATTATAAGCCAAAAGAATATCATTTAAACGGTCGCCTATTGTAAATGAATTTTCAAGGTCATAAATATCCGAATTAAAGTATTTGGTTAACAATCCTGTTTTAGGTTTCCTAGTATTTGCGTTTTCGATAGCAAAAGTACGATCGATACAAATATTATTAAAAACTACACCCTCATTTTCAAGTGTTTTTATAATAAAATTTTGAACTGGCCAAAAAGTTTCTTCAGGAAATGAATTTGTACCTAACCCATCTTGATTGGTTATCATCACCAATTCAAAGTTAAATTCTTTCGCAATTTTCGGGAGAAATTGTAATACACCGGGGTAAAACTCCAATTTAGCAAATGAATCTATTTGTTCATCTATTGTTTCTTTGATAATAGTGCCATCACGGTCGATAAAAAGTATTTTTTGGCGCTCACTCATTTGAATTTTTTCAAAGTTTCTATTAATAATTCATTTTCAATTGGCGTGCCAATTGTTATACGTAAACAGCCTTCACACAATTCAATTCTAGATCTATCACGTACTATAATTCCATTTTTTACTAAGAAATTATAAATGACACTTGCATTTATTGTTTTAACCAAAATAAAATTAGCATCAGAAGGATAAATATCAAGTACAAACTCAAAATCTTTCAATCCAATAACCAGTAAATCTCTTTGTATTATTGTTTGCTTAATCCAATCATTTACCTGATCAATCTTTTGAAGAGCTTGAATAGCTAATTGTTGCGAAGCATCATTCATATTATATGGTGGCTTTACCATATTCATAACTTCAATTATCTCTTGAGAGGCAAAAGCCATTCCAACTCTTAATCCAGCTAAGCCCCAAGCCTTTGAAAGTGTTTGTAAAACAACAAGATTACTATATTCAGTTAATTCTTGTATAAAGCTTCTTTGCCTGCTAAAGTTTATATATGCTTCATCAACCACTATAATACCCTCAAAATTTGCCATTAGTGTCTCGATATCCGAGCGGTTAATTGAGTTTCCGGTAGGATTATTAGGAGAACAAATAAAAATGATTTTTGTATGGTTATCAATAGCCTCTGCTATTCCGTCTATATTTAATTGAAAATCGGCTGTTAATTTTACACTTCTAGATTCTATATCGTTTATATTAGCCGAAACTTGGTACATCCCATAAGTGGGTGGCATTAGAATAACATTATCTATTCCCGGATTACAAAAACTGCGAAACAATATATCAATGGCCTCATCACTACCATTACCTAAAAAAATATTTTGATTAGGAACTCCTTTTATAGTACTTATCTTTTTTTTTAATTCTACCTGGAGTGGATCCGGATAACGATTATACGGATGGTTTAATGGTGAACCAAATGAATTTTCATTTGCGTCTAGAAACACACTTGCTTCGCCTTGATATTCATCACGAGCCGATGAATAGGGGATAAGCCTCTTAATATTTTCTCTTAATAGTTTATTAATATCAAACATGTTATAATATAATTATTAATAATCTTTAGTAAATAAATTCCTATTTTAAACGAATACTAATAGCATTTTTATGTGCATGCAAACCTTCTAATTCTGCTAAAACTTCAACTATTGGTCCTAGGTTACCTAAGCCTTCAGCAGAAATATGTTGAAATGTAATTTTTTTAACAAATGAATCAACAGATACTCCTGAATATGCTTTAGCAAATGAACTTGTAGGCAAAGTATGATTGGTTCCTGAGGCATAATCTCCCGCACTTTCAGGAGTAAGGTTGCCTAAAAAAACCGAACCTGCGTTAATTATAAAATCTATAATATTTTGCCAATTTTCTGTAGCTAAAATAAGATGCTCAGGTGCATATTCATTACTAAAGTTAATTGCCTCCATCAAATTATTTACTGTAATAATATAAGAATTTGTTATTGCTTTTTTTGCTATTTCTACCCGTGGTAAATCCAAAATTTGCTTTTCTAATTCAATTAATACGTTATCAATAATTAAATTAGATGTACAAACTAATATAGCCTGGCTATCAGAACCATGTTCTGCTTGTGCAAGCAAATCGGCAGCTACGAATTTAGGGTTGGAGGTTTCATCAGCTATAATTAAAACTTCTGAGGGCCCAGCTGGCATATCAATTGCTGTGTTTGTAGTTGATTGGATTATTGTTTTGGCTTTGGTTACAAATTGATTCCCAGGACCAAAAATTTTATCCACTTTGTTAATAGTTTTAGTTCCATTGGCCAATGCTGCAATAGCTTGCGCGCCACCAACAGTATAAACCTTTTCAATACCTAGCTTTAATGCCACAAATGCAATAAATCTATTTACTTTTCCATTTTTTTGTGGTGGAGAACAAACTATAATTTCTGAACAACCAGCAATTTTTGCAGGTATACCAAGCATTAAAAATGTACTTGGCAAAACTGCGCTCCCTCCTGGAATATATAGCCCTACTTTTTCAATTGCTCTGAACTCTCGCCAACAAGTTACTCCTTTAGTGGTCTCAATTTTATCTTCTTTTTTAAGTTGAGCCTCATGAAATTTATAAATATTATTATAAGCAACTTCTATGGCAAATTTTTGATCAGGCGTAACCTCACTGGCTAATAACTCAAGCTCAGCTTTATCAATATAAAGTTTGTTTAATATAACACCATCAAATTTAAGTGCATAATTTATTAATGCAGTATCACCGTCTTGCTTAACATGGCTTATAATATCATTAACTATATTAAGAATATTATCGTTGGGGTCGAAATTCCGCCTAACAAGAATTTGAATATCTTGTTCACTTAATTCAGAATAGTTATATCTTTTCATCCTATCTTTTTCAATAAAGTCCTCAATTTTTTTTGATACAACTAAGGTATTTATTCAATTTATCACAATATGATTTTTTCAATTGGCATTACAACAATTCCTTGCGCTCCTGCAGTTTTTAACTTATTTATTTTCTCCCAAAAATCAAATTCTGGAATAACGGTATGAACCGCAACCCAACCCTCTTCTGCTAAAGGAATAATTGTTGGACTTTTAACGCCCGGTAAAAGTTTTAAAATTATAGGAAGATTATTCTTTTCTATATTCAAAACAACATATTTGGTTTCTTTAGCACGAAGAACTGATTGAACTCGTTGAATAAGCTCATTAACAAGTAATGATTTTTCAGATTCTTTGCTACCTATTAGCACAGCTTCAGACGACATTACATCAGCAAAAGCTATTAATCCATTGCTTTTAAGAGTTCCACCTGTTGATACCAAATCACAAATGGCATCACTAAGACCCAGACCAGGTGAAATTTCTACAGAACCTGAAATTGTTCTAATTTCGGCTTCAATATTATTTGATTTTAGAAACTTACTTAAAATAACAGGGTAGGTGGTAGCGATAGATTTTCCATTTAAATCATTTAATGACAAAATTTGATTGTTATTTGGAACTGCTATTTTTAATGAACATTTGCCAAAACCTAATTTCTGCAAATATGCAACTTCAACTTCTGTTTCATTTATAACATTTTCTCCAACTATACCTAAATCTGCAATTCCATCTTGAACATATTCAGGTATGTCATCATCTCTTAAAAACAAAATTTCAAGTGGGAAATTTGATACAGGAGAAATCAAGGAGCTTTTATAATTCTCAAAATTTAGACCACAATTTTTTAATAATTCAACAGATCTTTCGTTGAGCCTTCCAGATTTTTGGATAGCAATTTTAAGTTTTTTCACTAATAAATTATAAGGAGATGAATAAAATTTGAACAGAAATGGTATTTAATAGGTGCATATCTAATCAATTCGCTTTAAAATAGCGATGATGGAGATGGAGAAAATGCATTTTAGAACTGTTCATTTTAGTATTGGCAAAATTAAGTTATAGTACCAATTTTAATATTTCATACAAATATACTTAGATGTTTTTACATATAAAGCTTTTTAGGAACATAAATTGTATTAAGTATTTATTAGGAACCCAAAAATGTTGACCAAAATTCGTGTTTGAAAAAAAAATTTACTTTACATCACTGTGGTAATAAACCTCACCTTCTTTTTCTTTTACAATTAGTATCATTTTTTTAACACGAATAATTTCCTGCAAATTTAAGATTTCAGTATTTGACAACTTATCAAACCAAATCAAGTAAAATTCTTTTTTTGCAAAAAATTTCTTTAAATCGTTTTTAAAAAATTTATGCGGTAACAATTCTGATTGTAAACCAGTGAATAAATACACTGCTTCATTTGCATCTGAAAATATTGGAATTCCTGCTTTAAATATTTTTTTATTATTTTTTAAGTATGAAACAAATTCCGACTTATTCCAGTCGTCATCACTATAACCCGGCACACCATAATCCTTTTCATCGTCATACCTTTGCCAATCAATCTGATAGATTGAATATGAAAAAATCAACATCAATATAATTGAGGTTGTTACGATAGCATATTTAATTAATCGTTTCGAATTTTTAATAATTTCTAAAATCCAACAAGTACAGGATAAAATTAAAGGTATAATTACTGGGGATAATAATCTACTATTTATTCGTTCAAATCTGGATATAGTTGCAGTTATTAATATAAATAAAATATAAATAATTGAGAAGGCAAATACTATAGCCTCGTAATTATTTAGATCTTTCTTATATATTTTGTATCCAAAATAGGCTAATAATGAAAACAAAATAAAAAAGGCAATATAAATTGCAAAAACATATGTTTCCTTACCTAAACTTCCCCAGTCGCACAATATAGTACCAATGTAATAAAGGTTCTTTGAAAATGGTGTTATTGATGGCTCTCTTGTTCCTGTGCTAAGCCCAGTTGATATCCTATTTAAAATCAAATTAGAAACTAGAAGTGATATAGAAGCAAAACCATATATTATAAAATTTAAAATTTTACGTTTTAAATTAAATTGATTGTTTAAAAGTATTAATAAACATCCTGTTCCAATGATAGTTACACCTGCATAACGAGTAATGCATGCAATACTTGTAATTATACAAACTGATAAAAAATTTACTTTGGTTGGATTTGTTTGATAATTTCCGAATAATACTATGAAGAGTATTATTTCGAAAATGAATAAGGTTTCTGACCAAAGATAGGAGTAAACCTCCAATAAACCTGGGCTTAAGATAATGACCAATAAGACAATTACTTTATATATTCTGTAGGATGGTAAAAATTTAGATACTATATAACCACTACTAAAAATTACTGAACCAAATAATATTTGATTAATTATTGGTCCCGCTTTAAATGGATTTACATTAGATAAGAACTGAATTATCGCTAAGAAAAAAGGATAAAAAACGGGAAAGAATACTAAGGGTGTTTTATTGAAGGTTATGATTGTACCATGACTCTGCAAATTAGTCGCAGTACTAGCGTACATGATAGAATCTGGCGATATTCCTACGCCACTATATGCCGTGTATAAATGAATTGCATAAAAACCGATTATGCCTAAAATTACCGAATCAAGATGGTTTAAATATTTATTAAAATTCATTAACTATTTTAAAAGTATAATGCAAAAATAGATTTTACTTCGAATAACTTAATTAAATTTTTAAAAGAGGAAAATTAGGTTTTATTTGATAAGATGGATTATTTCAATTAATGGTTGGTTACTATTAATTAATATCCCATTTAACCCCGCAGCATTACCAGCTTCAATATCACGTTCTCTGTCTCCTATGAAATATGAAAGATTGGGATCAATATTATATTTTTGTATGCCCTGTAATAGCAAGCCGGGTTTAGGCTTTCGGCAATCACATTCACCAGTAAAATCAGGATGATGCGGACAATAAAATATATCAGTTATTTTTATACCGTTATTTTTATAGGTATCAATTAAATAACGATGCATTTTTTCTAACTCTGAAATAGTATACCAACTTTTAGCTATACCGCCTTGATTAGTTGCAACCAATAAAATATATCCTTTATCAACAATTGATTTTAATGCTTCAAAATTATCAAGAATAACAAAATCATTAAAACTACAAACGTAATCACCAATTTCCTTATTTAAAACACCATCTCTGTCTAAAAATACAGCTTTTACCTTTTCCAATTCAATAAAATTATTTTAGGTGTTATTAAATTTTGACTATTTGTTTTGAAATATTTTTTACAAAAAAAATCATTATTGTTTTACAAATTTAAATGGCAAATTTGTAAAACCTCCATATTGAATTTGGTCGTTATGAACAGATTTTATTTGTCCATCTGTTCCGTAAGTAATTGAACTTGAGGTAAAGGAAAAGTTTCCGGTAATCAAATTGTTTACAGAATCAATAGCGGTAATATTTACAAATCCGGAACCTGGAGCAACATTTCCCTGTTGAGTAAAAGCATATACTCCATTTGAATTCTTTATATTTAAGAAATATGAAGTGGAAACGTTAGGTGAACTATTTGAATAATCGGCAATTGGAAAACTTGAATTATTATTTAATTGGCCCTTTTGTAGAACAGAAAAATAAACTCTTTTATTAAAAGCAGTTCCGGTACACTCAAATTTCTTACTCTGTGATGCAGATGTATAGGTTAATATTGCGGTAACTGTATCAGTTGTCCAGGATGTATCGTTAATTGTGGCTATTAATGAAAAAGGTGCAGATGCAGTTGAAGAGTACGTATCTTTCTTGCACTCTTGAAATAATAAACCAACTAGTAATAAAATAAAAATAAGTGAATTTTTCTTCATATTTGATTATTTAGCAAAAGAACGCTTTTTAGATTATATAAATACAATCAATTACGCTTTTTTTACATATTTTAACATTATTTAAGCTTTACATTAAATTGTAATTTGATAAAATCAAAGAATAGATCATCAAACTAATTATAATTTTTTATTGAATAGATTTATGAATCTATTTTAACATTAGAGTACATTCTTAAAGTTATTTTATTGAATCAATAACAATTAATAAATATAAATTATCACAGAAATTATTCAAATCAAAATTTGCCATATGTATTAATATATTAAATTTATTTCATAGAGCGATTGCATAATTATTTTAAATTTTATTTTTTAGATTTAAAAGTTTAATAAACTAAACAAACGTAATTTAATTTTGATGATTGGTAAATTTAGAATTGGAATTACTTACTAATAAACTTTGTTGTTTGTAAAAATTATCTATACCTTGCCATCTTTTAAAGGATATGATAACCATTATAACCAATAAAATCAACAAAAACCGATAAAGAACAAATTCAAAATCAAAACTTAATTAAACCCTAACATGGCAACAACATCTGGAATTACAGCTTATTCTGTGAAAACTAAAACTAAAAATGTACCTATGATCGACCCGGTAATTGATATTAAATCTGGCAGGTATATTGCAACCGGTAAAGATAGCGAAGGAAATAAAATGGCGGCTATTTTGGGTAAATCTACTGCCGAAGAACACATAAAAAATGGTAACGCTAAAAAAGGTATCGGTTGGTAGTATCTTCAACTTTTTAGGAGTAATTAATTTTTAGATCAATTTTTTTAAATTAATTACTCCATACTTTCTACTAAATTTATTAAAAATTCTTTCATAATAGCAATTCTATTAATTTTCTCCTTTAATAATCTAACCAAATTTAAAAAGGCCCCTAGAAAATTGTTTCATTGTTAAGACCTATTGATTCCTTGGTTGTAATTAATTAAATTATTATAAGAGAAAAAAATTACAAAAATATTTAAGGATCATCTTAACTATTAACCTCTAAAATTGTTAAAATTTAGGATACCTATCACTAATAATAAATATTAAATTCATACATTAATTTAGTAATAACAATCATATTTCCAATTTTTTTTTTAGTATTAAATAAATAATACTTCCTAAAGTTTTCTCATTAATATCAATAAAGCTATTTCGAATAAACTTGGCTATCTAAATTTCAAAAATTACCATAATTACAATTAGCGCTTAATACTTTATTTTAATTAAAATCATAGTATGTTTACAGCTTGTGGTTTAAGTTTACTTTTTCATTAAAAATTAAAAAGAAATTAAATTTTAAAATAAATTATAATTTTTTGTATTACCTTAGCATCATTCAGTCCTTATTGGTGTTAACTGGCATTCTGCTATAATACTTTACCAAAATACAATTAGGATCACTAACATTATTCCTCAAAAATGGCAAAATCTCAGGCAACTTTTATGAAAAAGCAACTCGAAAAAAACAAACAAAAGAAAAAGGAAGATAAGGAACAAAGAAAAATGGAACGCAAACAAAATTCTGCTGGTGGTGAGATGGAGAATATGATTGCATACGTAAATGAGTTTGGAGAAATTGTTTCAACACCACCAAATAGATTAAATTAAAATTGTTTAAAAAAAGTATTTTTTAAATACCACGCTATTTCAAATATTATTACTTTTATATAATTTTTACTTTTGTTATGAAAAGAGTAGTTTTAATTGTTTTATCAATTTTATTTATATTTTTAGCAGGTATTATTTATTATCGCTATTACTTTGTATTTGGTGATGGGGTAAAAGCCGGAACCATGAATTATTTTGTTCATAAGGGTTACATATTCAAAACATACGAAGGTAGAGTTATTCAATCAGGTGTTCGAAGCCCGGTACAAGGGAGCATCCAATCAAATGAATTTGTTTTCTCTGTAGTTGACCAAAAAGTTGCAAATCAGCTTAATAACAACGCAGGTGCCTATCTCGAATTACATTATAAAGAATATATAAGCACTTTACCTTGGCGTGGTATGAGTAATTTTGTTGTTGATAGTGTAGTAAGTATTAAGCCGATTTCCTCAAATTAAACAACTCTATTATAAAAATTCAAATTAGTGCAGAATTTAAATGTACAAATCGAATTAACTAAAAAATTCTCCATTAGCAGTTTTTAAATCGAATTTAATTTCTTCTGGTATTAACTTGTCGTCCAAAAATTGTTTGTTTTTATAGGTTGGAAATATTTCTTCAAATGATTTAATTTGATCCATTTGTACCCTTCTAAACAAATGTGACTTGTTAATTTTTTTCAAATCATCTATGCCTGCTGCTGCCATTAATTCAACAAAGCTTTCAACAGTATGCTTATGGAAATTTGCAACTCTGTATTTTTTATCATCAATAACCAAACCCTTCATTAAAGACTTATTTTGAGTTGCAACACCAGTTGGACATGCGTTTGTATTGCACCTTAATGCTTGAATACAGCCCAATGCCATCATCATTGCTCTTGCGCTATTACATGCATCGGCACCAAGGGCCATTGCCCTAATAATATGGAATCCGGAAAATATTTTGCCCGAGGCAATCAGTTTAATTTCGTTTCTAATCCCAAACCCCCTTAAAGCGTTGTCGACAAATGCAAGTGCATCTAAAAGAGGCATTCCAACAAAATTAGAAAATTCTGGTGGTGCAGCTCCGGTGCCACCTTCACCACCATCAATTGTAATAAAATCCGGATAACTTTTCAAATTAACCATGGCCTTACAAATTGATAAAAATTCACTCTTAATACCGATGCATAATTTAAATCCAATTGGTTTACCTCCTGAAAGTTCACGTAACTTTTCGATAAATTTGATTAACTCAATCGGGTTACTAAAAGCACTATGAAAGGGTGGTGAATAAACAGTAGTACCAGGCTCAACAAGGCGTATCGCTGCAATTTCTGGTGTGTTTTTTAAAGCAGGCAGAATACCACCATGACCAGGTTTTGCTCCTTGTGATAATTTTATTTCGATCATTTTCACTTCAGGTTTTATAGCGTTTTTGGCAAATTCTTGATCAGAAAAAATGCCATTTTTATCTCGCGCTCCAAAATAGCCAGTACCAATTTGCCAAATTAAGTCACCACCTTGCCTTAAATGGTACGGGCTCAAACCCCCTTCGCCGGTATTATGTGCAAAACCACCCAATTTTGCTCCACCGTTTAAAGCTTCAATAGCATTTTGACTAAGTGCACCAAAACTCATTGCCGAAACATTTAAAACACTCATACTATAGGGTTTTACACATCTTGATTCACCAACAATTACCCTAGGATCCTTTATAATTTGATGTGTATTAATTGGATTTATTGAATGTCCCATCCATTCATAACCTTCGGCATAGACATTTAGTTGCGTTCCAAAAGGAGTAGTATCAATTTGTTGTTTCGCTCTTTGATAAGCCAAAGCTCTATCATTTCTATTGATTGGTGTGCCATCTGTATCTGATTCAATAAAATATTGATAAATTTCAGGGCGAATTCGTTCCAAAACGTACCTCAATCGTCCTATAAGTGGAAAGTTTCTTTTTATACTTTGTTTTTTTTGTATAACATCATGGGCACCCATTAAAATAAGGGGAGCAATAATAAAATAGGCAAAAAGCACCAGCGGGTTTAAAAAAGACAATCCAATAATTAAAATACATAATATTAA
>CAIYNX010000276.1 GCA_903927645.1 uncultured Mucilaginibacter sp.
AAATGATAAAATAAGCGTTAAAACATAAACTTGATAATTTAAAAACTGCTTATAGCAAAACAAATTCTATTTCAATACGTTTGCAAAGGATAATTTTTAGATTAGATTTGGACAAACTTTTTTACATGCCGCGTATTAACCCCAAATATTCCCGCATCCTTATAATTTCAGCAATCTGTTTTATTTCTTTATTATTTTTAGCCGCTTCAATCGTTTATAATAAAAGAGAGGCAATACTTCAGCACGAAATAATCAAAGCAAAACTCAAAGCAAAAACTGATTATAAATTAGATTTAAAAATTGGAAGCGCTAAATTTTCAGGATTAAGTACTGTTTCATTTTCTGATATTACAATTGTTCCTTTAAATCGCGATAGCCTGCTTTCAATAAAAAAGTTTGAAATTGGAGTAAAATTATGGCCATTATTAACCGGCAATATCAAACTGGCCGAGGTTAAGTTAAAAGATGCCCATTTAAATTTAACAGATATTAATAATATAAAAAATTTTGATTGCCTTTTAAGGAAAAAAAAGGATAGTACGGCATCCTCAGGGAATTCTGATTTAGGTGAATTAGCAAACAATTTGGTAAATCAGGTATTGTATAAAATTCCGGATGAATTGGATATTAGTAATTTTATAATTTCGTTCAAGAATGACAGTGCGAGTTTTAAAATACTAACCCAAAAGGCAACAATTGCTGATAGCAAATTAAATTCAACCATTAATATTAATGACGGTTTAGCTATTTGGCACTTGAAGGGTAACATGCGCCCTTCCGATAAAAATATAGATATAAGCTTATTTGCTGATGGAAAAAAAGTAGAATTGCCTTTCTTGGAGAAACGTTTTCACCTTAAAGTAAACTTTGATACCTTGAATACACATTTGAGCAAAGTGGAACGAAGTGGTGATGAAACCAGAATATTCGGCTCCTGGCATGTACACAATTTATTATTAAATCACCCCGGCTTATCAGCACGAGATATTATCATGCCTGATGCAGGAATAAACGCCAACTTATTTATTGGCAAAAATTATATCTCTATCGATAGTTCATCCTCCATAAAACTCAAAAAAATCACCTTTAATCCATTTATAAAATACACTTTAACACCTACCAAAATTTATGAATTAAATATAAACACAGGATGGTTGGATGCACAAAATGTATTTGATTCATTCCCAATTGGTTTATTTGATTCGTTAGAAGGTATGAAAGTGGGCGGGAAACTGAATTATAAGCTCAATATATCATTAAATGAAGCTAACCCTGAGGATGTAATTTTTTCGTCGGGGCTTGAGAAGGATGGATTTCATATTATAAAATATGGCAAAACAGACCTTACCATGCTCAATAATGATTTCGTTTACACGCCGTACGAAAAAATGAAGCCAATGCCGCCTAGGTATATAACCATTATTAATCCCAACTTTACAAAACTTGCCAATATTTCAACTGATTTAAAAAACGCTGTACTTACAGCCGAAGATCCTTCATTTTATACGCATCATGGTTTTGTGGAAGAATCAATCAGGAAATCATTGGCTACAAATTTTAAAAGCAAGAAGTTTAAACGTGGGGGTAGCACTATTTCAATGCAATTGGTTAAAAATGCTTTTTTAAGTCGACAAAAAACTTTAGCCCGTAAAGTAGAGGAAATTATGATTGTTTGGCTTATTGAAAACAATAAACTGATGACCAAGGATCGCATGCTGGAGGTTTATTTTAATATAATTGAATGGGGGCGTAATGTTTATGGTATTAGTGAAGCGGCACATTATTACTTTAATAAGTCTCCTTCTGAATTAACGCTGGGTGAGAGCCTTTACTTGGCTAGTATTGTTCCAAACCCAAAGGCAGGGTTATACGCGTTTTTGCCTGATGGCTCATTAAGGCCAGGTTTAATAGGTTATTTTAAACAATTGGGTGGATTGATGGCAAGCAGAGGCAAAACAACGGCAGATAGTTCAGGCTATGGATTTTATCAATTAAGGTTAAAAGAAAGTCTTCGTCAAAAAGTTAAACTGGCCGATTCTGCAATTATTGATAGTTTGATAAAACAAGGAAATGATGATGCAATACCAGTAGGTGGTGAAGCAGAAAACAAACCCAGCTTTTTTCAGAAATTATTTGCGAAAAAAGACTCTATAAAAAAAGGACAAGGCAAAAATGGTAAGCCAAACGAGCAAAACAATTTAGAAAAATTGCGCCAAGAGGAAAAAGGAAAAGAAATACAATTGGACACAAGTAAGAAAACAAAAAAGAAATAAGACAAAAATAACGACTAGTCCACGAAAAAAACCTGTAAATAAAGAGTTGAACATAAAATATAACTAATCTATAGGATTTATAAAGTATTACTTATTAATGACCACAATCATTGTTATTACCTATAATATTGCGGAAAATATTTAAGACATGTCATTAATAGAAAAACTAAATTGGCGTTATGCCACAAAAAAATTTGATCATTCAAAAAAATTAAGTAAAGAACAATTAGATACTTTATTAGCCGCAATTCGTTTGTCGCCGTCGTCATATGGCTTGCAATCGTTCAAAGTTTTAGTGGTTGAAGACCCTGAAATTAGAGAACAATTAAAGGCAGCAGCTTATGGCCAACCTCAATTAACAGACGCATCTCAAGTAATAGTATTTGCTACCGAAACAAATATTGACGAAGCCTCAGTACATAAATACGTTGATAATATTGTTGCTACTCGTAACATTGATAGAGCAATGGTTGAAGGTTATGAACAAACCATGGTTGGTACGGTAAATCGTTTACCCGATGATCAAAAAATTGGATGGTCTACCAAACAAACTTATATTGCTTTAGGCGTATTACTTACAGCAGCTGCCGAAATTGGTGTTGATGCCTGCCCTATGGAAGGATTTGAAGCTGGGAAATTTGATGAAATTTTAGGTTTAAAAGAAAAAGGACTTGCCACCAC
>CAIYNX010000277.1 GCA_903927645.1 uncultured Mucilaginibacter sp.
AGGGAGCTTAATTTTTCTTCTTTAAGATTTTTACTAGATACTAGCTACTAAAAAAAGCGGACGCTTAATGAGTTGTTGCGAATAAAATTATCTTAATTATAAATTAAGCCTCTCTCCCCGCCCATCCGTTGGCTAACGGAAGGGAGTTTAATTTTTCTACTATAAGGTTTTTATTAGATACTAAAAAAAGAGGGAGCCTAATTTTTCTTCATAAAGATTTTTACTAGATACTTGATACTAGCTACCCAAAAAAGGGAGCCTAATTTTTCTTCTTTAACATTTTTACTTGATACTAGCTACTAAAAAAGGAAGCTTAATGAGTTGTTAGAAATTAATTAAACTAATTTTAAGGCTGCTTTCATCCTCATTCCCACAACATACAACCCACAACCTTCAACTCACAACCCACAACCAACCCAATAAATTGTTTTTTTGGCTTATTTTTAATAACATTGGTAAACCAATTGTTTATGCGTTTCAGGGGGAATTTTTTGAGGATGGCTGTTTTGGCCGGGGTGGTGTTATTTGTGGGCAGGGTTGCCGCGCAGGATTTGTATACCATGCCTGGCGGACAACAAAGCCGTATGAGTAGTTTCGAAAATCTGAATGGCTTGCCGGGTGCGGGTGGTAAAACCAATCATAGTGCCAAGGGCAATGCCTTTGAGCCTTTGGAAGTGGGTGAAACTAAAACCTTGCTGCAAAGCAATGGGGCCGGAATTGTTCAGCGGATATGGCTTACTCTGCGCGATCGTGCGCCGGGTAGTTTGCGGGCTTTGCGCTTGCGGATGTATTGGGATGGCGCATCCAAGCCTGCTGTTGATGTGCCTCTGGGCGATTTCTTTTGTACCGCCCTGGGGCAGCCGGTGGCCTTTCAATCGGCATTGTTTAGTAACCCGGAGGGGCGCAGCTTTAACTGTTATATACCCATGCCTTATAAAAAGGGGGCAAAAATTACCCTCAGCAATGAGGGCACAAGCCGGGTGGATTTATTGTTTTTTGATATTGATTTTATAAGCCTTGCTACGCCACCTGCCAATATTTTGTATTTCCATGCTTGCTGGCACCGTGCCAGTGCCGGACCGTTGGGTACCGATTTTGAATTGCTGCCTACTGTAACTGGCAAGGGTCGGTTTTTGGGGGTTAACGTGGGGGTAAATGTGGATGCCGCCTATGGCCAAACTTGGTGGGGCGAGGGCGAAGTAAAAATGTATATAGATGCCGATACCGCCTACCCTACCATAAACGGCACCGGTGCCGAAGATTATATTGGCACGGGCTGGGGCGAAGGTACCTTTACCCAGCAATACCAGGGCTGTTATTTGGCCGATACCACCAAAAGGCAATATGCTTTTTACCGCTTCCATATACCCGATGCTATTTATTTTTACCGGCAATTTAGGGCCACCATACAACAAATTGGCGGCGGAACGGATGAGCAAGTAAAACAATTGATAGCCAAAGGTGTACGCTTGCAACCCATTACCATTGCCAACGACACGGGCTTTACCCGACTGCTCGACCAGCCCCAATCTCTCAACAACCCCAAAACCCCAAAAGGCTGGGTGAATTTTTACCGAACCGACGACTACGCCGCCACCGCCTATTTTTACCTGGATAAACCCGAAAGCAATTTAAAGGAATTGGCGAAGGTGGAGGAGCGGGTGAGGTAGGGGTTGTGGAGATGCTTTTCTTGGCATAGTTGTCTGAAGGCTGGAGAATTAGACGGCGGGGGCGGTGAAATTGTTGACAGTTTAATATCGTTAATTTGATTTGTTCAAATATTTAATTAGTTTAGAAAAAAAATAAACACTAGATTATAATTAATTCTATGAAAAATCTATTTCCAATTATCACTTTATTTTTTCTAACACAAGTTTGTTTTGGAC
>CAIYNX010000278.1 GCA_903927645.1 uncultured Mucilaginibacter sp.
AGAATTACATCTGCAAAAAACCGAATATGATAAAGGTACTTCGCTAGCTGAATTAAATACGCTTAAAACTGAAGTACCTGAAGTGAAACAAGCTGCATTTTTAATTGATAAAGAAAGCTTTGTAGTTACCAATGAAAATTTTACCAAACGTTTTAAAGAGGAAAAAACGGTGGCATTTACTAGCCCTGAATGGTTTAAACTTTTTAGTCACCAATGGATTAGTGGTAATGCATCATCACTAGCTCAACCGGGTAATGCCGTTATCCGACAAAATACTGCTTTTAAATATTTCGGAAAAAATGATCCAATTGGTAAAATCTTGCTATTCAACAAGAAACCTGTAAAAATAGTTGGATTAATTGCTGCCTATCCATTTAATACTGATTTAAAGTCGGATATATATGTGTCTTTCGCTTCATTAATTCAGTTAATTCCAGGATATAAAGCTGATGAAAAGTATTTATATACTGATTGGGGTGATATATCATCCGTTAATAATGGTTTTATTGAACTTAGAAATGCTGACCAAAAAGCCATTGTTGAAAGTAAGATGATTGCATTAGCTAAAAAGCATGGCTATCAGGATATTTTAAAATATTATCAATTTAAACTTTTACCATTAAAAGAGGCTCATTTTGATACTCGTTATGGTGGTACGGTACAAAAATCACTTTTGTTGATTCTTACGATTATAGGTCTACTAATTATTGCGATTGCAATTTTCAATTATATAAACATAACCATTGCTCAGCAGGCAAAACGGGCACCCGAAATAGCTACCCGAAAATTACTTGGCAGTTCATCAAGTCAAATTTTTGGGCAGTTCATTATTGAATCTCTTATTACCACGCTAATAGCAGTTTGTTTTGCAATTGTAATTGTACAAATAAGCATTCCGGTGGTAAACAATTGGTTGTTTTATACCAATCCGTTTTATATTATTTCCTATTTAAATCTGTATTTATTTTTTGGCTCAATGTGTATTTTCTTAACATTGGCAACTGGCATTTACCCATCCCTTTTATTTAGTAAAGTAGGCATTTCACAGCTTCTAAAAAATAACATATTGAATTTAAAGTCTGGTTTTGGTAGTAGGTTGATGCTAGTTTTCCAAAATACAGTGTCGCAGGTATTAATTGTATGCACCATTGTTATTATGATGCAAGTTCAATTTTTAACCAATACAGATTTAGGGTTTAATAGGAAATCTGTTGTGATTATACCAGTAGGAGAAATTTCAAATTCTCAAAAGGAGGCTTTCGCAGAAAGGTTGAAACAAATGCCTGCAATACAATCATTTAGTTTTATTAATAATCCACCATCTAGCAGTAGTGAAAGAGGAGCCACTATTAAGTTTGATAATAGGCAGAAATGGGAGACATGGCCAGCTCGGTTTGCTATTGGTGATTCCGCTTATTGTAAAACTTTTGGTTTACAGCTATTGTATGGCACAAATATCCGGAGCAATCAATCAAAACCCGAATTCTTAATTAATGAAACTATGGCAACCATGCTAATGGGGTACAAAAAGGAATCAGTAATTGGAAAAGGACTGCTTGCCGGAGAAGTTAATGGAATAATTAAAGGTGTAGTCAAAGACTTTAGCGTAAAATCATTGCGAGAACCAATTGAACCATCCATTATTTTAGAAGACAACCACCTTCAAACAAATTTAGCTGTAAAACTTAACGGATTACAAACTTCCAGTGTTTTAAGTAGTTTACAAAAAGAATACCACCAGATTTTACCGGATGAAGTATTTGATTTTAAATTTTTAGATGAAGAAATAGGACGTTTATATAACATGGAAAGAATTCAACAAAAATTAATTTGGGTTGGCGCTTTAGTTGCTATTTTACTTAGCTCATTAGGTTTAGTTGGTTTAGTTTCTATACTGTCCTTACAACGCACAAAAGAAATTGGCATACGCAAAGTTCTTGGAGCTAATATTATTCAAATAAGTATTTGGCTATCTAATAACTTTATACTGATGGTATTGGTTTCATTATTAATTTCTACACCATTGTCATTGATCATTATAAATAAATGGTTACAAAATTTTTCTTATCGAATTCATGTTTACTGGTGGATATTTGCAATTGCCTGGGCTGTTTCAGTAATTATTGCTGCTATTTCATTAGGGTTTCATGCTGTAAAATCGGCTGTTGCCAACCCTGTTAAAAGTTTAAGGAGTGAATAAATTGTTTGAATAAGATTGCAATCTGATCATACAAACGAATAAAATAAACATTATGTTTAAAAACTACATCAAAATAGCCTGGCGAAATATTTGGAAACAAAAAATATTTTCTGTTATCAATATCCTTGGTCTGGCAGTTGGTATAGCTTTCGCTTTACTAATTGGGGCATATGTTTGGGGTGAATTGCAAGTAAACCATCAACTTAAAAATTCTGATAATCAATACATTATATTAAGTAATTGGAAAGACCCCAATATGGGTTTTGAATTGGCATCAATAGCTGAATTACCCAAAGCCCTTAAAGAAAATTATCCCGGTTTAGTGGCCAACTATTACCGTTTTGATGGTATGACTACCAATATATCAAAAGGTGATAAACATTTTCGCGAGAGTATTCAGGTTGGCGATAGCACACTGTTAAATATGTATGGCTTTACTTTATTACAAGGTGATGCCAACAAAGCCTTAAACGACCCATTTTCGGTTGTAATTACCAACCGGATGGCTTTGAAATATTTTAATAAAATAAATGTAGTTGGTCAATCCTTAAATATAGAGAATTTTTCGGGCGATAAGCATGATTTTACCATTTCGGGGGTACTTGGAGATATTCCTAAAAATTCGGTCACAACTTTAAATGCTGCAAATATTTCAGACTTCTTTTTTAATGCCGATGCCAGCAAATATTTTAAACGTAATTTATCAGGCTGGACTAACCTTTACATTGTTGATTATATAGAATTAAAAAATGGAATAGACCCAAAAAAAGTTGAAAAAGCAATGGCAATATTGCTTAATAAAAATGCCACCGAACAAATTAGTAAAAACCTACGCCCTTATTTGGTTCCTTTAAAAGAATATAATTTGATTGCCGAAGGTGGTATTGTAAAAAAGATGACCACCACACTCTCGTTTATTGCTTTGTTTATTTTGCTAATGGCTGTACTTAATTATGTAAACATCTGTATTGGTAGGGCTTCTGGTCGTATGAAGGAAATGGGCATCAGAAAGGTGATGGGTGGTTTACGAAAACAACTGATTTTGCAATTTTTAGCCGAATCAACTTTAATTGTTTTAATTGCGACTGTTTTAGCTTTGTTTATATACCTTGTTGCCAAACCTTATTTTAGCGATGCCTTGGGGAAGGATATTTCGAGCTTATTTGGGCTTCCTTTGTATTTTATACCAATCCTATTTTTATTTGCTTTAATTGTTGGCATATTGGCAGGTATTTACCCCGCATTGGTTTTATCAGCTTTAAAATCGGTCAATTCATTGAAAGGCAAACTAACTACGGTAAAAGAGAGCGTATTATTTCGCAAATCGTTGGTGGCGTTTCAGTTTGCTACTGCGGCAATCGTTTTAATTGGTACTTTTATTGTATCACAACAAATAAGCCTATTTTTTAGTAATAATCTGGGTTACAATAAAGACTATATAATATATGCACAATTACCAAGAGATTGGACACCTACAGGGGTTCAAAAAATGGAAACTATCCGTTATCAGTTGGCCCAAATGCCGCAGGTAAAAAATGTTTCTCTTTCATTTGAGATACCCGACGGAGCCAATGGTGGCAATTTCCCTGTTTATTTGCAAGGTAAAAATCCATTACAAACCATAGTTTCGCAAGGATTGAATACTGATAATCAATATGCGGCAACCTATAACATACCCTTGAAAGCCGGCGAATTTTTTAAACCAGTTTTTAAAATTGCCGATACAACACAAGTTGTTATTAATGAAACGCAATCTCTGGCTTTAGGATTTAAAAATCCAAACGAAGCGATAGGTCAAAAATTAATGATGCAAGGTAACCCTACAGCTTTTACAATTTGTGGCGTAGCTGCTGATTTTCATTTCGGGTCAATGCAAAAGCGTATAGAACCTATAACTTTTGTCAATGTAAATTACGGTCTTGCTTATCGCTATTTTTCAATTAAACTAAAAGCTGGAGATTTACAACAAAACTTATCTGTTATAAAGCAAAAATGGGCTCAATTAATGCCGGGTGCGCCCTTTGAATATCATTTTATGGATGAGGCTTTGAACGGTTTATATGCAACAGAATTACAATTAAAAAAAGCAGCTAACATTGCTACTATGCTGGCACTGGTTATCGTATTACTGGGGGTTTTGGGTTTAATATCATTGAGCATACAAAAGCGTACCAAAGAAATTGCTGTACGTAAGGTTTTAGGCTCATCAGCACTAGGAATTACTACATTGTTTTTGAACGACTTTTTAGGGGTAGTTTTAATTGCTGCATTAATTGCCTGTCCGTTGGCATATTTATTGATGCAAAATTGGTTAAATGGTTATGCTTATAAAATAAATTTATCGCTGTTACCATTTGTCTTTTCAATTATGCTATTAACTATAATCACAGCCCTTTTAATAATTGTACAAACTTTAAAAGCATCATTTTCAAATCCTGTTAAAAGCTTAAGGAGCGAATAAATTGTCGGAATCAGAATTTACAGGATTCAAGGATTAACAGTCCCGATAGCTATCGGGATTTTATAAAATTTTAAAAAAATCCTGAAAATTTTATAATCTTGAAAATTCTGATGCTGACAAAATAATAAACTAAAAATTGCTGAAACAATCGCTTTAAATACTACAAATTACCGATTCACAAATAAATTTACATATTCAATCGAATTACACCCAAGTCTAATTCAAAACTGGTTGTACATTTGTCAGACTAAAAATTTCGGCTAGTAAATCATCACTTGGGTTTACTTTGATGTTTTTTGAGGGCAGGTCAACCAACAGGTTTTCGTCGCGGTCTTTTATCATAAAACGTAGCGAGCAGTTTTTAACATCGTATTTTTGTTGATTGGTGTTGATGAGTAGCTCTATGTTATCCAATAAATTACTGCTCAGGCTATTTAAATCCAAACAAATGGTTAATGATTTGGTAAGCTTATCTCGCATTTCGGATAGCAAGCCCATTGATAAGATCCTTAAGTCCCAATTATCTTTTTGCCTGAATTTTTCTTCAATAATGCCCTTTAAATGCAAAAAGTAGCCTTCTACCATTAAAGCTTTAAATTTTATATAATCATCGCCAAAAAGCGCGAATTCGTACGATTCATTATAATCCTCCAAAATAAAAGTACCAAAAGGCTTCCCATTTTTAGTCATTTTATGCTGAACGGACGATACCAGTCCACCCACCCCAATTTCGCCCCTTTTGCGTAATTGGGCAAAGGCGTTCATAATTTCTTCACCGCCCTCGCCCGAACGTGCTTTTTGCATCATCTTTAAATCGGTAATGGGGGTATTGCAATAGCGCTCCATCTCCAGCTTATAGTTATCAAGCGGGTGTCCGGTTAGGTAAATGCCTATTACTTCTTTTTCGTATTTTAATTTTTCAATTAATGGCCATTCCTCCGCCTCGGGCATGGCTGGTACCGATATTTCTGATTCAACCGAGCCACCAAATAAGGATGATTGAGAGGTACTTTGTGAATTTTGGTAATCGTTGGCATATTTGGTTAAACGCTCCACACCCGTTAAAACCCCATTTTCGGTTTTCGCGAAAAACTGGGCGCGGTTTAAATTAAAACCATCAAAAGCACCACCATAAACCAAATTCTCGTACGATTTCCGGTTTACACTTCGGGTATTACTTCTGCGGGCAAAATCATACACATCTTTATAAGGTCCGCCTTCGTTTCGTTCTTCGATGATGCTTTCTACCGCTTTATCGCCTACCCCTTTTACCCCTGTTAGTCCAAACCGGATTTGTCCCTTTTTATTCACCGCAAAAGCCATGTCCGATTCATTGATGTCGGGCCCCAATACCTGAACACCCATACGGCGGCATTCTTCCATAAAAAAGGTGATCTTTTCCATGTTGTTTTGGTTATTTAAAACCGCAGCCATGTATTCAGACGGGTAATGTGCTTTTAGGTAGGCAGTTTGGTAGGCCACAAAAGCATAACAGGTAGAGTGCGATTTGTTGAAGGCGTATTGAGCAAAGGCTTTCCAATCGTTCCAAATTTTGGTGAGCTTATCTTTTGGGTGACCTTTTGCCGCGGCGCCATCCATAAACTGCGCCTCCATTTTATTTAATACCTCTATCTGCTTTTTACCCATTGCCTTACGCAATACATCGGCATCGCCCTTGCTAAAGCCTGCCAGTTTTTGCGACAAAAGCATCACCTGTTCCTGGTATACAGTAATACCATAGGTTTCGCCCAGGTACTCCTCCATATCATCCAAATCAAAGGCAACAGGCTCTACCCCATGTTTACGTTTTATAAAGCTTGGGATATATTCAATTGGCCCCGGCCGATATAGGGCGTTCATGGCAATTAAATCTTCAAACTTATCGGGTCGTAAATCGCGCAGGTACATTTGCATACCGTCACTTTCAAACTGAAATGTACCATTGGTTTCGCCACGCTGGTAAAGCTCAAAAGTCTTCTGGTCGTCCAGCGGAATGGTATCAATATTGATGGTTACATCATGGTTTTGCTTAATTAACCGCAGGGCATCCTTTAAAATGGTGAGCGTTTTTAGCCCCAAAAAGTCCATTTTTATAACGCCTGCATCCTCAATAACCCTGCCATCATATTGGGTAACCAACAAGTCGGAATCTTTGGCAATGGCAACTGGAACTATATCTGTTAAATCATAAGGGGCAATGATAATGCCTGCGGCATGCACACCGGTATTCCGTACCGAACCTTCCAATTTTTCTGCTTCCCTTAATACCTGCGCTTTGAGGTCGTTACCTTCTAAAATTTCTTTTAGTTCGGGCACTTGGGCAATGGCATCTTTTAGGGTGATACCCAAAGTTTCGGGTACCAGTTTTTTGATGGCGTTCATCTCGGATAATGGCATATCCAATACCCTACCCACATCCTGTATGCTGGTTCGGGCAGCCATAGAGCCATAAGTAATAATTTGCGCTACCTGATTTTTACCATATTTATCCACCACATAATCAATCACTTTTTGTCGGCCGGCATCGTCAAAATCGGTATCAATATCGGGCATCGACTTACGGTCGGGATTCAGGAACCTTTCGAACAGTAGGTTATATTTGATAGGGTCAATATTGGTAATACCAATACAATAAGCCACCACCGAACCAGCCGCTGAACCACGCCCGGGACCGATGAAAACACCCATATCTCGGCCAGCCTTTATAAAGTCGGCAACAATTAAAAAGTACCCGGCAAAGCCCATTGTTTTTACCGTAAACAATTCAAAGTTGATGCGTTCCTCTACCTCGGGCGTAATATCGCGGTAACGCTCCTTCGCGCCTAAAAAGGTAAGGTGCTTTAGGTATTCCCACTGGTTAAGTGTATCGGCATCCGCGGTTTTGTGTATCTTAAATTCTTCGGGGATAACGAAGTTGGGCAGTAAAATATCGCGCTTTAGCTTCAATACCTCTACCTTATCAACAATCTCGTTGGTATTATCTAACGATTCGGGCAGGTCCTTAAACAAATGACCCATTTCGGACTGGGTCTTAAAATAAAACTGGTCGTTCGGGAAACCAAAGCGGTAGCCCTTGCCACCTTCTTCATCGGTAGCTATTGGGGTGCTTTGCATATCGCCCGTGTTCACGCAAAGCAAAATATCGTGCGCGTTGGAGTCCTGCTGGTCCACATAATGCGAATCGTTCGAACAAATCACCTTCACATTGTATTTCTTGGCAAATTTAAGCAGCACCACGTTCACCGTATTTTGCTCGTGGATATCATGGCGTTGCAGTTCTATGTAATAATCCTCGCCAAACAAATCCAACCACCATTTAAACTCAATTTCGGCCTCGGCCTCCCCCTTACTTAAAATGGCTTGTGGTACCGAAGCACCCAGGCAACAGGTAGTAGCTATGAGGCCTTTATGATGTTTTAAAATAAGCTCTTTATCAATACGCGGCCATTTGCTATACAAGCCTTCCATATACCCGTAGGAGCAAAGTTTAACCAGGTTTTTATATCCTTCGGCATTTTTTGCCAGCATGAGCTGGTGGTAACGCTTATCCTTTTTTTCTTTGGTGAATTGTTTTTTATGCCTGTCATCTACTACGTAAAATTCGCAACCTACTATTGGCTTCACATTGTGTTTGGCAGCCTCGGCCACAAACTTAAATACACCAAACATATTGCCATGGTCGGTAATGGCAAGGGCTTTCATACCATCGGCGGCAGCTTTTTTGTACAGCTTGGAGATATCTGCGGCACCATCGAGCAATGAAAACTGGGTATGTACGTGTAAATGCGAAAAATCGGGCATATGGACTATTTCAATATTTAGATGAATTCAAAGTTACGGAATTGAATTTTTGCAATATAGCTTTGTAATTTAATGTGGAAAAATTTACGAAATAACTAACAGTCTTATTTTGGTTGGGTTTCATTAATAATAGTGCTGGCTTTAAAGAATATCCATATTCTTTTAGCTATGACCTTTCTTGTTATCTTTGCTTAAATTTTAGCTTATGCAAGGAAGACCGCCCAAAGATTCGCACACGATAATGAACGAACTGGTATTACCCAACGATACCAATACCATGAACAATTTAATGGGCGGGCGTTTATTGCATTGGATGGATATTGCCGCAGCTATATCTGCACAAAAACATTGCAATCGTTTGGTAGTAACCGTTTCGGTGGATAATGTATCCTTTAAAAACTCCATTAAGCTAGGCGATGTAATTACCATTGAGGCAAAAGTATCAAGAGCCTTTAAAACCTCGGTGGAGGTACGGTTGGATGTTTGGGCGCAAAACATACCATCGGGCACGCGTATAAAAAGCAATGAGGCTTATTATACTTTTGTTGCGTTAGATGGAAACGGAAATACAGTACCAGTACCCGAAATTGTACCTGAAACCGTAGAAGAAATCCAATTATTTGAGAGTGCTTTACGCCGCCGCCAGTTAAGGCTGATACTTGCCGGAAAAATGAAGCCGAATGACGCTACCGAGTTAAAGGCTCTGTTTTTTGGAGACGAGGCCTAACTATTAGCTGTTACCCAATTCAACTATACGGTCGAACTCCTCAGACTTTAAGCCCATTACCGATAATCGGCCTTGACGCACCAATCCGATATCTTTTAAGCGCTCATCGGCTTTTATTTGTTCCAGTGTAACCGGATTTTTCAGGCTTTCTACCGGAACCAGTTCTACCACAACCCAATTTGGGTCGGTTGTGGTTGGGTCTTGATAAAATTCTTTGACAACTTTGGCTATGCCTACTACCGCTTTGCCATCGTTGCTATGATAAAATAACACAAGATCGCCTATTTTCATTTCGCGCAGGTTGTTGCGCGCTTGGTAGTTGCGTACGCCATCCCAAAACGTACGACCCTCCTGATTAAATTTTTCCCAACTATATTTTACAGGTTCACTTTTAACAAGCCAATGGTTCATGCTTAAAATTTTGTACAAAGGTAAATAAAAAAGCCTCATCCCAACTCCGTTAGCCAACGGAAGAGGGAGCTTGATTTGGGTTCTTTAAAGATATCCTTTTTATCCTCACCCCCCGCCCTCTCCAGTGTAGAGGGAGCTTGATTTGGGGTCTTTAATGATTATATGTTTAGCCTCACCCCGGCCCTCTCCAAAGGAGAGGGAGTTAGATTTGGGTTCTATGTTGATTAACACAATAACCTCAACTCCATTATTGCATAGAACGTCTTTATAAATCTTGAAACCTTCATACTAATTATTAACCACCAATAAATTACACCCCCTTACGTCCGAATTGTCAAAACGGCCTAAAATCTCGAAGGAACCATCGGTGTAAACTTTGCCTAAATCTTGGGTGGCAATGAACGAGCAAGAATTATAATTGGCTAAATCAATTACATTGATACCTCCTGCCCTATCGGTAGTTAAAAGCACAAATGGGTCGTTGGCTTCACGGGTGAGGATTTTCATCCAGGGCGGACAATTAAATATGCCATTCCCTTTTGAATAACCTTGAGATAATAGCTCTGTCATTCCATATTCCGAATGGATGGCATCAACTCCAAAACCTTTACCTAATATAGCATGGAGTTCTTCCCTAATCATTTCTTCCCTGCGTCCTTTCATACCTCCTGTTTCCATGATAATCAGTTCAGGAAAATTGAGCGTGTATTTTTCTACAAAATCCAGCAGGGCGAAAGTGACCCCTATCAAAATAGTTGGCTGGTTTTGGGCTTTCTGCTTTTTTAATTTGTTGTATAAATCGTCATGGTTGTACAAAAAGAAGCCGCTATCGGGGTGGTTGCTTTGTTCAATCAAATCTTTCACCATGTAAATTAGCGATGAGCCTTGCCTTTCTAAATAGGATGGTAAGAGGGCTAATAATACGTAATTGCTAATATCACCATAAAACAAGGTAAATGCTTTACGAAAGCTCTCGATATACCAGTTAACATCACTCACATAATGACTGCTGGTAACTACTCCTGTAGTGCCCGAACTTGTAAAAATAACATCTGCGGGATTATTATTACTTGTAATGGTATGTGATTTAAAAAACTCGATGGGTAAAAATGGGATTTGGTTTACTGTAGTAATGTTGTCTACATTTACCTTAATTCCTTCTATATATTTTTTATAAATGGAACAATTTTGCGCCTGGAATTTGAATACTTTCAAACAAGCCTGTGTGAAGGCTTGCTCATCATTAATTGAAAATATCTCCTGCTTATCCATTTATTGCAAAGATAGGAAAATACAAAATTTTCCTATCCTGTTAAGTTCAAACAAACTGTCGAATTTATAACTCGCACAAAATATCACACAATTCCTGTGGCTTACTAAAAAATGGGGAATGGCTGGTAGCCATTTCATATACCTTATCGCATGGGGTTTCGGTATACATTTTATGTTGTATATAGGGAGTTACTGCCTTATCTTCTGTGCAGGCTATGTAAACCTTGGGTATGCTGCCAAAATTAGCTTCTGTAAGTTGCAAAGGCACCATACCGCTTTCTACCGGTTCATGACTTAACAATAGTTTGGCAAGACTAGTAATATCCTCCTCGCAATCATGGTAAAGACCTTCCTTATATATTTCCGGGCGTAGGGTGCTGGCATTTAAGTCAGGGTGAAAATCGACGAATGGTTTTAAAACCCCATTGGTATCTTGCATAGAATATTCTTTTTGGGTTTTTCCGTTGGGTATGAGGTAGGCGGCAAGGTAAACTAATTTTTCAATTTTATTTGGTCGGTATTCTGCCGCTTGCGATATCATGATACCATTTTTACTATGGCCAACCAAAATTACCTTGCCTTCCTGCGCATCAATCAAATCGCAAATTTTGCTTACGGTATCTTTCATCCTAACTTCTGCGATCGGGGTTTTATCTCGACCCATACCCGGTAAATCAATCGCGATGGCTTTATGCCCTTGTTTTTCGAGTATTGGAATTAACTTATGCCAGTTCCATGCACTATGCCAGGAGCCGTGTATTAAAATAAATGTTTTCATGTTGTATTATATTATTTGATACAAAACTGGCGTTAAAAGCACGCTTTCAAAACCCGAATCTTGCTTACATTTTATGATACATCTATCAATGGCTTTTTTAAATTAAAACAAACCGTCTTTTCCGGGGTTGCATATAAACACATTATTTAAATAATAAATTATTTATGAAAAGCATTAAATTTTTAATAACCACATTATTAGCAGTCTCCTTTTTAATTCTGACATCCGCAAAAATCGCTGATGGGGGTAGAGAGCGAAAAAGAATAGAAAACGCGGCCAACGTAATTGAAGATTTTGGTAAAATGCGAGAATCGATACCGCATAAGTTGATAAATGATTGTCAAGGCATTATTATTATACCTAAAATGATCAACGCCGGATTTGTAGTAGGTGCAAAAAGGGGTAGGGGTATTGCCATGGTTAAACTTGAAAATGGAAAATGGAGTAATCCCGTTTTTATTACCTTAACTGGTGGAAGTATAGGTGCTCAAATTGGAGTACAATCGGTCGACGTAGTATTGGTATTTCAACATAAAGGAGTGCTTACCAAGGTTCAAAATGGCGATTTCACCATAGGTGGCGATATTTCGGCGGCAGCTGGTCCGGTTGGCAGGAGTTCTACAGCCAGTACAGATTATAAAATGGAAGCCGAAGTTTATTCCTACTCACGTAGTCGCGGATTGTTTGCAGG
>CAIYNX010000279.1 GCA_903927645.1 uncultured Mucilaginibacter sp.
AACTCACAACTCACAACTCACAACTCACAACTCACAACTCACAACTCACAACTCACAACTCACAACTCACAACTCACAACTCACAACTCACAACTCACAAACTCATCGGGACTTCCATCAATAAAAATTCAGCATCTGTTTCGGCTGTTATCATGAATTTATCAGCATCCCAAATACCAAAACCATCTCGAGTATTTAATAGTTGATCGTCAATTTTTATATCACCATTCAATACAAAAACATATACTCCGTTCCCTTCTGCCTTAAAACTATAATCTGTACTTATACCTTTATCAAATTTACCTAAATGGAACCATGCATTTTGATAAATCCATACACCCTCGTCGTTTGGATTTGGTGATAAGATTTGTTGCAATTTATTATGTCGGTCTGCAAGGTTTAAAGTAATTTGATCATACCTAGGTGTTACATTCTTTTTATTTGGGTACACCCATATTTGTAGAAATTTAACCGCATTTTCTGAACTTTCATTGTATTCGCTGTGGTATATTCCTGTACCAGCACTCATTACCTGTATGTCGCCATTTTTTATAACTGCAACATTGTTCATACTATCTTTATGTTCTAAATCTCCTTCAAGGGGGATAGAAATAATTTCCATATTGTCATGTGGGTGGGTACCAAATCCTTTACCACCGTCCACTGTATCATCATTTAAAACCCTTAATACACCAAAATTCATCCTCTCAGGATTATAATAGTTTGCAAAACTAAAGGCATGATAACTATTTAACCAACCGTGGTTTGCATGCCCACGTGTAGCTGCTTTATGCAATACTGTTTTTGCCATGATTTTTAATTTTTATTTATAATACAAAGGTACATTGCATCAAAAGGTTTTAAAGTTGATGTAGGTTAAGAATTAATCTGTTAATTATTTCTAATTGATTTAGCCCTCATCCTGCTAAAAAATTCGGGAGTAACACCAATATAAGAGGCGATATGTTTTTTTGCCAGTGTATTAATTAAAGTAGGGTATCGGTTACAAAAAATATTATAACGTTCCTCGGCAGTGAGGGTCATGTTGTCAATTAATCGTTGTTGATTGGCTACCAATGATTTTTCCGTCAATATCCTAAAAAAGCGCTCTAATTTTGGAATTTGCGAATAAAGTTCCTCTTGTGCTTTTTTTGAGAGTAACAAAACTTCCGATTCCTCTAAAGCCTCGATTGTAATAAAACCAGGTTTCTGGGTAATCAGGCTATACATATCGGCAATCCACCAATCCGGGGGTGCAAAGTCAAGTACGTGCTCGGTTCCATTCTTATCATATGTGTAGCCTCGTAAACAACCCTTTATAACAAAAGCTGAATATTTACAAACCTCACCACTTTTTAAAAAAATTGTTTTAGGATTAAGTGTTTTAGTTGTAAGATGATTGGTAAAGGTCTTCTTTTCAGCCTCATCCAAGCCAATATATTTTGAAATATTTTTTAAAATTAAGTCGAATGGCATTGCTATTAATTTATACCAAATTAAAAAAATAAATTCAACTCAACTCAATAAAATGATTCCCAGCGTTTTGGATGAAGAAGTATTTAAAAGCAGTTTACAAAGAAAAGGCCTTTAAATATTTTTGAGCATATTCACCCCAATCTTTCATGGTTTTTACCAAGGTTTCATGAAAGCCTTTGTCATCAAGGGGTTTTCCTTTTTTTGGAGGAATTAAAGCTTTGGGTTCAATAGTCATTTCTGTTATTTTGGTTGCAAACCAACTAATATTTTCGTGGGGGAGTGCAAGACCTAAAATCATTCCCGGCAAGCCGGTAAAACTCTCTGGTCCGCCCGAAACTGGTATTTTATCTGTATAAAAGGCCACTACATAAACTGAATCAAGTACTAGTGCATTTGCCCTACGGCAAGTATAACCTGCAATTTCGCGGGTTTCATCTGTAATTTTCCATTTTATTTTTCGGGTAGTATCCTTCACCAAAAAACTTGCTTCAAATACTTTTTTCTGCGCAATAAAAGTGCTTGCCACCACATCTGTAAATATGTTATTGTTTTGAGTTATCATAACAGTATTACCCCAAAAGCCGGTAATTTCACCATCATCTTCAGCTGGGGTAAACAAGGTTTTGTTATCGGCAAAGGTTAGGGTACTTTTTAATTTTTTAAATTGAGGTTGAGTTTTCTTAAAATTTTCAAAAGCGGGTACTAAATAACTTTCGTTATCCTTGTTTATACTTTTTTGAAAAATGGCATACATGTTAGCTGTTTTTTCGAACTCAATAACCCCCGAAGTGGTGAAGTGGGCGGTTTGTCCAAATATAAATTGACTAACTATTAATAAGACTATTGTTATAATTGTAAGCTTTTTCATATTATTTATTTTGCCCTCCCATTTTATTAAAATCATAGGTTATTGTAAACATAAAGTACCTTTTAATGGTTGTATAATTGCTTTGGGTAATTAAGTTTGCATTTGCATCGCGACTAAAACCCACATTTTGGTTTAGTAGGTCATTCACTTTAACCTCCATTTTTAATACATCTGATTTTAAAAAGCTTCGTTTGAGGTAAGAGTTTATAATTAATCGATTAAAATCGGTTTGAAAAGACGAGGTTTTAGCCGTATAATCATAATTGCCATTGGTTCCTATTTGAAAATTGGCAGGTAGGTAAACAGATACTTGGAAATATGATTTTAAGCCATTGCCATTATTATTGATATTTGTTTGAATGGAGGATTGACTTACATTAAATGTTGGACCAACTGATAAATCATAGTCAAACTTTTTTTCTTTATAACGATACAATTCAATCCCGGGGTTATAACTATAATTTTTTGTAAAGTTCAAAACATTGTTTACATAGTTATAATAGGTATTACCGTTAGCATTTAAATTAAATGATAGGTTACCAGATAAAAATTCAATTTTACGGCCAAAATTCATTCCAAACCAAAAGTTTGTAATTGACTTGCCAATTATATTTACATATTGGCTCGTGCTTCTACCATTTAATGAATAAACAACATTGTTTGATATCGGATCTTGAGTTATAGAGTAATTTCCGTAAATTGAAAAATATTGATCTGAAATTACCTTATATGAGTTATAAAAAATATTAAAGTTATGGGTAAAGGATTGAATTAAATCAGGGTTGCCGATAGTTGTAGTTAGCTGGTCATTGTTAACTTTTAAAGGTTGTATTTGATTTAATTTAGGCTGTGTTGAACTGCCGGTATATCCAAATGAAAAAGACTTTTGCTGTGAAAAACGATAACGGTAATTTGCTTGAGGTTGCCAATCTATAAAATTCCGTTCGAATGAATTATTGAGGTACTGATTAACTTGTTTGAGGTTTATGTTCGAAATTTTTGTTCCAAAATCAATTGTAGTCTTTCCTTTTTTATAATTGATAATCGCTCCCGTTTGGTTAGAAACTTGATTAAGCTCATAATTGCTACTGTACATAGGGTCAAATAAATTATAACTGCCATCAAAGTTTTTGTTGTACGACTGACGGTTGGCCACCCCATTATTTATTTCAGTTTTATAATTAAAAATTACAGAAAAACGTTTACTTAATGGTTCGGTATAAGTAATATTTGAGTTGAGTGATAAATTATTGAGCAGATTGATTTTATTTTGATCAGTTAAAGAATCTTTCAGCGGTTTAATTATTTGGAAATCATATTTCAAAAAGCCATTTGCATTGTTTTCGCTATACATCTCCGCCAATTTTAATGAGAAAGTTCTACCTGTTTTTTTAAATTTATGGGTATAAAAAATACTCGCATTTTGAGCTTTTTCATTTACAGTATTGGTAAGACTTTTGGTATATTTATTGATCAAAACCTTATTTAGGTCTTCGTCTCCAAACGCATTTTCATCTGTTGTGCTGTGTTTTTGCGTTGCATCAATCGCTATTTTTAGATTGGAACTGGTATCTAATTTAATTTGATAGGTTACATCCAGTTTTTGCCTAAACATAAACTTATGATATAATTGATTGTCGTGGTTTTCTATAACACTATCGGGTATATTGTTTTGATTAATATTACTACTTGTGCCATCTACATTTATTGAACCAACCTTATAATTTGTATTGATTGATTTTTTATCATTATCCCATTTCGTGTCATAATGTACCCCTCCTGATCTTGCCAAAGGTATTCCCTGACCATCATACCTGCCGTTAAATGAATCAAGATCACCATCATTGTTTTCAGAAATATAAATATTACCATTATCACCAAACTCTAAATTATCCCCCGAACCGTATTTTTGATTATCTTGCCAACCAAGCCCCACTTTGCCAGTGTTTCCTAAAGTGCCATAAACAGAAAATTTCTGTTTGGCTTTAAAGGCATTAAATAACAACTGACCTTGATAATAATCATTATTGGCCACCCCTGCTTCTACCTTGCCAAAATATCCATTCTTTTTATCAGCTTTTAGTTGAATATTGATGGTCTTAGCCTTTTGCCCGTCGTCAATACCTGTAAACGTAGCTTGATCGCTTTTTTTATCATAAAGTTGCACTTTATCAACCATATCAGCGCGGATGTTTTTGGTAACTAGGGTGGGGTCATCTCCAAAAAACTCTTCCCCGTCAACCAATACCTTGTTTACAGTTTGCCCTTGGGCGGTAATTTTACCATCCTTATCAACTTGTATGCCGGGAAGCTGCTTTAATAAATCTTCAACCTTAGCATTGGGCTGTACTGTATAGGATGAGGCGTTAAATTCGGTGGTATCACCTTTTATTTTAATTGCAGCTTTTTTTCCTTTTATTATTACATCCGCCAAAAGCTTGGCCTTTTGTATCATTCTGATTTGCCCAAAATCATGCACACTATGAGTGGAATCGAGTACGAAATTTTCAACATAATCTGCATAGCCTGGATAGGTAATTAATAGAATTAATTTCCCTTTATTTAAGTTGTTAATGGAAAATAAACCATCATTTGCAGCACGTTTATAAGTTTGTAGAATTGAATCTTTTGCGCTTAAAATACTAACAGAGGCATTAAATAAATTAATATGTTCAACAGTATCAATTACCTTACCCTTTACCGTATATACATTTTGGGCCTTGGTGCAAAATGAAATCAATATTAAGCAGCATAGTAAGTAAAGGTTTATTTTCATTGTGAATAATTATGGTGGTATAGGAAATCAAAAAAGTTTCATTATTGTCAACTTTTTCTTCTACGTTACAATATAGGATATAGAA
>CAIYNX010000280.1 GCA_903927645.1 uncultured Mucilaginibacter sp.
CAGTTTGGAATATTTCCTTAACAAAAACTTCGCCCACAGTTTCAACCTTAATTGCTAATTTATCGCCGGTTTGGGTGGGATTGCTTAGTTTAATTTTATTCAGAAAGTTTTCAGGTGTATTGTTTTGGTTGGGTACTTTTTTAGCTATAGCCGGTATTATTATTTTGGCCGGATATCAAAATATTTGGCATTTAAAATTAAATGAAGGGATTATTCTAGCCCTTTTTTCGAGCTTTTTATATGCCGTTTATATCTTGTTAACCAAATCGGTAATTGACCAAGTAGATACTATTGCTTTTGTTTTTTACAATTTATTAGGCGCCAGTTTATTTTCTTTCCTTTTTTGTCTATATCAACAAAACGATTTGATTCATTTTTCAATAACAGCTTGGTTATGCTTTATTGGGTTAGGGGTAATGTGCCAATTAGTGGGGTGGTTAACCATTACCCATTCCTTAAGGTTTTTGCCCTCTACAAAAGTCTCCTTAGCATTATTATCCAGAGCGGTAATTGCTAGTTTTTGGTCAGTTTTGCTCCTGCATGAAAAATTAGGCTTGAAAGAGGTAGTAGGGAGCGCTGTAATTTTAATTGGGATTGGAATAACTTTTTTGAATAACAAGCAATTCAGACAATAGCGTAATAAATTAAATAACTGGTAATTTTGTTTAAAAAAAAATAGAATGAAGATTATAACTTTCAAAAGCGTGGTTATTTTCTAAATCTTGTTAGTTCACTTTAAGGAGTAATTTCAGATTTTTTAATCTTGAATATCCATTTTACACTTTTTAATGCATTTTGGAAAATATATTAATAGTAAGCATGTGCTATAGGTTATTAATGCAATTTTAACCCCATCAAAACATGCTTACTTATTAGTAATTAGGCTGTTAAAAAAAACTTTATTACTTATCTCAAACACTTTTTTTTCTATTCATAATTTTGTTTTGTGCTAAACTATTTGGTTTTAATATCTATCTTATCAGGCGTAAAACCGGTTATTTCGTATTTTGAACCCAATCGATTATTAAGTGCAGTTAATAAATCATCGGGTGAACCTTTATATACAACAGTATAAGTGCCAATTCCCGACGAAAAGGACTTTTCCATTGAAATATATCCAGGTAATGTATTAATAATGGAGGTTACACCATTGAAACTTGCAAAGCTTGCGTTGGATAGAGATATTTCAATTTCTTTTTCACCATTAGCACTTTTGATATTATTGCCCGGAATATTGTCAACCGTAATATTAAGAGAATCGCGTACATGTGCGATAAATTGAACTGCCTGTATAACACCATCCTCCATTACGGCGGCAACTGCAGGGTCACTATTTTCGGTTGAAAAAAGCCCACCTACATCAACTGAATTGTTTGTTTTTGATTGTACCCTTATTACTTTTGAAACAATGATATCGCGAGTTTGAGGGTTTATCAATTTTAGGTTAAATCCAATTTTTACAATTTTTTTATTTATACCAACTCCCATTACGCTTAATCCTTTAGCTTTATCGCTGTATTCAATAACTTCGCCGGTTGCCACTATTTGCGCACCGAGTTGATTACCGGCTTTAGGTGCCTTTTTACTACTGTATTTAGAATCTCCGGCATCAATTTCACTGGTTAAATCATTATTGTTTTTTAATGTTTCGAGTACACGGAAACAACTTACACCTTGAAGTGCGTTTGTTAGCATGGTGGTTAAGTTATCCCCAAGTGTTACTGGTATCACATCTGCCCTTGGGGCATTGCCACCTCCCCCTGTAAGTAATGACAAAGCCTTTAATGAATTATTCGCATTTGCGGCGTGCTGGTTACGCTCGTCATTAATGCTACTTGTTGTTACACTAAATCGAGTAACGCTTAAACGTGCGCGTTGTGAAAGTGGAAGAGAGGAACACTGTGATTTTATCTCTTGGTAGGTAATTTTTTCTTGGTTTTGTGAGAAGGTTTTTATTGCAAACGAAATTATCAATAGCAATAGGAATGGTTTTTTCATCTTTAATAGAATTATAATTGATTGAAATCTATTTTGATTAATAAGAATTATTTCTTTTTAAATAAAGGGTTGTATTTATGATGCTTTTGGTTTCATAAAAAATTATGACTTGGTTTTAAGGCGGTCGTAAGCGGTTCATATACCATAAATTGATAATTTTTTTACTATTAGGATTTATTGGTGTTATTAAAATTAATATTCATAATACAAGGTCTATTATGGTCTGCATTAGGAAACTCATTAAAATAGCTAAATAACATTTTCTGATAAAAATTCATGACTTAACAGTGTTCCTACCGTATTTAAAGTAAAAAGCCAAAATTCTGAAAACTGCAAAATTCATTTTATTCATTCTATTAATTATAATCAATGGTTTAATATAAATTTAAAGTTACTATATTAAACAATAAATATATAAACAATTATTTATTAAAAAACATTCTGCTATCAATTTTTTTTTAAACATGTAGTGTTTATTTATCATTATTTTTGAAACAAGTAAAATTTTAAAATGATCACCAAAGCAACCATCGATCGTATTATGGAGGCCACCGATATTGTGGAGGTGATTGGTGAATTTGTACAATTAAAAAAAAGAGGAGCCAATTATGTTGGTCTTTCACCTTTTGCCAACGAACGTACTCCATCGTTTACTGTATCTCCTGCTAAAGGTATCTTTAAAGATTTCTCATCAGGCAAAGGTGGCTCGGCCGTTACTTTTTTAATGGAGCTCGAAAAGTTTACTTATCCTGAAGCCTTGAAATGGCTGGCAAAAAAATATAACATAGAGATAGAGGAAACGGTTGAAACCATCGAAAACAAGGAGGAGGAAAACCATCGCGAAAGCTTAATGATAGTAACAGCCTTTGCTGCTAAATTCTTCCACGAAAGTTTGCTGGAGACCGAGGAAGGAACAAGCATAGGCTTAAGTTATTTTAAAGAACGTGGCTTTAGTGCGGAAACCATCAAAAAATTTGAACTTGGTTATTCGCCCGACCAATGGGAGGCCTTTTCTGCAACGGCACTAAAAGAGGGATATCAGCAACAGTTTTTAGAAGAAAGCGGGCTATCAGTTAAACGTGAAAACGGGACACTGTACGATAGATACAGAGGTAGGGTGATATTCCCAATACATAACTTTACAGGTAGAGTTATTGCTTTTGGTGGCAGAACGCTTAAAACCGACAAAAATGTACCTAAATATGTAAACTCTCCTGAATCTGAAATTTACCATAAATCCAACGTGCTTTATGGTTTACACTTCGCAAAAAAGGCTATCAGGGAAGAAGACAATTGTTTTTTAGTGGAGGGGTATGCTGATGTACTTTCGGTTCATCAGGCTGGTATTGAAAATGTAGTCGCCTCCTCAGGCACTTCCTTAACTGTTGAACAAATTAGGCTTATTGGCAGGTTTACAAAGAATATAACCATTTTGTATGATGGCGACGCCGCCGGAATAAAAGCTTCTTTACGGGGCTTAGATATGATTTTGGAAGAAGGGTTAAATGTAAAAGTAGTACTCTTCCCTGATGGGCATGATCCGGATTCTTATGTTCGTAATTTCGGAACTAACGGCTTCAAAAAGCATATAGCAGAAAATAAAAAGGATTTTATTCTCTTTAAAGCCGATACGCTATTAAATGAGGCTGGCACAGACCCTTTAAAAAGAGCCGAAATAATAAGAGAGATTGTTGAAAGTATCGCTAAAATTCCTGACTCCATCAAAGCATCTGTTTTTATAAAGGAATGTAGCTATTTATTAAAAATTGATGAGCGGGCACTTATTTCCGAATTAAACAAAATTAGGCTTGCTAAAGCCAAAAAGGGTTCGGCGCCACCTCCTACTTTGGCTACTCCAAATGAAGATGAAATTGGCTTTGAACAACTTGAAAGCGAAAAGAGACCTGAAGGAGAGAGCCAGGAAAAAGAAATAATTCGTTTGCTATTGTTGTATGGCAATAAAGTAATTGATTGGGATGGGATTGCCAATACCTATATAGGTCCGTTTATGGTTGCAGAATTAAGCGACGTTGAATTTGATTATCCTGCAGCAAAAACATTTGTAGATATTTATCGGCGTGAGGTAGAAAACGGCGTATTGCCCGATGAACAATATTTTATTCATTATCCCGAAAAAGATATTGTTGATTTAACCGTTAACCTAATAGCTACCAAATATACCTTGAGCGATAATTGGTACGAAATGCATAAAATTTTGGTACCTGATGAACAGGTTAACATGAAAGCAACTATTTTAGGTGCAATTTTTCACCTAAAAAAGCAAAAGGTTGGTAAAATACTGGAAGGGTTACGTACAGCGCTTCAAAAGACGCCGGATGAGGCCGATCAGGAAATTTTGCTAAACCAATATATGCACATGAAGAAGGTGGAGAAAACCATTTCAGAATTTTTGGGCTCGGTAATTTTAAAATAATGGCCAAACATCTGGAGCTTGGTAAAAAAGGTGAAATCTTGGCGAAAGAGTATTTGGAAGAAAAGGGATATGAGATTTTAGACGAAAATTGGATTACAGGCAAACTGGAAGTGGATCTAGTCGCACTAATAGATAATGTGATTGTTTTTATTGAAGTTAAAACACGAACGGGTAATTTTTTTGGCGAACCTGAAGATTTTGTAAATTCCCGAAAGCAACAATTGCTGGTAGCCGCCGCTGATGAATATATTTACCTGATGGAGCACAAGGGCGATATTAGGTTTGACATTGTAGCTGTATTGTTCGATAAAAAAAATAATTTTACAATTAAACATATTGAAGATGCATTCTGGCCTACGGGCAATTAAAAAATTATATGAATAGAAAAGTTTATAACTTAATGACTATTACAGCTTTATTAATATTTGGTTGTAGCTGTAATAGAAAAAAAGATACCCAAAACTCATTTACTGTTAGTCCTGAGGCGGGCACCACTTTCAAGTCAGGTACTGCAGTTACCTTAAAGGCGCATTATACTTTAAATTATAAACCAGATTCAATTGTTTATTTTGTAGATTCTTTGAGGGTTGGTTCAAAAAAAGATTCCACAGCTTTGACTATTAATACTGATAAAATGCCTTTAGGTCCTAGGGTAATTACTGCAAAAATTTACAAAACCGGTAAAATAGAAGAGGCCTCAACCAATATAGTTTTACTGGCAGCAAAGGCACCTGATGAGCTTAGTTTTAAAGTGGTAAAAACTTATCCGCATGATACCAGCTGTTATACAGAAGGTTTGGTTTATCAGGATGGTTTTTTATATGAAAGTGGTGGTGGCTATTTTGAACCGCCATCAGGCGAACCAAAGGATGGACAATCAAGTTTAAGAAAAGTTGATTTAACTTCTGGCAAGGTAATTAAAAAGGTAATGGTTGATCCTAAAGTTTTTGCCGAAGGCATATCAATTGTTGGAAATAAAATTATACAACTAACATGGATTCAAAAAATAGGTTATGTATATGATAAAGATACATTTAAGTTATTAAAAACATTTCCTAATAATGTTGGCGTTGAAGGATGGGGAATGTGCTTTGATGGCGAGAAGCTATATATGGACGACAAAACTAACCGTATTTGGTTTTTAAATAAAGAGGATTACCATGCTATTGGCTACATTGATGTTTATGACGATAAGGGTCCTGTTGACAGTATTAACGAACTTGAATTTATTGATGGTAAAATTTATGCCAATATCTATTTAACAAATAAAATAATAGTGATTGACCCAAAAACCGGAGCAGTTTTGCAATCTGTAGATTTAACAAACCTGTATCCTGAGGATAAGAGGCCGGTTAATGCTAATGTACTTAACGGAATTGCTTATGATTCAAATGCGAAAAGGCTGTTTATAACTGGAAAAAAATGGCCTAACTTATACCAAGTAGCGTTTATAAAAAAATAAAATAAATGAAAAAGCCAGACTTATTAAGTTTTTAAACTTAGGCTGGCTTTTTCAAAAAATTTAGCCTATCTCCAGGCTTTGTACTGATTAATTAATCCGTTGGTTGATGAATCGTGGCTGTTAACAGGTTGGTTGTATTTAAGCTCAGGGAGAATCTTTCCGGCTAGTTGTTTGCCCAATTCAACACCCCACTGGTCGAAGCTATAAATATTCCAAATAATGCCTTGTACAAATATTTTATGCTCGTAAAGGGCTATTAATGAACCAAGGCTTCTTGGTGTAATTTTTTTAATTAAGAATGAATTGGTAGGACGATTACCTTCAAAAACTTTAAATGGTGCTATCTTTTCTATTTCTTCCTCCGATTTTCCTGCTACTTTTAATTCCGAAATTACAACTTCTTCGGTTTTGCCGTTCATTAAGGCTTCTGTTTGTGCAAAAAAGTTGGATAAAAGCATATTGTGATGTTCGCCTAATGCATTGTGCGATTGTGCCGGTGCAATAAAATCACAAGGAATTAATTTTGTGCCTTGATGTATTAACTGGTAAAAAGCATGTTGGCCATTTGTGCCTGGCTCACCCCAAATAATCGGACCGGTTTGATAATCAACCTCGTTGCCATTGCGGTCAACATGTTTACCATTGCTTTCCATATCACCTTGCTGGAAGTAGGCTGCAAAACGATGCATATATTGATCATAAGGTAAAATAGCATTGGTTTCGGCATCAAAAAAGTTATTATACCAAATACCAACAAGTCCCATAATAACAGGTATATTTTCTTCAAACGGGGTGGTTTTGAAATGGTTATCAGTAGCATGCGCCCCAGCCAATAACTCAATAAAGTTATCATAACCTATACTTAAAGCTATTGATAGGCCAATTGCACTCCACAATGAATAACGGCCACCTACCCAATCCCAGAACTCAAACATGTTCTTGGTATCAATTCCAAATTTAGCAACACCAACACTATTGGTTGATAGAGCAGCAAAGTGCTTCGCAATATCACCCTCCGCTGCACCTGAGGATAAAAACCAATCGCGTGCGCTATGAGCATTACCCATTGTTTCTTGTGTGGTAAAAGTTTTTGAGGCAACTAAAAACAAGGTGGTTTCAGGATTTAAACTTTTTAATGTCTCTACAATATGCGTTCCATCAACATTCGATACAAAGTGCATATTCAAATGGTTTTTATAAGCTTTTAAGGCTTCTGTAACCATTACCGGTCCAAGGTCAGATCCTCCGATGCCAATATTTACAACATCGGTAATTGTTTTCCCAGTATAGCCCTTCCATTCGCCCGAGATAATGGCTTCACTAAATGTTTTCATTTGATTAAGCACCCGGTTAACATCAGGCATTACATCCTTATCATCAACAAAAACAGGCGTATTGCTTCTATTTCGAAGAGCGGTATGCAAAACGGGCCTATCTTCGGTAACATTTATTTTCACTCCCGAAAACATGGCAGTTATTGCATCTTTTAAACCACATTCATTTGCCAATTGTATCAACAGGGCAAAGGTTTGTTCATTTATTCTATTTTTGGAATAATCAAATAAAATATCTTCAAACTCAACAGAAAACTTCTCAAATCTTTTAGCATCTATTTCAAAAAAATCTTTTAAGTCCTTTGTAGCTATATCAATAAAATGATCAGCTAGATATTTGTATGCATTGGTGGTAGTAAAGTCTATACTTGGCAACATAATTGGATAATTTATTTATTCAAAAATAGCATTTAATTTTTTAGATGTTGTTAAATCTAAATTACTTTTCTGGGTTTTTTAAACTTGTTTTTTTGTTTCATTTTATTATGAATATGCTAAAAAAATTGACATTTGGTTTACAAAATTTTAAATATTTCACTTTATTTTTGTTTCATTAATAATAAAACCTAATAATTTTATTATTTTAAAAATCACCTCTAAATCAAATAACCATGTTCGAAAAACTCTATTTAATTGTTAAAAATTATGCACAAAGTGCAATTATTAACAACCCGTTAATTTCTGGGCAAAATCATGAAGCTATTCAAATTGAAGCTTCGAGCACCATTATTGAAGTTTTAAAAGGGGATATGGAAAGTGGTAAGATTGATGAATTGATTCATTTTTTTCAACTTCCTGGTTTTGATTATCATGCCTTGATAAAAAAGATTGAAAATAAATTCGCCTACAAGTTGAGTAACTATTATGGAATTGATATTGTTAACGCTATAATTATTTCAAATAGTTTAATTCAACCAGTTATGTTTGAATTAATAAAGCAATCAAAAAGCAAACAAAATAAGGAGTTTATACTTTCAAATATGCTTACCAAATTAAACGGTAATAGAGTAGACTTAAGCAGTTTGGTAAACAGGCTGAGCATTGCCTGATTAAGAGTTTTATTAGTATATACAATAACAAGGCCGATTGGTATATTCCAATCGGCCTTGTTATTATATAGGCAATATGACATTTTGATTTTAACGCATTTAGTTATATTTGCCGAATGACTAAAGAGCAAGTACAGGATTTAAGGGAAAGAGTAACTTCCCTGAGGAGGCATCTTTGACATTGATAAAAAATTAGATGCTTTACAAAAAGAACAAGAATTAACCGTAGGACAAGGTTTTTGGGATCAACCAAAGGAAGCTGAAAAAGTTTTGGCCTCTATAAAGGTTAAAAAAGTTTGGACTGATGCCTATCAAAAAGTTGTAGCTGTAGTTGAAGATACTGGTGTTTTATATGAGTTTTTTCAATCGGGTGATGCAACAGAGACCGAAATGCAGGAACAATTTAATGCTAGTTTAAATGCTGTTGAAGAGCTTGAATTTAAAAACATGCTCTCGGCAGAAGAAGACCAATTTAATGCCGTATTACAAATTACTGCCGGTGCTGGTGGTACCGAAAGCTGTGATTGGGCTGGAATGCTAATGAGAATGTACATTATGTGGGCCGAAAAAAATGGCCACAAAGTTTCGGAGCAAGATTTTCAAGAAGGAGATGTAGCAGGAGTAAAAACTGTTACCTTACAAATTGAAGGCGACTTTGCCTATGGCTATTTAAAAGGCGAAAATGGTGTACATCGATTAGTAAGAATTTCACCATTTGATTCAAATGCAAAAAGGCATACCTCATTTGCCTCGGTTTACGTTTATCCATTGGTTGATGACACCATTGATATTGAGGTAAAAGATGCAGATATTGAATTTGAAACATTTCGTTCTGGAGGAGCTGGCGGCCAAAATGTAAACAAGGTAGAAACTGCCGTTCGTTTATACCATAAACCATCAGGTATCATTATAAAAAATCAAGAATCCCGGTCGCAATTGCAGAATAAGGAAAATGCCATCCGCTTATTAAAGTCACAATTATATGAAGCCGAAATGCGTAAGCGAATGGAAACATCCAACGCTATTGAAGGCAACAAGAAAAAGATTGAATGGGGTAGCCAGATTCGAAATTATGTATTGCACCCTTACAAGTTAGTAAAAGATTTACGTACCGACCACGAAACCTCCAACGCCCAAGCAGTTTTAGATGGCGACCTTGATAGCTTTCTGAAAGCCTATTTAATGGAATTTGGTGGCCCAAAAAGTTAATATGTAGGTTTATCTTTAATTTATTTCGATTTTATTTAAAGCTTAACGCGATGAGAAATATTGTTTGTGTTATGATATTGATGGCGAGTATAATGACAAGTTTGGCACAAGAGGCCTTTAAACCTGTTAAAGATATTCCTTTATACCCGAATGACATACCTAACTCAAAACCCACGCCAAGGTATTACATTGAAAAACTAAATATTGATTGGATTACAACAGTAAGTAATCCAACCCTTATTCCTTATTTCCCAGCAAAAGGAACAGCAAATGGAACTGCCATCATAATTTTCCCGGGCGGGGGTTATGAAGGTCTTTCCATGGTGAATGAGGGCTATAATATTGCGATGGCCTTTAATAAAATTGGGGTAACTGCCTATGTGGTTAAATACCGCTTACCTAAAGATACCATTATGGTAAATAAAACCATTGGCCCTTTGCAGGATGCACAGCAGGCTATATTATTGGTACGTAAGAATGCCGCGGAATGGGGTTTAAATCCAGCTAAAATAGGTATTATAGGCTTTTCGGCTGGAGGTCACCTTGCTTCTACATTAGGTACACATTTTGATAAATTGGTGGTTGATAATAAAGATAATTTGAGCGCTCGACCTGATTTTATGATTTTGCTTTATCCCGTAATTACTTTTGGGGAGAAAGCACACATTGGCTCAAGAGATGCATTAATTGGTAACACACCACCCCAAAACTTGATTGAACTTTATAGTAATGAAAAACAGGTTACTCCTAATACTCCACCAACCTTATTGATACATGCTGAAGATGATGATTTAGTTCCAGTTGAAAATAGTCTGCTATTTTATAGCGCATTAATAAAAAACAAGGTAAAAGCCGAAATGCATTTATTTCAATCAGGTGGGCATGGGTTTGGGTTAAATAACCCTAAAAGCAAGGATAAATGGATGGATTGGGTTAATGATTGGATGAGGTTAAATGGGTTTTTATAATTGGCTAGTTAAACAAGCTATCAACAAATTTTTGTCGGTCAAATAATTGAAGGTCATTAACACCTTCGCCAACCCCAATATACTTTACCGGAATTTTAAACTGATCGGATATTCCTATCACCACCCCACCTTTAGCGGTGCCATCTAATTTTGTAAGGGCAAGAGCATTTACTGCGGTGGCTTCGGTAAATTGTTTACACTGTTCAATCGCGTTTTGCCCGGTTGATGCGTCCAAAACTAGTAAAATTTCGTGTGGTGCGCCGGGTACTACCTTCTGCATTACATTTTTTATTTTGGTCAATTCATTCATCAACCCAATTTTATTATGTAAGCGCCCTGCAGTATCAATAATAGCTACATCATCACCGTTAGCAACAGCCGATCTCAACGTATCATATGCAACAGAAGCAGGGTCAGACCCCATAGCTTGGGCAACCACCTTCACCCCGACTCTTTCGCCCCATAATTGTATTTGCGCAACAGCAGCAGCTCTAAAGGTATCGGCTGCCCCTAATACTACTTGGTTACCAGAATTTTTTAATTTATTTGCGAGCTTTCCAATAGTGGTTGTTTTACCAACGCCATTTACACCAACTACCATTATTACATAAGGTTTATGGCTCCCATATTCAAAATTTGAAAAATCGGTGCTATTGTTTTCAGCTAAAAGCTTTTGAATTTCATCACGCAAAATGCCATTTAATTCGCCTGTACCTACATACTTTTGGCGAGCTACACGAGCTTGTATACGGTCTATTATTTTTAGGGTGGTTTTTACTCCAACATCCGAGGTTACCAGTACTTCTTCAAGTTCATCCAAAATAGCATCATCAACCGATGATTTTCCGGCTATAACTTTGGTAAGTTTCGAAAAAATATTATCCTTAGTTTTTTCTAAACCAGATTCAAGGGCCTCTTTTTCCTGAGGGCTGCCTTCACTTTTTTTAAAAAAATCGAATAATCCCATAATTCGTATTACCTAAACTTTTTGTAAATTTTAATATTTACTATTAAAGTTTTTAACCCCGTTTTCCTGTTCACAAAAAAAGCCTTCCTGCTAATACAAGATGGCTTCAATAAGTTTATTTAAATTGTTAGGTTATATTTTACCTGTAATAGCGTCCTTAACGTTGTCGTTAGGAACAATTTGTTCTTTAAAAGAGTAAGCACCAGTTCTTGGCGACTTTACCATGGTAATAACCTTTGAATACTCTTTACCTTTACCGGCTACCTTTAATGTTGCAACTACTTTCTTTGCCATGTCTTTTTAATTATTGAATTAGTTGTTGAATGATTTGTTGATGGATTACAAATTTCAATACAATCAATCAAATTATTTAATTTCTTTGTGTACAGTAACCTTTCTTAAAACCGGGTTAAATTTTTTCAACTCAAGTCTTTCAGTGGTGTTTTTCTTGTTCTTAGTAGTAATATAACGTGACATGCCAGGCATTCCACTTGTTTTGTGCTCTGTACACTCTAATATTACCTGAACCCTATTGCCTTTCTTTGCCATTTTCTTTTATGTTGTAAGTTGCAGGTTGTAAGTTATAGGTTGTTGTTTCCTTCAACGTTTAACATTCAACACACAACAATATTAAATGTAACCTTTTTTTACAAATTTATTGATACAAGCGGTTATACCATTTTTGCTAATTGTTTTAATAGCTGAAGTGGAAACTTTTAAAGTAATCCATTTATCTTCTTCAGGAATATAAAACTTTTTAAGTTTTAAGTTAGGGTGAAACCTGCGCTTGGTTTTAACGTTTGAGTTAGAAACGTTGTTACCAACCAGTGAGCCTTTTCCTGTTAGATCACAAATTCTTGACATGATAATTCTTTTTTATTCTCCCTTTTCTTAAAAGAGTGTGCAAATATCAGGATTTTAAATCATATAGGCAATAACGATTTTAATATTTTTTTAAAATAATTTTTATTTATTGAACCTAAAGAAAATTGTAATTTACACCACCAAATTATAAATAATGAAAACATCCATGAAAATATCTTCAATTGAAGAATATCAACGGGTTTATAAGCAAAGTGTTGAACAACCCGAAGAGTTTTGGGCTAAAATTGCTCAAAATTTTCAGTGGCGTAAAAAATGGGATAAAGTACTTGAATGGAACTTTACTGAACCTAGTATTAAATGGTTTCAGGGCGCTAAACTGAATATTACAGAAAATTGCCTTGACAGGCATTTGGAAGCTTGGGGCGATAAGCCTGCTATAATATGGGAGCCCAATGACCCTCAAGAGCACCATAGGGTATTAACATACCAACAACTTTATGAAAAAGTTTGTGAATTTGCCCATGTACTAAAAAACAATGGGGCTAAAAAGGGCGATAGGATTTGCATTTATATGCCGATGGTACCCGAACTGGAAATAGCAGTATTGGCTTGTGCCCGAATAGGCGCTATTCACTCGGTGGTTTTTGGCGGCTTCTCCGCACAATCAATTGCCGATAGGATTCAAGATGCTAGTTGTAACATTATCATAACTGCGGATGGTGGTTATCGAGGTACTAAATTAGTTCCGCTTAAAAATATTATTGACGATGCATTGGTGCAATGTCCAACCATTAAGAAGGTAATCGTTTTAACTCGAACCCGAACACCGGTATCCATGATCAAAGGGCGTGATGTATGGTGGGAGGATGAGGTTAAAAAGGTAGAGACTCAAGGTGCAACAGATTTTCCGGCTGAAGAGATGGATGCTGAGGATGTGCTCTTTATACTTTATACATCGGGCTCAACGGGTAAACCGAAGGGCGTTGTGCACACCTGCGGCGGGTATATGGTTTATACGGGTTATACATTTACCAACGCCTTTCAATATGAGCCAGGGGAGGTTTATTTTTGTACAGCGGATATTGGTTGGATTACTGGACATTCGTATATTGCTTATGGGCCACTTACACAAGGTGCCACTACTGTTTTATTTGAAGGCATACCCACATGGCCAACCCCTGCTCGACTTTGGGATATTGTTGAAAAATACCATGTTAATATTTTATATACTGCCCCAACCGCCATCCGATCTTTAATGAGCTTTGGCGATGGGTTATTAGAAGGTAAAGATTTTAGCTCTCTTAAAAAATTGGGCTCAGTTGGCGAGCCAATTAATGAAGAAGCTTGGCATTGGTTTGATGAAAAAATTGGACATAATAAATGCCCGATTGTTGACACCTGGTGGCAAACTGAAACCGGAGGATTTATGATTTCGCCAATTGCAGGTGTTACCAAAACAAAACCCGGTTATGCCAGTTTGCCACTTCCTGGCGTACAGCCTGTTTTAGTGGATGAGAATGGAAATATAATTGAGGGTAATGGTGTAAGTGGTAATCTATGTATCCGCTTTCCGTGGCCTGGTATGTTGCGAACCACCTATGGCGACCACGAACGCTGTCGCACTACTTATTTTTCAACCTATCACGATTTATATTTTACTGGTGATGGTTGTTTGCGCGATGAAGACGGCTATTATAAAATTACAGGCAGGGTTGATGATGTGTTAAATGTATCTGGCCACAGAATTGGTACTGCAGAGGTTGAGAATGCTATCAATATGCATAGCGATGTAGTTGAATCGGCAGTTGTTGGTTTTCATCATGAAATTAAAGGACAAGGCGTTTATGCCTATGTGGTTTGCCCTAACCAACATGGCGACCCGGAACTTACCCGGAAAGATATCATGATGACAGTTACCCGCATTATTGGTGCAATTGCCCGTCCGGATAAGATCCAATTTGTAAGCGGATTACCCAAAACGCGCTCCGGAAAAATTATGCGTAGAATTTTGAGAAAGATTGCAGAAGGCGATGCAGAAAATTTGGGCGATACTTCTACGCTGCTTGATCCTTCGGTGGTGGATGAAATCAAATTAGGGGCATTATAGTATTTAAAAAATCATGTAATAAAGGCAGCAGTATTAATTTATACTGCTGCCTTTTTTTATCATAGATAAGCCTTAATCGCTTTATCTTACAAAACTGTCTTAATCTTCAATTCATTCATTTGCGCTTCAGCAAGTGTTGAAGGAGTATCAATCATCACATCCCTGCCTGAATTATTTTTAGGGAAGGCAATTACATCGCGGATAGAGTCTAATCCTGCAAAAATTGATACCAAACGGTCTAAGCCAAAGGCAAGACCACCATGTGGAGGAGCACCGTATTCAAAAGCATCTAATAAAAAGCCAAATTGCTTCTGAGCTTCCTCTGGTGTAAACCCTAAATGCTTAAACATAAGTGATTGTAAAGCCCTGTCATGGATTCTGATAGAACCTCCGCCTATTTCGGTACCATTAATTACCAAGTCATAGGCATTGGCTCTTACTTCACCCGGGGCTGTTTCCAGCATATCAATATCCTCTGGTTTTGGTGAGGTAAACGGATGGTGCATAGCATGGTAACGACTTGTTTCTTCATCCCATTCCAATAATGGAAAATCGAGCACCCAAAGCGCAGCAAATTTATTTTTATCGCGTAACCCTAAGCGGTTACCCATTTCTAAACGAAGTTCATTCAGCTGTTTCCTAACTTTATCAGTTTTACCAGCTAGAATGAGCATTAAATCTCCTGCTTCGGCATTAAAAGCGGCCGCCCAATTGGTAAGCTCATCTTCACTATAGAATTTATCAACAGATGATTTTAAGGTGCCATCTGTATTGTATCGGCAATAAATCATACCGGTTACTCCAATTTGGGGGCGTTTAAGCCAATCGGTCAACTCATCAATTTGTTTACGGGTATAATCGGCACAACCTTTGGCATTAATACCAACAACTAAGTCGGCATTATCAAAAATACTAAAGCCTTTACCTTTCACCACATCATTTAGTTCAACAAACTGCATACCAAACCGGATATCCGGTTTATCAGAACCATATAAGCGCATTGCATCCGCATAATTCATACGCGGCACAGTACCGATGTCAATTCCTTTAACTGTTTTAAACAAATGATGTGTTAAACCTTCAAAAACATTTAAAATATCTTCTTGTGTAATGAACGACATTTCACAATCAATTTGGGTAAACTCAGGCTGACGATCGGCACGTAAATCCTCATCCCTGAAACATTTTACTATTTGAAAGTAGCGGTCAAATCCGCTTACCATCAGTAACTGCTTAAAAGTTTGTGGCGATTGTGGCAAGGCATAAAATTCTCCGGGATTCATGCGGCTTGGTACTACAAAATCGCGAGCACCTTCAGGGGTCGATTTTATAAGAACAGGTGTTTCAACCTCAATAAAGCCATGTCCATCTAGGTATTTACGAACTTCTTGGCTCATTTTATGGCGTAATACCAAATTGTTGCGAATAGGGTTGCGGCGCAAATCCAAATAACGGTATTTAGCACGAAGTTCCTCACCCCCATCAGTTTCATCTTCTATCAAAAATGGCGGTAATTTGGCTTCGTTTAATATTTCTAGTGCAGTTACTACTAGCTCTACATCACCAGTAGCTATTTTAGGGTTTTTATTGGTTCGCTCTAAAACTTTACCTGTAACTTTTACAACAAACTCGCGTCCTAATCCACGACTCAACTCGCGTAAGCCAGGGTCGGTATCTGTATTAAATACCAATTGGGTAAGGCCATATCTGTCGCGGATATCAATAAAAGTGGTTCCACCTAAATCTCTCGATTTTTGAACCCATCCGCATAAGGTAATAGTTTCGCCTAAATGCTTAATATTTAATTCGCCGCAAGTATGTGTTCTTAACATAAAACTGGTATTTGAATCCAAATAATTATTTGGATTGCAAAAGTAGGGTTTTGATATGAAAGCTGAAAGTGTAATTTTGGCTTAAACTAAAACAGTATTTTAATTATTGATTTTTTAATTGTTTAAAAATCAGTTTAAACTTGGCAGTTAAACAGCAATTAATTGGCCTTTAATCACCATCCAAATGGCAGCACCCAACAAAAACCAAACATTCCCTTTAAGCAACTATAACAGATTGTGTTTTTTAAAAAATATTATTACGAACCCTAATATAATTGTTGGTGACTATACCTATTATGATGATTTTGAAGATGTACACAATTTTGTGAAAAATGTAAAGTATCATTTTGAATTTATTGGCGATAAGCTGATTATCGGAAAGTTTTGTATGATTGCCTCTGACGTTACCTTCATAATGGGTTGTGCGAATCATTTAAGCACTGCCATATCGGCTTATCCATTTGCTATTTTTGGAAATGATTGGCAACATGCCATGGATAGTAAAACGTATCCGGTAAAAGGTGATACTATTGTTGGCAATGATGTATGGATAGGCTACAAGGCAACAATTATGTCGGGTGTAAAGATTGGCGACGGCGCCATTATTGCATCAAATGCAACAGTAACAAAAGATGTGGCTCCATACAGTATAGTAGGCGGCAACCCAGCCACTGAAATAAGAAAGCGTTTTAATGAGGATCAAATTAAGGAGTTATTATTGCTTAAATGGTGGGACTGGGAAATCGATAAAATAACAGAGAATGTAGGAGCTTTAACTGGGATGGATATTAATTTGTTAAAGTAGGTTGGTGTTGGGGGGAGTCTTAATCTTGATAGATATCCTGAGGAAATCGATTGTTTGAATCTGAATTTACAGGATATTATAATTAGATGAATGAGGTTTAAACATTACACTACACTGAAGATATAGCAGAATTTTTATATTCTTTAAAAGTCTTCATACTAAAAAACAATTCCGAAATCTGAAATCAAATAATACATTTGCAAAATAATTCTCAAGGGGTGCCTTGCTTTGGTAGCGAAATAAACTGCAGGTTATTTCACCAAACTTAAAGACAGGCTGAGATCAAACCCGTTGTTATTTTTTGGTTATAAGTTAAAGGTTGTAGGTTGAATGCCTCTCGTTAACTGCATAGCTGATAAATACCATGCACCTGATCCGGGTAATGCCGGCGTAGGGAGAGGTAACAAGTTAAGAGTACTGCGTATTCGCCCTGATGCGGAGATGGTTTAACTAATTTTATTTTAAAACATTTTGAAAAATTTATTTTTGGCGTTTTGCGCCTCACTGATGCCTTTTTTGGCTTCGGCCCAACTTTCTGTTAATGGTAAAATATCTGATGAACAAACAAATAGAGCATTACCAAATGCCAGTATTTCCTTATTAAATAAAAACATAAAACAAGCTTCTGATAGTTCGGGAAAGTATTACCTACACAACCTAAAACCAGGTAATTATATCTTTAAGGTTACTTATATTGGTTACCAAAATATTATTAAAGTTGTTGATTTGAAGGCAGATATGGTAATTGATTTTAAGCTTAATCCGGTATCAATTTTAACCAATGTAGTAACTATCAACGGTGCTAGAGCCGGGGATAATTCGCCAACTACCTTTACCAATTTGAGCAAAAAGGACATTGCCAAGAACAACCTCGGTCAAGACCTGCCCTATTTGCTCGACCAAACACCCTCACTCGTCACCCAATCAGATGCTGGTGCCGGGGTAGGTTATACTTATTTACATATTAGAGGATCAGATGGTAGTAGGATAAATGTTACAATAAATGGTATTCCATACAATGATTCGGAGGAGCAGGCAAGTTATTTTGTGGATATTCCTGATATTGCTTCTTCAATTGAAAATATTCAAATACAACGTGGGGTAGGTACGTCTACAAACGGAGCAGGAGCTTTTGGAGCAAGTATCAATATACAAACCACCGCTCGGCATGACAGTAGTTATTTGCTTTTAAATAATTCATTAGGCTCCTATAATACCATGAAAAATACAATAAGCTTGGGTACAGGATTGTTGAATAGTCATTTTATCTTTGATGGCAGATTGTCGAGCATCATCTCTGATGGATATATTAATAGAGCTTCTTCAAATCTGCAATCGTATTTTTTAAATGGAACGTATTATGGTAAGAACACCCAAATTATGCTGATTACCTTTGGAGGAACAGAACACACCTATCAGGCTTGGAATGGCATACCAGAAGATACCTTGAGAGCTGGAAATAGGCGTTATAATGGATTGGGCTTAGAACCAAATGGTACTTATTATAAAAACCAAACCGATAATTATACGCAAAACCATTACCAACTATTATTTGACCAAAATATATCCGAAAAGGTAGCATTTAGTGGCGCATTGCATTATACGCATGGATTTGGTTATTATGAAGAATATCAACCAAATCAACCATTGGCCAATTATGGAATAACCCCGGTTATAATCGGCGGTATAACCATTGATACTACCGATTTAACCCGCAGGCTATGGCTAAACAATAAGTTTTATGGCGTCACTTATAATTTAAAATATAAGCCAAAAAAAGGGTTCAATGTTTTAATTGGCGGAGCCTACAATGAGTATAAAGGAGCACATTATAATAATATTGAATGGACACAACAAAGTACCAATATAACACCTGATTATCAATATCTGCGAAATGATGCCGATAAAAAGGACTTTAATGTTTTCGGGAAGATAGATTATACAATTGGGAAGGCCACCCTGTATGCCGATATGCAATACCGACACGTTTATTATTTGTTTTTGGGTTATAATGAAAACCTTGAAAATGTACAGCAAAATGTGTACCTTAATTTTTTTAATCCGAAGTTAGGCATCACTTATCAGCTTAATTTAAGTAGTAATATTTATGCTTCAATGGCGGTTGGTAACCATGAACCTAATAGAAATGACTATGTACAATCAACTCCCGCTAGTAGACCCTTGGCCGAAAATTTAAAAGATTTTGAATTAGGTTATAGAATCAAGCGTAGGATATTTACGGGAGGTGTAAACGCTTACTACCTTTTGTACAAAAACCAATTAGTATTAACCGGTGCCCTTAACGATGTGGGCGACCAAAGCCGAAGTAATGTAAAAGATAGCTACAGGGCTGGCTTAGAGTTTGATGGTAGATTAAGGATAAGCGATAAATTAACATGGGACGCTACTGCCGCTTTAAGCAGGAACAAGGTTCAAAAAATTCAACAATATTTAACTGATTATGATAATAATTCCCTTGTTAAATATACTTACAATAATACTGATATAGCTTTTTCGCCCAGCTTTATTGGTTCAAGTACCATTAGCTATAAACCTATAAATGGAGGCGAAATTGCCTTTATTAGCAAATATGTGGGCAAACAATATTTAGACAATACATCAAACACCAACCCGACCGGCTTTCCTCCTAGTGATTTTACTTCAAACAGGTTTTTAAATAGTTATTTTTTAAACGCTGTAAGACTTGCATATAACTTTAACACGGTTTGGGCTAAAAATATAGCCATCACCTTATTGGTGAATAATATATTTAGTGTGAAATATGAATCGAACGGGGCAACATATCCTGATATTGAAAACGGTAAAGTGGTAAACTATAATTACTATTTCCCACAAGCTCCGGTTAACTTTTTATTGGGATTAAGCATGAGGTTTTAATCCAGCAGTATTTTAGTAATTACATTAGAACAAAACAGAGCAATTTAAGGCAAGCTGTTTTGTTCCAATGTAACCACTTTAATTGGTAATTAGCATGGCATTAACTTTGCCACTTAGGTTACTACTAACTGTGGGTAAAATGTTTTCAGTAGTTTGCGTCCAATAAACTGGATTACCTCCGTCACTACCTGCAAAGTATGCACCATCGGCTGTCGCAATCATTGTATTTACGGTACCTCCGTTTAAAATAGACCGATAAACCTCAACTCCGTTTTTCCAATATACTGTGCTGTTATTATTTCCATCATACCCTACAAAATAAATATCAGTACCTGAAATGGACATAGCGTTAACGCTACTACCATAAGAATTAGTGGTAGATAAACGATTTTCTATACCATTTACCCAATAAACAGCAGTGTAACCATCCGAACCACCAAAATAAATATTGCTGCCAGAAATAACCATTGTTTGCACTGACCCATTTTTGTAATAATTATTGCTGGTAGTGGGGAGGAAAAATTCAATTCCATTTTTCCAATAAACCGGGACATTTCCATCAATACCTCCAAAATATACATCTGACCCAGATATTGCCATTGTAGTTACTGTGTTATAATAATAATAATAGTTACTATTGTTATTTGTGGTTGGTAATTGGTATTCAATTCCATTTTTCCAAAAAACCGCATTTGATCCATCAGCACCGGCACAATAAATATCACTTCCAGAAATCCTCATAGTATTAATATTTCCGGAATTGTTGTAATAATAACCACCACTACCTAAAATAGGCAAAGTGGTTTCAATACCATTTTTCCAATAAACAGGCAAATTGCTGTCAACCCCTCCCATGTAAATATCATTACCAGAATTTACAATTACATTAACACTTGCCCCTGTATTGTTAACGTTATTTGAGATAGGTAAAACGGTTTCCTTCCCATTTTTCCAATAAACCGGGGCACTGCCATCGTTTCCAGCATAAATTATTGAAGTAGTTTTTGGGCTTACATCTCCTTTTTTATTACAGGAAGCAGCTAAGGTTAAAATAGCGAAAACGAAAATAAATAGTGATAGGTTTTTCATAGATTAATTTAATTATAATGTTTAGATTCTTTTTTTGTAAGCTTAATAACAAAAGTATTTATTCCACAGCTTATTTACAAATAAAGGGAAATAAAATTAAAGACTAGTTTATTAGGATTTTGATTGAATTAAAAGGCGAAAATATTTAGTAAAATCATTAATATTTTAACAAAAAATCTTCCTTTGCCTGCCCCTTTCTAAAAAAAACCAATCCAATCCAAAAAAGGTCGATGGTGACCGTAACTTTGGGGTTTTTTTTAATATGTTGCCAGGCTTCCTTCATGCCTTGGCTCCAATAAATGTCATCAAATATCAATAGGCTGCCATCATGTACTTTTGGCAAAAACCATTCAAAATAATTTAAAGTGGCTTGTTTTTGGTGGTTTCCATCAACAAATACAACATCAATATTTTGTAATTGATTAATAATAATTGGTAATTTTTGATCAAAATTTCCTAATATAAGCTCAATGTTTTTTTGCCCTCCTTCTGTAAAGATATTTTGGGCTATCTCGGCAATTTCAATGCAACCTTCTAGCGTAAAAAATTTGGCTTTGGGCGCAGCATTTTGCAAGTATAAACTGGTTATACCTAGGCATGTACCTAATTCAATTATATTTTGGGGCCCTTGATTTTCCACTAGTCTGTAAAGCAATTGTGCCAGTTTAGGCTTTTTTAAGGAGTTTTTGGCTACATCGCTTACCTTCTTTTTGTTGTTTTTGTTTATGGCCGATCCTGCACCTAAATCGGTAATATTGATAATACTATTGTTGGAATATAGTGTTTTACGTTTTTGTTCAATTTCAACAAATACTTTTCTTGGGGTATAATCGTATATTACTTCATCAGCTAATCGGTAAACAAATGGGGAATGTATACCATGCCTTGTTTTAGCGTTAATTTGATGTAAAAAATAGTCGAAAGCAAACCTTAGATTGAACATAGGCGTAAAAATATATAAAGGTTTAGTATTTTAGCAGAACTGAACATGATTAATACAACAGAAGTAAATTCATTGATCCGATTGCTGGATGATCCTGATACGGAAATATTTGAACATGTGCATCAAAAGCTCCTTTCGTACGGAACGGGTGCCATTGAATTTTTAGAACAAGCATGGGGCGAGGCTTTCGACCCAATACAACAAGAACGAATTGCAAACTTGGTCCATGAAATTCAATTTGGTATCGTAAAGAATGATCTTAAATTATGGCACCAAAGTGGAGCATTCGATTTGCTTCAAGGGATCTTAATTATCAACCGTTACCAATATCCCGATTTGGATGAACAAAAAGTGATTAACCAACTCGAAAGCATTAAAAGAGATATTTGGATACAAATGATGAATGAGGCTAGTCCGAAAGAGCAGGTAAAGCTATTTAATCATATATTTTATAATATCCATGGTTTTACTGGCAATACAACCAGTCATCAGGATCCACAAAACAGCTACATCAATCAAGTACTTGAAACCAAAAAAGGTAATCAAATTTCGCTAGCCATTATTTACTCCATCATTGCCCAAAAGTTGGATATTCCTGTATATGGTGTAAACCTACCCCAGCATTTTATTTTGGCTTATGTAGATGAAACCATGCAAAGCGAGTTTGAAAACGGCATTCTGTTTTACATCAATGCTTTTAACAAAGGCTTTATTTTTGGCAGGAGAGATGTTGATATGTTCCTAAAACAATTAAATTTAAATTACGACCGGCAATTTTACGAGCCATGCTCCAATATCGATATTATAAAAAGAGTATTACGCAATTTAATTAGTGCCTATGAACATGCAAGCTCTTCGGAAAAGGTGAATGAGTTGACAGAGCTTTTGGGCATTCTGGATTAAATTAGTTTTAGGCATTGTAATAATAATTAATAGAAACTAGCTTATTGTTTTAAAATAACCCCACCTTTCATTACAAAGCTCACTTTTTTTATCAACTTAATATCATCAGCCGGATTACCTTCAATAGCAATTAAATCAGCCCAAAAACCAGGCTTTATGTTGCCTAGGTAAGGCAAGCCAAATACCTTGGCATTTGTGGAGGTAGCTGAGCGAAGCACATCAATATTGGGCATTCCATATTCATACATTAAAATCATTTCTCGAGCGTTATCACCATGTGGAAATACACCAACATCTCCTCCCATGCAAATGGTTACTCCCGCTTTCATAGCTTCTGCAAAAATATAATGTTTTTTAGCCACTGATTCAGGCATTGGATCAACACCCTTTTTCCATCCATGATAGGTTGAGATAGCCTCAGTTGCGGCAATTGTTGGGCAAAGTGCAATACCTTTATCTTTCATTAATTTAAAAATTTCTGGATTACCGCCATCGCCATGTTCAATGGTAGCTACACCGGCTGCAATCGACCGTCGCATACCTTCTTCAGTACCAGAATGTACTACAACCGGACGACCGCTACTATTGGCTACCTCAACAGCTTTTTTAAGCTCCTCCGCTGTAAAGGTAGGCGCAGCCATATCATTTAATCCCCATCTATAATCGGCATAAAGTTTTATTACATCCGCTCCATGTCCAATTTGCGATCTTATAACTCTTGTAATTCCCTCCACACCGTCGGCTTCCTCGGCACCTTTTATAATTAGCATTTCAGCAACCTCACTTTTTGGGCCATAACTACCGGTGGCAACAATGGCCCTCGTAGCAACCAACATACGCGGTCCATTAATGATTCCCTTATTTATAGCAGTTTTTAATCCTATATCATCGTAACCCGCTCCTTCTGTTCCTAAATCGCGTACCGTAGTAAATCCAGCTAATAAAGTCGCCTTAGCATGTTCAACAGCCCTAACGGTACGTTCAGCCCTGCTTTCAGTTAGTACCTGGTCGTTCCAAGTGGTTTCATTGTAAGGATGAAGAAAAAGATGTGAATGCCCTTCAATAAAACCCGGCAATAAAGTCATGCCCTTTAATTCAATTATCCTTGCTGATGTTGGAACGATTATCTTATTTATATCACCAGCAAATTCAATTTTATCGTTTTTAATTAATACCACCCAGCTATTATGCAAAATTTGCCCGTCAAAAACACGGTCTGGCTTTAGCAAATAGTAATTATCGTCCAGGTGGTAGTTTGCTCGAAAACTGGATACGGTAATTAGCAAAAACACTAATAAGTAATGCCTAAATATTTTCATGATTCATAAAGATAAAGCTTAGGGCTATAACAATTGCAAACTTTAAATAATTATTTTTAATAACATGCAACCATTTGGCACTTTGCTTCATCTTACTACTAAATGATGTTTTTGGAACAACAGTACACAATTAAGGATTTAATAAAAAAATGTATTACCGGAGACCGCAAAGCTCAGGAGATGCTATATAATAAGTATTCCGCTAAAATGTTTGGTGTTTGTTTACGATATGCCAAGGATAAAATGGAAGCTGAAGACATGTTACAAAATGGATTTATTAGAGTCTTTCAAAAAATGCAAACTTATAAAGGGGAAGGCTCATTTGAAGGATGGGTTCGAAGGATAATGGTGCATAGCTCGATCGAATATTATAGGAAATACCATAAAATAATGCAATTGGTTGATTTGGATGATGCAGAAGATGTTCCAGCTACTTCCTTCGGTACAGTAGCTAATATGGTGGCCAATGAATTGTTGGTATTAATTAGCCAACTAACCCCAGGCTATAGGCTTGTTTTTAATTTGTATGCTATTGAGGGCTATTCGCACAAAGAGATAGCTGAATTAGTAGGCATTACTGAGGGGGCTTCAAAATCACAGCTATCACGAGCCCGAACTATTTTAAAAGAACGTATTCTAAAAACGCAAGTAAAAAAGTATGAAAATGCAGGATAAAGAAGTTGACGATTTGTTCCAATCAAAATTAAGTGATTTTGAATCGCAACCCTCGCCAAATATTTGGAAACATATTGAAAATGAGCTTGACAATATGCAGAAAAGGAGAATTTGGATTCCTATTTTAAGTATTGCAGCAAGCGTTTTCGGGCTTTTTTCGTTAGTGGTAATTTTAATTCAATTTAATAAAGAGGACCATAAAACTAATGGGATAACATATTTGACATATAACCATCATCAAAACAATTTTAAGATAACACCAAGTACTAAGCAATTATTAAAACAAACAACTGTTGAAGCTCCAAATTTAAAAGGTTTTAAAGTATCCAATAACTCAAAAGGGGTATATATAAGAACTTCTGAAGTTAAAAGTAAGCAGATTGTTTCTGAAGGTGACAGTAATAGTGATTCTATAAGGGTAAGTCAGGATGAACAGACAATGAATTACCCAATAAAGGTTAATCAAGTAAGTAATATATTATCCGATAGCAACACCAAGTTTATAAATGTGCCTTCAGTTTTAGTAAACATCAAACATGAACTTAATACACCCGAAGCCAGTCAACAAGATAACCAATTTATAATCAAGCCAAAAAAGACTACCCAAAATAAAATTAGAAACCTAGGAGAATTAATAAATGCATTAGTAGCAAAGGTTGATAAACGAAAAGACAAATTTATTGAATTTACAGAATCAGATGAAGGATCGAACATTACTGAACTAAACCTCGGTATTTTTAAAATTAAAAAGCCAAAACCAGAAACAGATAAATAATAATAACTTATGAAAATTATAGCCCTAACCATAACTTTGGTTGCAGTAACCATGATGGCAATTGCCCAAAAAACAACTAGCGACACAACTAAGCTTAAAAAAGATACATCTTGGACAATAAAAAAGGAGAAGAGCTTTACTTTGGGATTTAATCAAGAAAATGATGATAATAACAAAAAATGGAAAAGAAATTCTCATTCGAAATACCCCAAATTTTCGGCAGATTTTACTTTTGCTCGTTTCGACCTTGGTTTTGCTACAATAATTGATAATGGAAGTTTTACCCTATCGCAACAAAACCAGTTTTTAAGCTACCGTCAAAGTAAAACTAGTACGGTTGGCTTTGATTTATTTCAAATTGGGGTTAGGTTTTCGAATAATTTCAAGATAAATTTAGCTGGTGGATTTGATTGGACTTTGATTCGCTTACGCGAAAATATCACCATTTTACCACACCAACCTGTATTAACCTATAGAGTTGATTCTATAAATTATAGCAAAAACAGGTTTTCTTCTAACTATTTTCGGGTACCCTTATCTTTTGATTTTCGTACAAAAAAGGACGAAAATGGGAATAGATTCCATTTTATTGTAGGCCCTGAGGTAGGGTTTTTATTGGACGGAATGGTTAAACAAATTAGTGATGAGCACGGCAAACAAAAAATTAGCGATTCCTACCATTTTGCAACTTTTAGGTATGGTGGCTTTGCCAGAATTGGCTATGGCGATTTTGGGGTTTTTACAAAATATTACGTCAATGACATGTTTGAAAATAGTCCGAAGCAGGCAGGTCTTAAGAATTTCTCATTTGGTTTAATGGTTGCCTTTTAATATTAAAGCAAATTAATACTTACAATTTATAATTATATAGTAAAATCCAAACGAAGATTTTTATAGGTATCTTATTATTGTTTATGTGTTAGAGAATTTGCCTTCATATTGTAATAAATAAAACATTAAATGTAGCCTAACCATTTCTATATATATATTTACAGAAAATGGAAGGTTCAACGTTTTTGCAGGCTATCTCACTTAGTAAGACTTACCTTGGCGTAATAAATTCGGGTGTAAAAAACATTAATTTAACTATACAAAAAGGTAAAATAACTGCTATCATTGGCGAAAGTGGTAGTGGTAAAAGTACCCTTATAAAATTATTGTATGGATTACTATCTCCTGATGATGGTAAAGTTTACTTTGAGAATGAAAGAGTATGGGGGCCAGAAATTAAATTAATTCCAGGGCATGATTCGATGAAGATGGTTACCCAAAATAATGATGACCTTAACTTATTTGCAAAAGTTTGGGAAAATGTAGCAGCATTATTGCCAAGCAATAATTTAATGGCCAAGAATGAGAAAACCGAGACAATATTAAAACAACTTAAAATGTACCATCTGGCTCAAAAAAAGGTAGTTGAGCTGAGTGGCGGCGAAAAACAAAGATTAGCAATAGCTAGAGCTTTAATAACAAACCCCAAAGTGCTATTGCTAGATGAGCCTTTTAACCAAGTTGATACATCCTTTAGAGAGGGTTTACAGGAGGACATAAGGGATATAGTTAAACAAACAGGTTTAACAGTTATTATGGTTTCGCACAACCCTTCGGAAGTGCTCTCAATGGCAGATGAATTATTAGTTTTAAAGGATGGCCAAATTATTGAATTTGGAAGGCCTAAAGCTTTATACCATAACCCAAGCAATTTATACACCGCCCAACTATTAACTAACGCGAACAGTTTAAATAAAATAGAAGCTGAGAATTGTGGTATAAAAACTAAAAAAGACCTTTTGTTAATTTACCCAGAATGGATAAAGATATCAAGAAGCAAAACAAATAAGGATTGGCAAATTAAACAAGTTTTATTTAAAGGCTGCTATGAAGATCTGTTAATAGAAAAGAATGGATTGGTGTTGAGGTTATTAAATGAAAAGTTCGAAAAATATGTAGAAGGAGATAAAATTTCAATTAAAATTAAAAAATCAATTGGTTTCTAATAAAAATCGGGTCTGTAAAATGAACTGTGTCAATATTTATTAATTCAAATCTAAGACCATTCTTCCAGGAAACCAAATAGCCAACTTTTGAGCTGTAGTAGCCCAGTTGGATAAAGGCATAGTCCATTTTTGACTGATATTGTTATGTGCCAGATAAATAAGTTTTAACAAGGCCATATCTGAAGTAAATCCACCTTTTGTCTTGGTTACCTTACGTACCTGCCTGTGAAAACCTTCAATAGTATTAGTAGTATAAATCAGTTTGCGCACGGCTGCATCATATTGAAAATAGGTAGTCAGTTTTGGCCAGTTTTTACGCCATGATTCCAGCACCTTCTCATATTTATTGCCCCACTTTTGTTCCAGTTCATCCAGACGAAGTTCAGCCAATTGCAATGTTTCAGCCTGATAAACTGGTTTAAGGTCCTTCATAAACGCTTTTTGATCTTTGGAGGCTACATACTTCAGGCTGTTACGGATTTGATGAACGATACAGGTTTGCACCTCTGTGTGAGGGAATACTGCGTTTATTGCTTGTGGAAACCCGTTCAAGTTATCAATACATGCAATCAGAATATCTTTTACTCCGCGATTCTGTAGGTCGGTCAATACGCTCAGCCAAAAGTTAGCACCCTCACTTTGGGAAACATACATCCCTAATAACTCCTTGTGGCCGTGCCGGTCAATTCCAAGAATATTATAGACAGCATGGGATACCATCCGATGTTCTTCTTTAACCTTATAATGCATTGCATCCAGCCAAACGATTGTATACAACTCTTCCAACGGCCTTGATTGCCATTCTTTTACTTCAGGGATAATCTTATCAGTAATAGCTGACAGGGTCGAATGGCTAATCTCCGTATCGTACATGTCTTTTATATGTTTAGAGATATCCCGAAGGCTCATCCCAAGTCCATACATGCCCAATATCTTTGCTTCCAGGCTTTCTGCAAGAATTGTTTCTCGCTTACGGATCAGTTCGGGTTCAAACGTTGAGTTCCGATCTCTTGGTGTAATAACCGATATGGTGCCATCGGATGTACGAATATCCTTGCTCGTCTTGCCATTCCTTCGGTTCCCCGAACTACGTTCATCTTCGTCCAAATGGCTTTCAAGCTCCGCCTCCAGCGCTGAATCTAAAAAGCTTTTAAGCAAAGGAGCGAACGCTCCATCCTTGCCAAATAGCGACTTGCCCGAGCGTAATTGCTCTAGGGCTTTCTTTTTCATTTGCTCGTACTCGAGCGTTTCTTCTTTCTTCATTTTAAACTTATGTTAAAGATAATTACTCTTTGACACAGTTTATTTTACACTCTC
>CAIYNX010000281.1 GCA_903927645.1 uncultured Mucilaginibacter sp.
ATCCGAAATGGAACATCCGAAATCCGACATCAAAATAAATCCGAAATGGAACATCCGAAATCCGACATCAAAATAAATCCGAAATGGAACATCCGAAATTCGAAATCAAAATAAATTCGAAATCAAACATCCGAAATCCGAAATAAACATGCAACATTCCTAAATCCCCTGTGTCATATTACATGCAAGCTGATTCTAATTTGGAAGCCACATTTATTGACAAGCATTTTAACCTGGTGGTTGAATGCAAACAGGGTAGTAAAAAAGCCTGTTACGAGTTGTACCGATTATATGCTAAAGCGATGTTAAACGTTGCCTTTAGGATAGTGGGCAATAGTGCCGAAGCGGAAGATATTTTGCAGGAGGCTTTTTTAGATGCCTTTAACAAGATAAAGGATTTTAGGCAAGATACTACCTTTGGCCTCTGGATTAAGCAAATTGTGTTAAACCGCTCCATTAATTTGTTGCGGAAAAGAAGGTTAGAACTGGTTGAATTGGAAGGCGAACAAATTGAAAACATAGCCGAACAAGAATTTGAAGATGATGAAGAAATACAATATAAAGTTGAAATAGTTAAAGAAGCAATAAAACAACTACCCGAAGGCTACCGTTTAGTCATTACACTTTACCTGCTGGAAGGGTATGATCATGAAGAAATAGCGCAAGTATTGAAAATAACAGAAAACACCTCACGTACACAATTTATGAGGGCAAAAAGAAAATTAATTGAAATTTTAAGAATAAAAGGGATAGCATCATGAGCAAGAGATTAGAAGATTTCATAAAAAACAACAAAGAAGCATTTGATGATTTGGAACCATCCGCCTCACTTTGGGGGCGTATAGAACTAGGATTACCCGCCGAAATATCGCAACCAAATAAAAAAGATGCGAAAGTATTTTCGCTAGGCTTTGTTTTGCGGGTAGCAGCATCAATAGTGGTTATTATGGGTATAAGCTTTATTTTTTACTTACGAAACCAAAACAAACAAACTATTGATTTAGCGGCCATTAATCCGGTTTATGCCAAACAACAAATGCAGTATACGTCGCTTATTGAAGCCAGAAGGACGGAAATAAGGGAGATCACAAAAACAAATCCGCAATTATACAAAGAGTTCAACTCTCAAATTGCCGAGATGGACTCAACCTATAAAGAAATGAACAATGAATTGCTCACCAGCCCTAACCAGGAACGTGTGTTGCATGCCATGATACATAACCTGCAAATTCAAATGCAGGTATTAAACCAGCAGTTGCAAGTAATTGAACAGCTTAAAAAAGTTAATGAAAGTGAAAAAGATGAAACTAAAAATATTTAATTCCCTATGGCTTACTTTGCTGCTAATGTTTGTATTGGGCAATAGCATTTGGGCACAAACTGTTGATGATTCTGTTAAAAATAATTCAAAGGTACAGGGTAAACAAGAAAAATCAATAAAGCTAAATAACCTTAAAATTGATTTTGATAATCTGGAAGCCGAAATTAACGCCAATATTAATTTAATCATCCCTAAAATTGAATTGAGTTTAAAAAACCTGGATGAACAAATTAATTTAAATTTAAAAGATATTGGACCTAAAATTGAACTGAGCCTCCAAAATTTGGATAACAGCTTTAATTTTAATTTTCAAACTGATTGCGATTCTGTTGATGCAGCTGAATGTATTGCTAAGGACAAGTTTAAAACCTATAGTAAAACTTACAGTTTGGATGCTAACGACAAAATTAAGTTAAGCAACCAATATGGTAAAATTGTAGTAAACACATGGGACAAGCATGAAATTAAGGTAGATGTGCAAATTAAGGCCGAAGCAAGCGATGATGCAGCAGCCCAAAAGTTATTAAATGGTGTACAAATATGGGATAATAAAGAGGGCAGTGTAGTATCTTTTCGTACCAGCATTGAAACTTCTAACGGGCGTACCTGGAAAATTTGGGATTGGGGAAATTCAGGCAAACATAAACTGGAGATTGATTATACTGTTTACATGCCCGCCAAAAATGATTTAAATATCGAACAAAGCTATGGTTCAATAACCTTGCCTGAATTGGATGGCAAAGTACGCCTTAACTGTTCATATGGTAATGCAACGGCAATAAAATTATCAAACCCTAATAATGATATTGAAGGAAGCTATGGCAGTTTGAAGGTTGATAATTTAAATTCAGCTCATCTTGATTACTCCTATGGCAGCGTGCAAATTGGCGAGTGCAATAACCTAAAAGCCAATTTAAGCTATGGCTCGTTTAAATTAGGTAAATTAAAGGGTAGTGGCGATTTGGATGTTTCCTATTGCGGTGGTTTTAAAATAAGTGAGCTGGCCAACACCTTTAAAAAATTGGATGTTAATTCAAGCTATTCGGGTGTAACATTGGGCTTGCCCGGGAATGATAGCTTTGATTTTGATGTAACTGTAAATTATGGAGGTTTTAGCTATAACAGCGATCAAGCAATCATCACAAGTAAAAACCCTCCTGACGGAAGTAAACGCATCAGCATGACCAGAAACTATAAAGGTCATTACGGTAGGGCAGGGGCAGGACCAACAGTAGAAATACATAATACCTATGGCAACGTAAACTTTGAATAAGTTGCCATTTATGGTTCTTTTTTACGTTTCAATTTAATTGTATTGTATATGGTTATTCTATAACGCAATTTTCTCAAGGTGTTTTAAAATCATCTTCTTATCATTTGGTGTTTTTGAAAGTAATAAGGCTTGTTGATAACTAGCATAGGCTAATGTATTATCAATATCGGTATATAAAAACCCGAGTAATGAATGGTATAAATGGTTTTGGTGTAGGTTTAATTTCAAAGCTTCGGTAATTGCGGTTGGCTTTCCACTTACTTTGGCCAAGGCATAGGTTCGGTTAAGTGCCGCCATGGGCGAATATTCAACAATTAATAGTTTATTATAAAGTTGTAAAATTTGATCCCATTTTTCAATAGTATCTTGTATTTCTGTATGCCAGTAGGCTATTGCGGCCTCTAAATGAAATTTGGTAAGTCTTGTTCCACTGGCTGCTTTATTCAAAAAATATTCGCCCTGCATAATCAGCTCCTTGTTCCATAGCGAAGTGTCCTGATCATTATACAATATCAATTCACCATTTTTACTCAGTCTGGCATCAAACCTGGAGGCATGGAAACACATCAAGGCTATTAAGGCATTAACCACAGGTTTGTTGGTGCTTTCATTTTCTATAAGCAAATAACATAAGCGCATGGCTTCCAGGCATAAATCCTTGCGTAAAGTTTTGTTCTTTGAAACAGAATAATAGCCTTCATTAAAAAGCAAATAAAGGGTTGTTAAAACAGTATTCAACTTCCCGTCGAGTGCAGATTTTTCCGGAAATTCAAGCTTAACTTTTTCTTCTCTTAGCTTTTCCTTGGCTCTAAACAAGCGCTTATTAATGGTTTCTTTATTGCTTAAAAAGGCAAAGGCAATTTCATCAATGCTAAAGCCGCAAAGTATACGCAATGATAAACCTATTTGCGCCTCGGTTGATATGATTGGATTACAAATAGCAAACATCATTTGCAATTGGCTATCCTTTATGTTTTTTGATGATATGTCGACCTCAATAGTGCCAAGTTCTAATTCAGGAAATTGAACAATAACTTTGTTTCTAAATACGGCATCATGCTTTAAATAATCTTTTGCTTTGTTTTTTGCAACGGTATAAAGCCAAGCAGTAGGGTTATCGGGTAAACCGTTTAAGGCCCAATGTTCGGTAGCAAGCAAAAAGGCATCGCTTGCAATATCTTCGGCAATTTCAATAAACTCAAAGCCAAAAAATTTACCCAATACCGAGGTTATTTTACTAAACTCGGTTCGGTATAAATCGGCTATCGTTTTATTTATATTCGGCATAAAAAAAATCCCCAAAGTAAAGATAACATCCTACTTTGGGGAATATATAAAATACTGATTATTATTAGGCGTTCATCATCATAATATCACGTACTTCAACAGTGCCACCTTCTTTCAATATTGGGCATCCTTTGGCTATTTCAATAGCCTCTTCCATGGTGTTTACTTTTAAAACGGTGGTGCCCATTAAAATTTCTTTAACCTCGGCGTAGGGGCCATCGGTTATTACATTACCTGCATGGATAGTTTTTCCCTCAAAACCCGGACGGTGGCCACCACCTAATTTACCTTGTGCAGCAATACTACCGAACCAATTGTTCCATTCTTTCTCAACCGCTTCCATTTCTGCCTGGGTTGGTCTGTAATCGCCCATACCCTCGTTTCTAAATACCATTAAAAATTCTTTCATAACGTTTTAATTTAATTGTTTTTGATTGATGACGATTGGATTGGCCAAAATTGGACATTGATTTTAATTTTTTTTTAAACTTTTATTCCACCCTGCACAAAAGCCCTTTCAAATACTCCCCTTCAGGGAAAGATGCCCTGATTGGATGATCTTGCGGTTGGCAATATTGGTATATAAATTGCACTTGCTTGCCTGCATCCAAAGCTGCCCAAGCCAATACCTGTTTAAAGGTTTCCATGTCCATAGCACCCGAGCAGGAGTAAGTAGCCAATAACCCGCCTTTGTTTAGCAACAACATGGCCAATCGGTTTAAATCTTTGTAGGCGCGTGTGGCTTTATCTAAGGAGGATCGTGATGGCGCATATTTTGGCGGATCGAGCACAATTACATCAAATAGTTCGCCATCCTCTTTAAATTTTCGCAATTGCTTGTTAACGTCGGATGTAAAGGTGGTAACATTGGCCTCCTTAAAATTATTGAGCAATATGTTTTCTTTCAAAGTTTCGATGGCCAATCCCGAACTATCAACACAGGTAACAGAAGCCGCTCCATTTTTTAAAGCGTTAAGGGTAAATCCTCCGGTATAGCAAAAGCAATCCAATACTTTTTTGTTCTTTACATAATTGGCTGTAATTTTTCTATTATCCCGCTGATCGCAATAAAAACCCGACTTTTGCCCTTCGGCAATATTTATGTTATAGATAATATTGTTTTCTTTAACCGCCAACCTATCAGGTGGGTGTTGTCCGGCCAATACCATATTTTCTGTAGCCAAACCCTCATGCAATCGCGAAGCCGCATCGCTTTTATCAAATATTCCCGTTGGTTTTAAAAGTTTATTTAATTGGTGGATAATAACCGGCAACATTTTTTCAATACCCGAGGTAAGCACCTGTACCGAAAGATAATCGGCATATTTATCAACGATCAAGCCCGGCAAATAGTCCGATTCGCTGAATATCAACCTGCAAGTATTGGTGCTGCCATCTTCCAACAAATTAAAACGACTTTGCACAGCGGTGCTAATCTTATCCCTAAACCATTGCTCATCCACCTCGGCAGCCTCCTCCCATTCCAATAAACGCAAGGCCACCCTCGATTGGTTGTTGTAAAAGCCATAAGCCATAAAAGCACCCTTGGCATCCACCAAGCGCACAATTTCACCATTTTCGGGTTTGCCATTCACCCGTTCAAGAGCACCCGAAAATACCCAAGGGTGTTTATGTAATACTGCTTTTTCCTTGCCCTTCTTTAAAATAACATCAACCATAAGGGCAAAGGTAATAAACCCATAATAAATAATTATTTTAAAAATTTTTTGTATTATTAACAAAAAGTTTATTTATTTTTGAATATGCCTAAATATTTCAAACTTTTTCTCTTAAATCTATTGGCTATAGCCGTTTTATTTAGCTCATGTGGTAAAAATCCCTTTGGAGGTGGTGGTTGCGACCCTGGGCCTCAAATGAAAGCACTTAACTTTGTGGTGATTGATAGGAATGGAAACAGCCTTGTAAGTACCTTGAAAGATAGTGTATCGGTAACCTATCTCGATAATGCTTCAACCTATACCAATAAAACCATTGGTTTAACAATTGCTAAAAATTATACCAATTACCCAACTGATACTACCAGTGTTTCGCCTAAATATAATGGACTGTACATTTCTGATTATGGCCGCCTAAGTGCGCTTAGTGGACAAAGCCCTGCAATAAATACTTTTAATTTGAGTATAAACGGAAAAAGCATAGGCGTTATCTATATAAACTATTCAAATTATCAAATGAGTTACCCCAACCTTCCGGTTGATGCTTTAACCTTTAATAATACGCAGGCCGCGCTTGATGCTTCAACAAATAATAACCTTGAATTATTACCTTTACAATAAAAAAGAACTCCAAGAGGAATTACAGGAATACGATTTTGAGCTCCGGATGTATGATGCCAGGATTGGCAGGTGGTTAAGTATTGACCCCATGGGGCAGTATTCCTCGCCTTATGAGGGTATGGGGAATAACCCGGTTGTTAGAAGTGATCCGGATGGTGGTGTTGATGATATTTTATTAGATGCAGATGGAAATGAAATTAACCGTATTGTAAATGACAAGCCTGATCGATATTTCACGTCAGACCCTAATGGAAATTTTAATTGGACCACTTCAAGAAACGGTATTGTAACTAGTAGCTTTAAAATATCCCAAGTAGCCAATCAGGGAGGTGAAAGCCTCTTAAGCCAAATTTGGAATAGTCCTCTTGCAAGATATTTAGTGCCGGACGAGATTGGGATAAATCTTACTGTCAGTGATGTTGTTGGATTTGGTTTTAATGCCAGCATCAAAGGAGTGTTTCTAACAAGAGGTATAGATGCCGGGACAGGCAACGTGCTACTATCAGGTTCAGCACGATTTGGTTTTGATATAGGAGTTACGGGAACGGTAGAAGACGGGTGGTACTTAGGCAATCCACGAAATGCTACAATGGATGGACTTTTAGGAACTGGTCAGGATGCCTCATTGGGAATAGGGCCTTATGCTGGTGGCGTTTGGAGATCGTTAGACTCGCAAGGTAATCCAACATGGGCTGGCATAGAAGCCGGTGTCGGGATTAAATCACCATTTGCATTAGGCGGTTCAGTAGGTCAAAGCCAAACTGTTACGGTGCCACAATTTGTTCAGTTTTTATCTAATACTTTCCATCAATGAGAGAATATCAACAAGTGAATAAAAAATACGCGGTTGTCGCTGTAATTATCTTTATCATCGTGTGCATTGTTATTGCGTTTGATACAGTCTTACGTTATCGTGAAGAAACTCGTAAAAACTTTAATATAGATTTCACTGGTAGAGTTGACAAGGTGCAATATGACATTAAGCAGTTTCCGACTATTACATTAGGAGGTAAAGTCTATTATATCGGTAGCGGTTATAATACAGATCATCAAATAGAAATAGGTGATTCTCTAATCAAAAGAAAAGGATCTGACGTTTACTTATTGATAAAACAAAAGACACACAAAACGATTGAATTCACCAAATAGGATCGCACAGCCCGGACACCCGCCGTGCTGTTTTAGCATGAATTTTAGCCCATTAATGCGAATGCCAATCAGGGGGGTAGTAGCTGGTTATCGGATGCTTACGATTGGACTAAAAATCATTTTTATGAAGAAGGTAGTTACGAAATCTCAAGAGGAACTCAACTGGCTATAGGTATTAAAAAAGGATTAGATGTTACGTTAAACGCAGGTTCTACAGTAATGTATTCTGGGAAAGTTACCAATCGAAATTTGAAGTTTGAAATGGACAACTCAAAAAGATTCACGCACGAGATCGGAGCAGCCTGGATTGTCGGCGGCGGCGTAAAATACACGCATAATAATGTTAATCCAGGAGAAGTCGAATTATCTATAGGAGCACTGGGTTTCTTAGGTGGTTCTGTTACATTAGACACAAATGGGAATGTCACCAATTGGTTTGGCGGCATAAATATAGATGCACATATAGCTATCTATTTTGGTATTCAAGGAACATATAAATTGGGATTCGCTAAGTAAAAGGAAAATCATGTATAAAGTCATTATATTAATTATTTTATTATTCTCAACAATTATACTGTTAAACTTTCTTCTGTTTAAATACATCGTGAACAAGGCGATAAAGAAATACATCAAGCCCAAATTAAATAGTACGGGATTAATATTTACAAGCTATAATTGGCTCGGGTTCTTCAATCGTGGGGATTTTAAAAATGATAAATTTGTCCTTCTTCCAAGTTTGGAAGGAGGGTATCCAGTAATAGCAACATACATAGATGTATTTTATAATAGAGGAGCAATCCAAAAAAAGCTTACAGTAAGAATAGACACGTTTTTTATAATAAT
>CAIYNX010000282.1 GCA_903927645.1 uncultured Mucilaginibacter sp.
AGTCAAAAATGGACTATGCCTTTATCCAACTGGGCTACTACAGCTCAAAAGTTGGCTATTTGGTTTCCTGGAAGAATGGTCTTAGATTTGAATTAATAAATATTGACACAGTTCATTTTACAGACCCGAAGGAACCCATTATTTAATTAATTTCTTACTTTATAAATTTTTTTGATCTTATTTTTTAAGGTTATAATTCTTTCCCATCCAGTGATATATATTTTTCACCATATTCTAGTATTTCCCAATTCAAATAATGTAACAGATTATTGAATTAAGGGAATTTTTAGGATTCTCCAAATGATGAATGCTATTACAAGTTATAAAATTATAATAGCTATGTTTCTTTTAATTGAAGTTTTTTTTCAAACGCATTAAATGGTTAAAGTTTGTTAAAAAGATAGGGTTTTCTTTTACCCTTTATAAAGTTTATGAATTTTGCAGCGTTAATTGTGTATTTGGTATACACATAATAACTTCTTATATAATTTTAATGATTCGCCTCTTTAAGCCATTAGTATTTATTCAAATAAGTTTGCATGTATTGTTTTGGGCTTTGGTAGCTATTTTCCCAATCATTTCCAACCCTTTACCTAATTCTTCTAACCTTTTATTTTTTACTCCTTTTCGTTTTATAATCATTATCATAATTTTGGCAACGCTTTTTTATTTAAATGTATATTTCTTAATCCCCGAAATATTAAATAGAAGAAAGAATTTCTGGTTATATGTAGGAATGCTTTTGGTGGTTTTGCTCGGTTTTAATTTCCTATTATCCTCCATTATACCCGCTATACTTATTCCTACTTTCAAATTAGGAAATGCTCCACCTTCACCTCCTCCCATTAATGGAAATTTCAATATTTTTCCATTAGCATTAATTACAATTGCCTCTTTTGCCTATCGTTATTTAGCCGACTGGTTTAAGTTTTTGAATCAAAAAAAGGATATTACAAATGCAAATTTGCAAACTGAATTGGCATTCCTACGCTCACAAATTAGTCCTCATTTTATTTTTAACGTGATCAATGGTATTGTCTCTTTGTCTCGTACAAAACCAACTTTGGTTGAACCCACCTTAATTCAGCTTTCTAAGTTAATGCGTTATATATTGTACATTTCGGACGTTGAAAATGTAACACTTCAAGAGAAAGAGGACTATTTATCCTCTTATATCGATCTTCAGCGTATTAGATTACCTAATCAAGTTAATATAAATTATTCTACTGAAATTTCTAATCCGCAAAAGTACCTGGCTCCAATGTTATTAATTCCTTTTGTCGAAAATGCCTTCAAATTCTGTAATACCGATGCTCAAATTCCGTTTATTACGATTATTCTGAAAGCGGAGAAAAATGTGCTAACTTTTTTGGTTGAAAATAATTATAATCCTGAATCCATCGATTTTTATGAAACAGGAGGAATTGGACTTAAAAATGTGAAAAGGAGGTTGGAGCTCCTTTATCCAAACGAACATGTATTGACCATTAAACAAACTGAAGACACTTATTCTGTATTTCTACAAATTCAATTAAAATGATAAAATGTGTAATAATTGATGATGAACCATTGGCCTTACAACTAATTGAAGATAATTTAAGGTATGTAAATTATATTCAAATAGTTGCCAAGTGCCTTAAAGTAGCCGAAGCATTGGCTGTTTTACAATCGGAAACGGTTGATCTCATTTTTTGTGATATAGGTATGCCGGGACTAAATGGTATACAATTGGTTAAAAGTTTAACATATAAGCCAATGATCATTTTTGTTACAGCATTTGAAAAGTTTGCTGTCGAAGGTTTTGAATTAGACGTTGTTGATTATTTGGTTAAACCTGTTCCGCTCGATCGTTTTATGGTTGCTTGTCATAAAGCGCATAAATTATTTGAATTAAATAATGCCAAGCCAGCGCAATTGCAGCAAATTAAAAAATACATTTTTATATACACAAATTACAACATGGTGAAAATTATTTATAAGGATATAGAATATATTGAGGGGTTAAAAGATTATGTAAAAATTAATCTCAAAGACCAAGATCGGCCCATCATATCACGAAGTAGTTTAAAGGCAATGGAATCTCTACTACCTGCGGAATTATTTTTTCGGGTACATAAATCATATATTATTAATGTTGATTATGTTACCCAAATAAGGCGGGGCAAAATAAAAACTATTAGCACCGAACTCCCCTTAAGTGATAACTATCGTAACGAGATTAACAAAATGATAGGAAAGTCTATGGAGTAATGAATACACATTATGCCAAAACGTCTACACTTTTACCCTAATCGTCTCATTTATTTCAATTCATTTTTAGGAAAGTGCAATTTAGACATCGATTTAATTAAAATTGAATGAGTAAATTGTTATCCCTAGTTTTATTTTTCTGTTTTGCTTCATTTACAATGGCACAAACTACTCAGTATAAATTAAAAAAATATAATCTTGATAAGTTTGTTGCTTCTCCATTAGATGATTTATTGGATACACTTTCTGTAAATTACAAATTAAAAATCGTCTTCGAACGCGACTCTTTGCACCAATTCGATGTTGTTGACCATTTTTTTAACGAACCAATTTATAAAGTGCTTGATCTTGAATGTAATAAATTCAATTTGCATTATTGGATTGATTATACTGGTACCATTTTTATTCTTCAAAAGGTTGATGATATGACCAGATTAAAGGAATTAGAGAAAACGCTAAAACCAATTACCCGCCAAAAACAGGATACAATATTGTCATTAAATACCAAATTAACCAAAATTAGTAATGGCATCAGAACTGTGCCTCCGAAGAAATTGGACGAGCAAAATAGCACCAATAATCAACCAATCATAAATAATTTGAATAAAGTAGGGGAGATTAAAAAGATAAACTTATTGGTAACAATAAATGGAAAGGTAACAGATGGGAATACGGGTGTTTCACTTCCATCGGCAACCATTACAATACGTAATTCGAGTATCGTAACTACCACCAATACCGATGGTGATTTTACCTTGTTCAAAGTTCCAACAGATACTTGCACATTGGAAATATCATATTCTGGCTATCAAACCGACCATATTAAACTCAATGCAGATATGTTAAAAGGAGCAATCCAAGTAAGTTTATTACCTTCCTTTAATACCCTAAATGAAGTCTTGATTGTTGGGCAAAAACGTGGTGTAATGAATACTGACGTTAAAAAGGTAGGGGTTTTACAGTTAACTCCTGCGAACCTTGATAAGCTGCCAAGTTTGGGTGAAAAGGATATTTTAAGAGCATTTCAGCTAATGCCAGGGGTAGGAGCCTCAAATGAGTCATCTTCTGGTGCTTATGTTCGGGGAGGAACTCCGGATCAAAATTTGGTGGTGTTTGACGGGTTTACGGTATATCAGGTTGATCATCTTTACGGATTTTTTAGCGCCTTTAATAGCAATGCCGTAAAAGATGTACAATTGTATAAGGGTGGTTTTTCATCCAAGTATGGTGGTAGGTTATCAAGTGTAACCGAAATAAATGGAAAAGATGGTAATCATAAGGAGGCTAGTTTTGGTTTGGATTTAAGCCTGTTGAGCGTCAATTTATTTGCCGAAACTCCCTTGAACGAAAAGTCATCTATATTATTCACCTTTCGCCGATCATATCAAGGGCCACTATATGATAAAATTTTTACGCAATTCAATACTTCAACTGCCCAAGGTGGAGGCATGCAAGGCCCGTCTCCTGGTGGTCAAGGTGGTCCTCCTCCCGGAGGAGGATTTGGTGAACAAACAACACCCGCTTCACATTTTTACGATTTAGATATTCGGTATAACTACCACCCTAATAAAAATAACTTCTTCACCTGGAGCCTATATACAGGTGCTGATAAAACAGATAATAGCAGAACAATTGACCTGCCTTCGTTTATTAGTTCATCAGGGAGTATAAATATAACCGATTTAACCGAATACGGTAATTTAGGTAGTAGTTTAAAGTGGTTTAGACAATGGAATAAAAAAGTTCATTCAAATACCTTTATCACTTATTCTTCTTATTTTAATAACCGTAATAGAGGAGTATCAGGTATTACCACAGATGTTAACAATAAGTCTGTTACTATCGATGATGAAACTAAAGAGGAAAACAATTTAAAAGATGTTGGCATTAAATCATACTGGGAATGGCAAACTAGCAATGAAGTAAAGTTTTTGTATGGTGCTTTTAGTAATTTTCAAACTATAAATTATAATTACAACCAAAATGATACCACAAAACTTATAAACCAACATAATAATGCTTTTACAGGGGGAGGATATGCTGAAATTGAATATGATCCTAATAGCAAGTGGCACTTACAACCCGGGATTCGCAGTTCATTCTACCAGCCAAATGGTAAATTGTACGTCGAACCTCGTTTTTCGGCCAGTTATGTACTTACCGACCATTATACATTAAAAGCGGCAACCGGTCAATTTTATCAATTTATAAACCAAGTTACCCGTGAGGATGTTTTAAACGGAAACCGCAATTTTTGGGTATTATCAAACAATACAAATATTCCGGTTGGTAAGTCGCTGCATTTCATGGGAGGGATCAGTTATGAAAATGACCAATTTTTGATTGATTTAGAAGGATATTATAAAATTTTGGATGGTTTAACACAATATACCATTAACCAATCACCACCAAGACCCGGAAGTGAATTAACGGTAAGTGAGGATTTTTATACAGGAGTAGCAAAAGCAGAAGGTATAGAGGTATTGTTACAGAAAAAGCTTGGGAAGTATACCGGATGGATTAGTTATACCATGGCAAATGCGCAAAATAAATTCACAGTTTATGGTAACAATTATTACCCGGCCGATCAGGATATAAGGCATGAATTCAAATCTATTAATTTATATCATTTTAACAGGTGGAACTTTTCTGCTGTATTTATTTACAGCACGGGTCATCCTTATACCGCTCCCCTTACAACATATAGCATCACATCCGGTGATGGTAGTTTATCTACTTATTTTAATGTAAGTAATAAAAATTCCCTTAGGTTACCAGATTACCACCGATTGGATCTTTCAGCCACTTACGATTTGTTAAAAATTAGCGGAAATAAGATTGGTACCATTGGTATTTCATTATTTAATGTTTATGACCATACCAATGTTTGGTATAAAGAATTTCAACTCCGAAACAACGAAGCTATTACTACTAATGTTAATTATTTGGGTTTTACCCCTAACCTAACCCTTAGTTTACGATGGAAATAAGAAAAAATACTTTTAATTTTTTGATGTTGGGTATTATAGCCATTATGCATATGGCGTGTACAAAAGATAGTACGAATTTAATTACTAACTTGCCTGTGGTGCAGGCCTATCTGATGCCTGGAAAGCCTATTAGTGTAAAGCTTTATTATCAAAAATCGCTTACTGATACCTCCAAATATGGAAGCCCTATTACCAACCAGGTACTATTTATTTCGGATGGAGTAAATAATGTGCAACTTACCGAAACACAAAAAGGAACGTACACTTATAGCGACAACACGTTTTTGGCAGTTGGAAAAACGTATACCCTTTCATTTAATTATCTTTCAAGTAAGGTAACGGCCAAAACAGTAATTCCTCAAAAACCTACAAATTTTGCAACCCAACACAGTACTGTGTATTTTGCCGGCTCAAGCACCGATAAAATTGATAGTTTGAATAAATTTACTTGGAGCAATCCTGATTCTACTAATCACATTATTGTGTTTGTTAACGTAAATGGTACTTATACCCCTATTGCTAAGCGAGTATTTGGAAATAGGGAAATTATTAGCCAGTTTGATACCAAACGAAAATCCTACTATTACATTACCACCTCAAATTTTTCTTTTTACGGGCAATACCAGGTTATTCTTTTGAGTGCTAACCAGGAATATATAGACTTGGTAAATAGCGATGCATCAGGTGTTAATACCCAAAAATTGCTAAATGTACCAACCAACATTGTAAACGGATTAGGGATTTTTACAGGTTTACAAGCAGATACTTTGAATTTTAATTTGGAACAAATATAATATTTGCTTTGTGATATCATGTTCAGCTTAAGGAGAAAGATAAATTAAAATTTTATTCACCTAAAACACTCGAAAGTGTTAGAATTATCCCACCATTGTGATTCCAAATAATTTCAAATAGCTAGAAATTTATTAAAAAAACTGCCCAATTGCCTGTATATATAGGTTAAAACTTATTTAAATAATAAATAAAATATTTGGTATAAAATAATGATTTTATAAAAATAAATGTAGCTAAAAAACAGAAAGTGAACGATTTATCAACTGTTCACTTTGTTTTAAAACCGTTTAGAACTTTTTTGTGGAGCCTGAGAGATTCGATTTGTTTATTATTACTTGGATCTCAAAGAAGTAAATCAGTATTAATGGCTCGGCGTAAATTGTGTGTAAGTAAAAAGACTTATTCTAATCCAATATAAATACATAGTGAAGCTCTGCTTTATTTAACTTACTCTATTAAATTATTTGGAAATTAAAATGACCTTGATTGTCATGTTTCTTGAAAACAAGCTCACCTATTTTTGTAATTATTATTTTATTTAAGGGTTTAAATTAATTATTTGTATGAGTAAAATGGCAGGAAAATCATTTGCCTGATTTCTCTAATTAATCATGGTCTTAATTTATTATACTTTAGTTTAAATATTGCCTTTATTAATAGGAAGAAATATTTTTATAATTTCCTGTTTTGATTAGAAAATTCTTTTTAATTTTTCCAAATCAAATTTTCTTTTGCCTAAACGAAAATTAATAGTTATTTCTTGAGTAGGCACAGTAAATCTTCCTAAGCTTTCACTTAATAGTCCAAATTGATAACTGTATCCAACTTCAAACAGGTTAAAATCAGTCGTTACGATTATTGCTGTTTCATTATTAGTTCGATAATTAAGTCCCGCACCTAAAGCATTACTGAATAAAAACATACCTGAGAAATCTGCTATCATTGGTACACCTCTTGTATATGAAAGCAAAGTGGCTGGTTTGAACTGTATTCCGTTTACAACCTTTAAATCCAAACCGCCCATGAAAAAATAATTATTTCTAAAATAATTATTATCTTTAATGGAGGCGTTTCCGAGGTTTCGGATGGTTAATTGTGGTACTGAAATCCCTAAGTATAATAATTTTGAAAAGTATAATATTGAAAACCCTAAATTTGGTTTATTTTCATTAATATTAGGGCCTAAGTCAGGATCGAGTGGATTAAGAGAAGTGTAATTTGCTATGTAACTTTTTAATCCACAGTTTAATGAAAGCCCGAGTGTTTGATTCTCACCTAATTTGACAGACTGTGCATAAAAAGCATTGAACTCAGTCAAACTTTCAGGTCCATATTTATCATTTTGAGCTATTATCCCTGCTGATCCATTTAAACTTTTAATTGGTAAACTCCCATCAATAAAAAATGTTGCTGGGGCTCCGTTTATTCCAACCCATTGCCTACGTGCAATTAGGTTAAGACTTCCATCGGGATCCTGAAGGGAGGTAGCCATATTTAATGGCAAAGGATGATTCATATATTGGGTATATGAGAATGTTTGTTGCCCCAATAACTTTGTAAATGTTAGGTTAAAAAATAAAGAAATGCAAATGAAGGTAGATGAAAATAAGCTTTTTTTATTTGAATTTGACCAGTTTATTTCACCTGATAATATTTTAATTCTCATATAGTTAACTTTTAAATAACTGAATATCTTTTTCTTAGAATAAATAAATCTGTCAATATTTTAAAACAAAATATCCTGATAAATGGCTTTTAATCCCGTTGTTATTGAAATCCACAATATAAATGTAAGTGCCAGCTGGCTGGAAGTCATTAGAAAAATTCGAACGACCATCAAATCGAGTAGTCGAATTATCATAACCAGATGCTTTATAAATAATCACACCATTTCTGTTTAATAATGTTACGGTATTGTTTGGATATAGTTCTAAACCTTTTATCAAAAGATAATCATCAATGCCATCTCCATTTGGAGTTAATGCTGGTGTAACTACAATATCAGGCAATGAAACATCAATAATATAACTAGCTTCTGTTGAATTGTAATTATTATTGCCCTCTTGTTTTACAATCAGCGTAATTATTCCTGCTTTATGCACTTGCAATATATTACCAATTACGGTGGCCATAGTTGGATCAGAAACTTCAAAACTTAAAGGTAATCCTGAATTTGTAGAAAAATTACTTAAATCTACGGAAGCACCTACTACTGGAAGAGGAGGTTGAGAGGGAACTTGTATAATTTGTTTGGCTTTATTAACAATTAAGTTTTGTGTTACGGTGCTAGCTGCTGTATACTCACTATTGCCTTGTACACTAGCTGAAATTTGGGTCTGGCCAGCTGCTATTACATGTATGTTGTTATTTATAATGGTTGCTACATTTGTATTACTACTACTGTAATTAATTGCCAAATTTGAGTTAACTGTTGCACCCGGAGAAAAATCTGACACACCAAAAGTTGTAGCCGCCAATGGGTTAAATGTAATTGTTTGTGTACACGTTTAAACTACGTGTACCAATACATACACATACACGTCATTGACGCGACAC
>CAIYNX010000283.1 GCA_903927645.1 uncultured Mucilaginibacter sp.
ATAATTAATTGTAATTATATTGTTACCTGAATTTAACAATATTTTGCTTAATTTAGCAAAGGTTTAGTTAAAGAAATTATTTAATTGATACGTCCTAATAAGTCATCAACAATATGAAAAAGGTTATATATTTTTTATTTATATCTACGTTTTTAAGTTTTACGGCCTATGCCCAACAGAAGCCTAAAACTAATTACATGGTTATTACTATTTCAGAAATTAATGGTGTACCTGTTGGTAAACCATTACCAAACATGATAGTTACCAGAACTGATTCTGTACAGGAGTTTAAATATGTTAATTTAAGTCCGAAAGTTAAATCTACGGATGTACTTTCAACACATGAAAATTTAATATTGCAGGCTTTAAAACCTTATTTTGATAAAGGATGGAAACTAATCAGTACCTCTATTGAAATTCCAATTGTTCAAGGTACTTATTATGTTGAAAATTATAGATATTATCTTTCAAGAGACGATCAATAATATCCTTAAATTGGTTTATAAAAACAATAATTCAATTTATGGTATAGGTTTTCTATTCACTAAATCATGATAAATTTTTTCTTGATAAGCCGCTATTTCAAATAATAAAAATTTAGGCATGGTACCATGAATTTGTCCTATATCTTTATTGTTGTTGTTTTATTTATTACTTCACTTACTTCGTACTATCTTAAAAAATTAACATTATTCGGCTCATTAATTGCATTTTTAATAGGTTTAATAGTTTATACCGGTATAGGCTATTTAGGTTTACTGATGTTGATTTTGTTTTTTGTTTTTGGGACCGGTGCAACACATTGGAAAGTACATAAAAAGAATAAATTTAAAGTCTACCAAATCCAAAAAAATGGACGAAATGCCCTTCAGGTAATCGCTAATGGAGGTATTGCTGCGTTTTTATCTTTCCTGGCAATATTATTTCCCAAATTCCTTGGTACTCTTCAAATAATGGTTATAGGTAGTATATCTGCTGCCTTGGCTGACACTTTATCATCAGAATTAGGAATGATTTATGGATCTGCTTATTTTGATATCATAAGCTTTAAAAAAGTAGATCCTGGTCCTGATGGTGTTATTAGTATGGAAGGCTTATTAATAGGTCTTTTGGGTTCAGCTATAATTTCTTTTGTTTATTGTATATTAACAGTTAGTTTTCATCCTTTTTTTATAATCATCCTAGCTGGAACCATTGGAAATGTTGCCGATTCTTTGTTAGGCGCTACTTTAGAAAGAAATGGATTTATACAAAATAATATTGTTAATTTTTTAAATACAATGGTAGGAGCCTTGGTTTGCTTATTTTTACTTTATTAAATATTTATTCTTCCATTGATTAAAAAAAATAAAAAAGTAAAACCCAAAACCCATTATTTAACTATATTGCCGCGTTTTTAAGGTAGAACTATTATAACTCACACTAATATAAACGTAACAAATTTTAAAACTAACATGAAACATTCACAAATTGGCAATTATTTCTTTTTGATTATTGTTGTTTTAATTTGCCTTGAAGCTTGCAAAGCAAAAAAAATTGCTCCAAAACCAGCTGTACCAGCACCTGATACAACAAAAGTTGCAAAAGTTGTAGAGGCCCCTAAACCACCAGAACCAGCGCCTATTGCTCCACCACCTCCACCTGCACCTGCGCCTATAAATTATAACTTCAATAATATTCAGTTTGAATTCAATTCTTCGGTACTTAAAACTGAATCATATCCAATTCTGGATAATGCCGCAGTTTCAATGAAAGCAGACCCATCAGTTAAATTTACTTTAAGCGGTTACGCATCTGCAGAAGGAACAGATGAACATAATTTGCAATTATCAATTGATAGAGCCAATGCAGTTAAAGTTTACCTCATCAATGCTGGTATTAATGCTGATAATTTGTTGACCAAGGGCTTTGGACAAGCTAACCCAATTGCCGATAATTCGACCGAGGAAGGAAGGGTATTAAATCGGAGAGTTGAAGTAAAAAAACAATAATACAACTTAAATTATATAAAATATTTTTGCTCAATCAAAAAAGGGAGTAGGTATTATACCTGCTCCCTTTTTTCGATTTATTTACCTCGTTTTTTATTGATCAAATAGAATCCAATTCACCAACTTCCCCCATTTGTTTTAAATAATCAAAAACTTTAACCGCCTCCTCTTCATCAACTTTGCTAATGGCAACCCCTACATGTACCAGTACAAAATCACCCACCTTTGCGTCGGGTATCATGCATAGGTTTATATCTTTTTTTATTCCTCCAAAGGAAACTTTAGCGGTACGAAATAAATTGTCAATCTGTGCATCTATTTCTAATATCTTACCTGGAATTGCTAAGCACATACATTTTTATCTTAATTAGTAATTCATTATTAGCCACTAATAAACAAGGTCTGGTAGTAACACTTTTGATTTTAACCATTTATACCAAATATCCAAACCCTGTCCGGTTGTACAACTCAGTTCAATTATTTCTAATTTATGGTTTACTTTTTTTGCATTCGCCTTTACCTTTTCAATGTCGAAGGGTACATAAGGTAGGAGGTCTATTTTATTGATAATGCAAAGAGTTGATGTATAAAACATGTCCGGATATTTCAAGGGTTTATCATCACCTTCAGTCACACTTATAATCACAATCCTTTCCTTTTCGCCCAAATCAAACATTGCTGGGCAAACTAAATTACCTACATTCTCTATAAATAGGACGCTATTATCCTTGGGTTTTAAACTTTGAATGGCATGCAATACCATATGTGCATCTAAATGGCAGCCTTTCCCCGTATTTATTTGGGTTACTTTAATGCCGGTTGCAGCTATACGGTCGGCATCATTATTTGTTTGCTGATCACCTTCTATCACTACAAATTCCAGTTCTCCTTTTAGGTCATTTAAGGTACTTTCAAGTAATGATGTTTTACCCGACCCTGGCGAACTTACCAAATTAAGCGCTAATATATTTTTTGCATCAAAAAAACCTCGATTGCGTTGGGCTAAAAGATTGTTTTGGTGCAATATATCTTGCTCTACAACAATTATTTTTTTTTCCGTGTGTGGATGATCATGTTTATCCCCATGTTCGTGCTTATGGCTATGTTCATGCGGATGATGATGGCCATGAGTTTGTTCAAGGTTTTCATTTTTATCAATTAATTGATAGGTAGTTTTGCCGTCTGATCCACAGCCACAAGTAGCGCACATAATGGTAGGTTTTAATAGTTCAATTAAATAATTATTTTATGATACTAGTAGAGATTTTACTTTTAACTCTTTTCCTTGTATAATAGCTATTAAATGTTGCCCACAAACCGGACAAGCATCATAGTAATTTTTTATCTCAAATTCGGTTTCACAATCAATGCATTTGGCTTTGGCCATTATACTGTTTACCTTTTTAATGGTCGCACTCAACTTGGTACCCTTTGTTGCTTGTGTCCAAGCAAATTCCATGCTTTGCATATCAATCCCGCTCATGGTTCCAATATCAAGCTCTATCTCATCAATAACCAAGGCGTTAGCAACTCGTGCATAGTCTTCTGCTATTTTAATAATTCCCATTACGATTGAAAGCTCATGCATTCTTTTTATCTGGTTAATTTAGCATAATGTTTTTCCTAAACTTTTTATATAATTAGATTTTTCTGCCTTTATAACTTAATTCAAAAGTATGCCATCGAATAAAATTTAGATGTGATAACTATCATACAATTAAATGACTTTGCTTATTTGTGTTGAAAAATACTCAAGTAAATTTGATTAATTATTTAACCAAATAGCCTGTATTTGCCAATCATTTAAAACAAAAAAATTATGGATAATGATATTATTCCTAAACAACCTACTTATTATGAGGAGGTTGAGCGAAAAGGGTATTCCCGACGAGATTTTGTAAAGTTTGTAAGTTTAATGACAGCCTTTATTGGCCTTGAGCAATCAGCTATAGGGCAGGTGGCGAAGGCTATGCAAACTAAACCAAGAATGCCTGTTATTTGGTTACACTTTCAGGAGTGTACCTGTTGCAGCGAAAGTTTTATCCGTTCTTCACACCCAATAGTTGCGGATATTTTGCTAGATAAAATTTCATTAGATTATAGCGAAACCTTGATGGCTGCATCAGGTACTCAAGCTGAGGCAGCGCTAAAAAATACCATGACCAAATATAAGGGTCAATATATTTTATGCGTGGAAGGTAGTGTACCAATGGGTGCTGATGGAGTATATTGTATGATAGGTGGTAAAACCTCTTTTCAAATATTAAATGAAGTAGCCGAGGGCGCCGCTGCTATAATAGCATGGGGCAGTTGTGCTAGCAATGGCTGTGTACAATCAGCCAAACCAAACCCTACTAAAGCAACACCAATACATAAACTTATAACAAATAAACCAATTGTTAAGGTACCTGGTTGTCCGCCAATTGGTGAGGTTATGGCAGGTGTAATTGTTCATTATTTAACTTTTGGAGTAATTCCGGAGTTAGACAGACTTGGCAGGCCTAAAGCATTTTATAACAAGCGTGTGCATGATACCTGCTATCGTAGGCCATTTTATGATGCAGGATTATTTGTTGAATCCTTTGATGATGAGAATGCTAAAAATGGATACTGTTTATACAAAATGGGCTGTAAAGGGCCAACTACTTATAATGCATGCGGCGTTACAAAATGGAATGGCGGAACTAGTTTCCCAATTCAAGCAGGGCATCCTTGTATAGGTTGCAGTGAGGAAAATTTTTGGGACAATGGTAGGTTATATGATAGAGCCTCTGCATTTGCTGGTTTTGGTATAGAGGCAGATGCTGATACTTTAGGCAAGGTTGCCCTTGGTGTTACTTTAGGAGCTGTTGCTGTTCATGCGGTGGCTACTAATTTTGGCAAAAGCAAGACTATTCATGACCATATGGAAGAAGGTAATGAAAGCGAGCACGAATTAGAATCATAAACAACTCAAATCATAACATTATAAAATCATGAGTAAGAGAATTGTTGTTGACCCAATTACAAGAATTGAAGGTCACTTACGAATAGAAGCGGATATTGAGAACGGTAAAATTAAAGACGCCTTTAGCAGTGGCACAATGGTGCGTTTGCTGGAAGAAATATTACAAGGTCGCGACCCACGCGATGCTTGGGCATTTGTAGGTAGGGTATGTGGTGTTTGTACCTCTATTCACTCGCTAACTTCGGTTAGGTGCGTGGAGGATGCGCTTGATATTACCATCCCGCCTAATGCCGAATTGGTGCGCAATATTATGTTTTGTGCACAATATATGCATGACCATGTGGTACATTTTTACCATCTACACGCTATGGATTGGGTGGATGTAGTGAATGCTTTGAAAGCCGACCCTAAGAAAACTTCTGAACTTGCGCAAAGCATTTCACACTGGCCGAAAAGTTCAACAGGTTATTTTAGCGATATTCAAAAACGCATTGGCAAATTTGTAGCCAGTGGACAATTGGGTATCTTCTCCAATGGTTATTGGGGCCATAAGGCTTATAAATTACCCGCCGAAGTTAATCTAATTGGTTTAGCACATTACCTAGAAGCACTTGAATGGCAAAAGGAAATTGTAAAAATACATGCCATTTTTGGTGGTAAAAATCCTCACCCCAACTATTTAGTAGGAGGGATGGCCTGTGCAATTAATTTGGATGATGTAAGCATGATTAATGCCGAAAGATTGGCATATGTTGGACAGCTTTTACAAGATGGTAAAGACTTTATTGAACAAGTTTACATTCCTGATTTGATGGCCATTGCCTCTTTTTATAAGGATTGGGGTGCAATTGGGGGTGGATTGGGTAATTATTTGGTTTATGGAGATTTGCCAACCAATGGTTACAGGGATCCTTCAGCATATAAATTTCCGGGTGGTGCCATTTTAAATAAGGATGTAAGCAAAATTTACGATGTCGACTTAAGGAAAGACGATGAAGTACAGGAATTTATCACGCACTCATGGTATGAATATGCTGGCGGAAACGACCAAGGCTTACATCCGTGGAAGGGTGAAAGTAAGGTAAAGTATAGTGGACCAACACCACCCTTTGATTATTTGGAGACGGATAAAAAATACAGCTACTTGAAAACTCCCAGATGGAAAGGCAATGCGATGGAAGTTGGTCCGTTAGCTAGGGTTTTGGTTGGATACGGTCGTGGGCGACCGGAATTTAAAGAAGTGGTGGATAAGGCTCTGAAAGATTTAAATGTTCCCATTACCGCCTTATTTTCTACACTTGGTAGAACTGCAGCTCGCGGATTAGAAAGTACATTAACCGCACAATGGGGACTGGATTTTTATAACCAATTGCTTGCCAACATAAAAGCAGGTGATACCCGTATGGCCGAAATGAGCAAATTTGACCCTGCTTCCTGGCCAAAATCAGCATTTGGGGTAGGGCATACGGAAGCGCCTCGTGGTGCACTTGCACATTGGATTAACATACAGGATCAAAAAATAGCCAATTATCAACTCGTAGTTCCTACAACTTGGAATGCATCGCCACGCGATAGTAAAGGCGGATTATCGGCATATGAAGCCGCATTAATTGATACCCCCGTTGTGGACGAAACACAACCTTTGGAAATATTAAGAACGATTCACAGTTTCGACCCATGTATGGCCTGTAGTGTTCATTTGTATGATGAGGAAGGCAAAACTATTAATAGGGTAAGTGTATTAGGCGATTAATTTAAAAACATAAATATGGCAAATAAATATTTACATATACCCCGTTTACGCAGGGTTTATGTGTGGGAACTGCCGGTAAGATTTTACCACTGGCTAAATGCGCTGGTTATACTTGTTTTAATTATTACCGGCTTTTATATTTCAAATCCATTGGGTTTATTAAGTCACCATGATGCTTCACACCAATATACTATGGGCTGGTTTAGGTATTTGCATTTTGCTGCGGCCTACCTATTCTTTTTTAATTTTATTTTTCGGCTTTATTGGGGTTTTGTAGGTAATAAATTTGCTAATTGGAAACAATTTATCCCTACTTCAAAAAGGTTTTTTAAGGAAATGTGGTTAGTGTTTAAAATTGATATCTTAATGCTAAAAAAGGATGGCAAGGAGCAAGATCACCTAAGTATTGGTCATAATGCTATGGCAGGGTTTATTTATTTTTTAACTTTCATAGCCTTTTTGGTGCAATGCATAACCGGCTTTGGCCTATATGCAGGTATGTCGTCTTGGTGGTTACCCAAATTATTTAGCTGGGTGCCTTCGGTTTTTGGTGGCGATATACTTACCAGACAAATACACCATTGGTCAATGTGGTTTTTCATTCTTTTTGCAGTAGTACACGTTTATTTAGTTTTTTATCATGATTATGTTGAAGGACGTGGCGAAATAAGTGGCATGGGAGGTGGATTTAAGTTTATTGAAGAAGAAATGTTTGAAAAGAATGCGCACCAAACTCCAAATCCAGAAAGAGAAGATGAAAAGAAATAAAAACACCCTTATATTAGGGATAGGTAATTACTTAATGGGTGATGAAGGTATTGGCGTACATGTTGCAAACCAGCTTGAAAAAGAATTATTGCCTGTAGGTGTTGATGTTCTTGACGGAGGTACTGGCGGTTTTTATTTGCTTGAGTATTTTGAAATTTATAAACATGTAATTTTGGTGGATGCTACTTTAGATGGAAACCCTCCTGGAACAATCCGGCTCATAAAACCTAGGTTTGCTTCAGATTTTCCTCCTGCCATGAGCACGCATGATATTGGATTAAAAGACCTTGTTAGTGCTTTGCAAGTTTTGGGTAAAATGCCCGAAATTGACCTATTTGTGGTAAGTATCCATTCTATCCAACAACAAGGAATTGAGCTTACCCCAAAAATAGCTAATTTAATACCCGAAATAATTAATAAAATAAGGTGTTTAATTTTTCAAAATGATTCGCTATTTATCGAACCTCCTTTTAAAAACTTGTTGGCAGCTTTATAATTAAAATGTTTTTGAATAACATAGGGTACTCAAATAATTAAGCACTCTATGTTATGATTATATCATTAGTAGTATAACGGATGCTTAAAATTTAGCGAAGTATATAAAATATAATTTTGGGTTTTTAAAGTAATTTTCTATTCTTTTTACAAGCCTCGCTACAATATAATACCTCATCCCAGCTTCTTTCCCATTTCTTCCTCCAACTAAAAGGTCTATTACAAGTTTTACAAATTTTGCTAGGCAGGTTTTCTTTCTTTACGTTTTTCAAATTATTAGTAACATTATTTATTGAGATAAAAAACAATCACAAATTCTTGATTATTGTAATGAACATAACATCCAAACAAAAATACTTAAAGAAAAGTATGATTTCATAACATGTTAATAAAACGGAATATTAATTAGAATTTTCTTTTAAAGATTTTATCCCATTCCTATATTGCAATGGGGTAATTTGATGATACTTTTTAAATAATTTTGAGAAATAATTGGGGTATTCAAAATTTAATAAATAGGCTATTTCTGCAATCGTTAAAGAGGTGTGCTTCAAGTATTTCTCTGCTTCTCCAATTGCGTGTTCATGAACTATTTGAAGAGCTGATTTTTTGGTAATAGTTTTACAAATACGGTTTAAGTGGATTGACGAAATTTGCAGTTTACCTGCAATATCAGCAATCGATTTCATTTTACCCGATGATTTTATGATTTTCTGAAATTGATTAAAGTGTCGCAAATAGGAGCTATCTTGTTTATCTATAATTCCCTCGGCCTTAACCATTCGCAACAGCATAATAAATAATTGACAAATTAAGGCCTGAACCATGGTATGTTGCTCTAATCCATCTGAAAATATTTCAAGATCTATTTGTATTAGAAGTTCCATGATTTTTTCAAAACTATAAATTTCTTCAAATTCGTAAATGAATTCCGGCTTGTTTAAAGTGGCAAAAGTAGGGGTATTTGAAGGTAAAACTGTTTCAACGTAACTATCTGATATAGTTAATATTCTCCCTTTAACATCCGGACTATAAATTAAGCCGTGTATGGCCATTGGCGGTACAATAATAAGGAAAGGACCTTTTAATTTCTTTTCATAATTGTTGCCTTGAAATGTAACTTCTCCAAACTCTACGCAAAATATTTGAAACAAACGGTTGTGAATATGAGGACGTACTACCCAACCAAAAGTTTGGCTGCGGGTTTTTATCAATTCCGAAAAAATATAGTCTACACCGTAATTGGCATTTAAATCCCCATAAAGTCCGTTGAAATATAATAGTTCATTTTTCATAAAGTAAATGTATGTTTTGTATCATAATATTCATTTTTTTTATTCATTTAACATCTTGTTTAAATATATTTTTACCACATAAACCATCTGATTTTAAAAATAAGTATTTTGTTTCATGGCAATTATCTTTTTAAGGGTAATTTGAATTGCAAAAAACCAATACGAGAATCATAAACAACCAGTTACATTGATGTATTATATGTATCAAATATTTCTTAAATCAATTAAAGGCGTATTGCTCTTATTACTGCTAAGTATATTCGCTTTTTTACCTTCCAATTCGTTTGGGCAATCAAATCCTTTAGGTTTAAAAATACATCATGCAACTATTTCTGTGAAAAATGCAGATTCTCTTTCTGCATGGTATGTAAATACTTTGGGCTTTAAAGTTTTAAAAACATTTACAAATGAAGAACGTCATCTGGTATTGGTGGGTATTCCGGGATTTAGGATTGACCTTTTGCAAATGAAAAATTCATCGCGACCGACATTTCAAACCTCTCCTGCACCGCAGCATATGCTTACACAAGGTATCAGGCACCTTGTTTTTGAGCCAGATAATTTTGACGAGGCCTATGAATACCTAAAAAATAGGGGAGTGGTTTTTTATGGGCAAAAGCCCGAAATTAAACCAGGTAGTAACCAAACAATTTATTTTAGAGATCCGGAAGGAAATATTCTTGAACTTATAAAAGAACATTAATTATTTAATTGCTCAAACAACATATTCAATTAATAAACAAAAAAATGAAAAACTTTCTAAAACTCAGTTTTTTGCCTATCAACAATGACATTGCTTTACTTTTTATCAGGGTTTGGTTTTGTACCAGCTTATTTGTAAAACATGGCATTGAGAAGTTTACAAAATTTCCACAAATGGTAACTCATTTTCCTGATCCATTGCATGTTGGACCAACAATTGGTCTGTCATTTGCCTTGGTTGCCGATGCCATCTGCACAATTTTAATAATTCTTGGCTTAGGTACCAGATTGGCAGCAATCATAATGGTGATTAACCTTTTAATAGTATTTGCACTACTTCACCAATTTTCATTTATGAAAGATCATGCTGAACTGGTTTATACTTATTTAGGTTTAACAATTTTTATTGTTTTAGCTGGTCCCGGCAAATATAGTTTGGATAATAAGTTGCCTAAATAAATATATATGTTTAGAAAAATTATCAACATATTATTTATTCAATTCCTATTTTTTAATCCGCTTTTTGCCCAAATTCCCCCTGCAAAAACCGAGAATATTAAGAGAAAATATCTGGATATACCTTATGCTACAGTTACACCAACTCAGAAACTTGATATTTATTTACCCGAAGAAGGGAATGGTCCATTCCCCGTAATTATTTCTATACACGGTGGTGCCTTTATGATAGGCGATAAAGGTGATATGCAAGTAATGCCGATATTGAATGGTTTAAACCATGGTTACGCTGTTGTTTCGGTAAATTACCGGATGAGCGGTGAGGCAATTTTTCCAAAAGATATTAATGATGTTAAAGCAGCTATAAGGTGGGTAAAAGCAAATGGATCAAAATATCATTTAAACCCACTTAAAATTGCTACTTGGGGTGGTTCAGCCGGTGGTAATTTAGCTGCACTTGCGGGTACTTCGGGCGGAGTAAAGGATTTGGAAGATTTAAGTTTAGGTAACGCAGACCAAACAAGCAATGTGCAAGCTGTTGTAGATTGGTTTGGTCCAATTGATTTTTTGAAAATGGACGAACAATTTAAGGCAAGTGGAAAAGGTACCCCCGATCACAGCGAAGCTAATTCTCCTGAATCAAAAATATTAGGTAAACAAATTACCTTAATACCAGCGCTGGTAAAAGCAGCAAATCCTGCAACCTATATAACCCGGGATGACCCACCATTTTTTGTTGAGCACGGTAAAGAGGATCAATCGGTACCCACACAGCAATCTATTAATTTCGCCGCTGAGTTGACAAAAATATTAGGCGAACCTAAAGTAACACTTGTATTATTGGATGGTACCCGTCATGGTGGGCCTCAGTTTGAAACAACTGAAAATCTGGATAAAGTTTTTGCTTTTTTGGATAAATACGTGAAATAAAATTCAAATGTCTGCAAATTATCAATTTATAAACAATTCAAAACCAACCTGGCTTCAGCTTACAACGGTTTCAATTTGCTTTTTAATGAATATGCTCGACGGTACCAATGTGATGATAATATCATATACGGCACCTGTATTAGCCAAAGAATTTGTTATAAATTCACAATTAATGGGTTTTGTTTTTAGCGCAGGATTATTAGGTATGGCAGTAGGAGCAATGTTTTTGGCCCCAATAGCCGATAAAATTGGCCGTTATAAACTAATATTGGTTAGTGTAATATTAATGGGTAGTACAATATTTTTAACAGCATTTGCACAAGGAGTGGTATATTTAATCATATTCCGAATTTTAAGCGGATTAGGGATAGGAGCTATGTTGGCGAGCACCGCTACACTTGCTTCCGAATATGCTCCACCAAAAATAAAAAGCTTATGGGTGAGCTTGGTAATGGGTGGCTACCCAATTGGCGCAGTCTTATCTGGATTAGCTGTTGCTTACTTATTACCTAAATATGGATGGAAACTTGTTTTTGAATTTGCAGGAATAGCCACTATCATAACAATTCCTTTAATTATTTTTTATTTAGGCGAATCATTGGATTTTCTTTTAAAAACCCAACCTAAAAATGCGCTTGAACAATTAAATAAATTATTGATAAAAATGCATTTACCACTTTTATCAGAATTACCCGTTTTATCAATAATTGATAAACAAAAAAATACAGTTACATCTTTAATGGTGCCAAATCTTAAATGGGGAACCATTAAACTTTGGATAGGGATTTTTATGAGTTTTGCTACCTTATATTTTCTAACCAGTTGGATTCCTAAATTGGCTTCAATAACTGGTATGTCTGTTTCATTGGCTATTTATGCGGGTACTATTTTTAATCTGGGCGCCTTTGCTGGCATCATTACTCAAGGATTCTTGTCTGCTAGGTTTGGTTTGCGTTCAACCATTTCCTGGTTTCTGGTTTTTACCTCATTTTTAATGATTTCATTCGGTTTTTTTACAAGTTCAATGGGTATATTAATTATGATTGGCTTAATAGGCTTCGGTATTCAAGGCGGTTTTGTTGGTTTATATAGTTTAGCAGCCGAAATTTATCCTACAAAAATTAGGGCAACGGGTGTTGGATGGGCCATTGGCTTAGGGAGGGCAGGAGCCATTATAGGTCCAATTATAGGAGGAATACTTATTACAACAGGCATGCATATGTCGGCAACTTTTTTTGTATTTTCAATACCATTATTCGTTGCTGCAACTGCAACATGGTTTAATTCACCTATAAAAAAATGATGAGCGAAGTAATTTGGGATATTGCACATTTGGCACATGTTGAACTTTATACGCCAAAATTGGAAGAAAGCACTCGTTTTTTCACGGAGTTAATGGGTATGTCAATTAGTGATCAAACTAATAATTCGGTTTATTTGAGAGCATATGATGATTATGAACACCATACCTTAAAATTAACTGCAAATAAATACCCGGGAATTGGGCATTTTGCTTGGCGCACCAGGACTTTAGAAGCATTGGATAGAAGGGTTGAAGCGATCAAGGCTTCAGGTTTGGGTTTAGGTTGGATAGAGGGAGACCTTGGTCATGGCCCAGCCTATCAATTTAATACCCCTGATGGCCATTTGGTTGAAATTTACTTTGAAACGGTTAAATATAAAGCTGGTGAAAATGATAAATCGGCATTAAAAAACACCATAAGTAAATTCCCCGGTAGGGGCATGAATGTAAGAAGAATTGACCATTTAAACCTTTTGGCAAATGATATTCCAGCATTTCTCGATTTTCAATTAAATACCTTAGGTGGTCGTTTAACCGAAATAATAAATTTTGAAGAAGGTCCAAAGGCTTTATGGTTTTCTGTAAATTCTAAGAGTTATGAGTTGGCAGTTACGGCCGACCATACCGGAAAGCGTGGCAGATTTCACCATTTAACTTTTGCGGCAAATAGTAGGGAGGAAGTTTTGTTGGCAGCGGATATTGCCTTGGAGAATGGGATATTTATTGAAACTGGTCCTCATAAACATGCTATACAACAAACCTTCTTTTTATACCTGTATGAACCTGGTGGAAACAGAATTGAAATTGCAAATGCAACCGCAAGACTTATTTTAGATCCCGACTATGAAACAATTGTTTGGAATAAAGAAGAGCGCGAAAAAGGACAAGCATGGGGACTCCAAACTGTTAAAAGTTTCCACCTGAGAGGTACTCCATTTCCAGAAGATATTGATTGATAAAAGTGTAAATGATAAATTATATGAATAAAAAGTTATTAGTTGTAGGTGCGCATTCTGCCGATTTTGTATGGAGGTCGGCAGGAACAGTTGCTAAATTTGTTGAACAAGGGGGCGTTGCCAGGGTTCTAGCTTTATCGTACGGTGAAAGAGGTGAATCAGGCGAACTTTGGAAAGAGAACCCAAACAGAACAGAAGAAGACGTAAAAAAAATAAGACATGAACAGGCCCATAAAGCGGCCGAATTATTAGGTGCCACTTTTGAAAGTTTTGATTGGGGCGATTACCCTATGATATTAACGGATGATAGAGTTGCACAGTTAACAGCCTTAATTCAAAATTTTGAACCTGATGTAATTTTAACACATACAGAAAAAGATCCATTTAACCCAGATCATCCATTAGCTTTTGTAGCGGTTCAACGAGCAAGGTTATTAGCATCTGGTGCAGGTGTGGCTAGTGCATTTAAAAATATTGTACCTCCCGAATGGTATTCTTTCGAACCACATCAGCCCGAATTATCTTCTTTTTTACCAGATACCTTTATTGATATTACTTCGGTTATCGATAAAAAAATAGCGGCTATGGATTGTATGGGTGCACAAAATTATCTAAAATCATATTATACCGAATTGGCATCGCGTAGAGGTAACCATGCCCGCAGGATATCAGGCAAACAACAAGTAAAATTTGCCGAGGCGCATCAAAGTATGGTTCCAAGGGTATTGGCAAATATTATTTAAAAAATTAAGGATGGAAACAAAAGATATTATTTTAGCTTTAAGTAAATTTTCCGCTGCAACCTTACATGAGTCTATGGGCAAATATGGCGATTTACCATCTGGCATAAAACCTATTAGTCATAAAATGAAAGTATGTGGAACAGCCTATCCTGTAAAAACAATGCCTTGTGATAATATTATCTTACATAGGGCATATGCTTATGCTAAACCTGGTGATGTTTTGGTAGTGGATTGTTCTGGCTATTATGAGGCTGGATATTGGGGCGATTTGATGAGCCTGGGTGCCAAAACACAAGGAATTGCCGGCTTGGTTATTGATGGTTGTGTTAGAGATGCTGATGATATTGAGGCAATGAATTTCCCTATTTTTAGTCGAGGACTTTGTATAAAAGGAACCGGTAAGTATGGAGATGGTATACTCAATGCACCCATTATAATAGGTAATTGGACTATTCATCCAGGTGATTTTATTGTAGGAGATAGAGATGGAGTAGTAGTTGTTCCACACGAAAAAGCTTTGGATACTATTAAAAATGCGAATGCTCGTGAAGAAAAAGAAGCAAGTGTTCGTAAAGAACTTTTAGCAGGTAAAACTTCTATCCAAATTTATGGATGGGATAAAAAATTTGGATTTTAAAATAATGAACATCGCGATTTTGGGTTTAGGAGAAGCAGGTAGTCATTTTGCAAACGACTTGGCAAATTTGGGTATAAGCGTTTATGGCTGGGATCCAAATCCTAAACGCCCGTTGGATAAATCTATCCAAATTGCCCAAAGTAATTTGGACGCTGCAGAAAATGCAGACATTATTTTTAGTGTAAACCTGACCTCAGCATCTGAATTAGTAGCAAGGGAAGTAAAACCAATTCTGAATAGAAATAAAATATATGTTGAACTAAATACATCATCACCTGATAAAAAAAAAGCTATTTTTCAAATTCTAGAGGAAAGCAGTGTTCAATTTGTTGATTTAGCCATTATGGCACCTGTGCCACCCAAAGGTATTTTAACACCCATGTTAGCAGCTGGTCCGGGTGCTAATACCTTAGTTGAACAACTTAAGCCTTATGGATTAGCCATAAAATCCATAGCAGGTGAAGTAGGGTATGCCGCAGAATTAAAGCTATTACGTTCGATAGTTTATAAGGGAATAGCTGCGGTGATTTGCGAGGCTATAGATGCCGGAAAATTGTTTAACCAGGAAAAATATATACGTGAACAAATAAGCTCAATAATTGGTGGAAATGAAGATTTAATAGATCGTTTTGTTGAAGGTAGCCAAACTCATGCCGAAAGGCGTATTCATGAAATGGATGCAGTGGTTGAAATGTTGATTAACAAGGGTTTAAATCCTGTAATGAGTGATGCTGCAAAACAAAATTTGCAAAAATTATTAGCAACTAAATAACATGCAAACAGCCATACCTTATATGCAATTTAGAGGTGGAAGTTCAAAAGGTTTATATTTTGAAAAGAAACATCTACCTGATGACACTATTTTACGCGATCGTATATTGATTGCAGCTATGGAAGGAGTTGGACTAGGTGATCCTCGTCAAATTGATGGTTTAGGTGGTGCAAATTCCTTAACCAGTAAAATAGCTATTGTTGGGCCTTCAACTTTGGAAGATGCCGATATTGATTATCTTTTTTTACAGGTTGAAATTGGCAAAGGCAAAGTTTCTACTTTGCAAAATTGTGGAAACATATTAGCTGGGGTAGTTCCTTTTGCCATTGAGGCTGGATTAATTAATGCTACAAAGGTAATTACTTCGGCTAGAGTAAATATGATAAATACGGGAGGTATTTGCGAAATTGTGGTCCATACACCTAATGGATTGGTTGAGTATGCAGGTAACGCCAGGGTTGATGGTGTTCCGGGTACAGCCGCACCTATTATCTGTAATTATTTAGGCATTGAAGGCACTTCGTGTGGTGCATTATTACCAACTGGCAATATAATAGACGTAGTAAATGGTATTGAGATAACTTGTATAGACAACGGCATGCCAGTAGTTTTAATGGATGCAAGGGAATTTGGTATTACTGGTTACGAAAGCCATGATGAATTAAATAAAAACGCAAATTTAAAAGAACGGCTTGAAGACATCAGATTAAAAATTGGTCCTAAAATGAATCTCGGTGATGTTAAAAATAAAACAGTGCCTAAAATGTGCCTTGTTTCAGCTCCTCAAGCCGAAGGCATCATTAATACACGCATGTTTATTCCACATGTTTGCCACGAAGCAATTGGTGTGCTTGCAGCAATATCAGTAGCAACGGCTTGTGTTTTGCCCGGTTCTATTACCAATAGCATTATAACATTACCTAATCAATCTAATAATAACTTTTCCATCGAACACCCTTCAGGTGAACTTACTGTAACATTAGATTATACTTTTGGTGGCAATGATGAAATTATTATAAGAAAAGCTGGAGTAATGCGTACAGCCAGGCTATTGAGCAAGGGAGAGGTTTACATTCCTTATTTAGGCATTTAATTTTAAAATTAACGAAGTTTAACCACTTTTAAAAATTCCAGGAAAAAGCAAATACAATTTATTAACTAATAAATGGATGCTAAAATCAAAGTATGTTGGTTAATTACTTTTAAAAATCATTAATTATTTTTCTTGAATTTAAGCAAAACCTGTACCTATTTTAATAGAAAATATTTGATAGTCAAGGCATCAAACTTTGGCAGTTCAAACATTTAGGCATTAACCAATAAAATAATTCTTAGAAATTACTTATTTTTATTAAATAAGTTCTAAATTTCCCAATGAAAGTATTTTGAGTAAAATATCAAAATATTGGTACTAAATCTGTTAAAGTAGATTCAGTAATGTTATTCAATTAAACCAAAAAAAAATAAACTTTATGAATAAGAGATTTATCACCCATATGCTATTGGGAAGCATTATGCTTGTATCGGCATTTAAAAGCATGGCACAAAATGACTTAAATAAAGTTGTGGAAGCCAAAATCTCAGCAGTAATGAAACGGATGACTTTAGAAGAGAAAATAGCGATGCTTCATGGCAATGCTTTGTTTTCCTCTGAAGGTGTAAAGCGTTTTGGGATACCCGAAGTTTCTTGCGATGATGGTCCGCTTGGTATTAGAGATGAAGTACTACGTTTTGATTGGAAATCTGCAGGTTGGACGACTGATTCTGCTACTTTTTTTCCGAATGGTTCAGCTATAGCTGCCACTTGGAATCCGCTGATGGCTTATAAATATGGTATTACTCTTGGAAGGGAGGCAAATGCTCGTAAAAAGACGGTAATGCTTTCACCAGCCTTTAATATCTGTAGGATGCCACTATGTGGTCGTACTTATGAGTATTATTCTGAAGATCCATATCTAAATTCGCAGTTAGCTATACAATCGGTTAAAGGTATTCAAAGTCAGCATGTGGCTGCTTGTATAAAGCATTTTGCAGCAAATAATCAGGAGTTAGATAGAAGTGAAGTTAATACAATTGTTGATAGCAGAGCCTTGAACGAGATATATTTTCCTGCTTTCAAGGCTGCTGTACAAGAAGGTAATGCTTGGTCAATCATGTCGGCTTACAACAAAATAAATGGCTATTGGTGTTCAGAAAATGATTTTTTATTGAACAAAACGCTAAAAGATACTTGGAGCTTTAAAGGAGTTGTTATATCTGATTGGGGTGGTGTACACAGCACTGTGGCGGCAGCAAAAGCTGGACTAGATATTGAAATGGGTTCAGGTGGGCCGTATGAAAATTGGTATTTCGCAAGTCCGCTATTGGCTGCGGTAAAATCAGGAGAAGTTTCAGAGACTATTATAAATGATAAAGTACGTCGAATATTAAGAATGATATATCGAACCTCTTTGAGCAATAACCACCCAGTTGGTTCAATAGCTACTAAAGCAAATAGTAAAGCGGCTTATGATATTGCTTCAGAGTCTGTTGTGTTGCTAAAAAATGATCAAAATTTGCTTCCCTTAAAAAAGGAAACAATAAAGAGTATAGCTGTTATAGGTGATAATGCAACCAGAACTTTTGCACAAGGTGGTTTTGGTGCAGGCGTTAAGGCAAAATATGAAATTACTGCATTAGCTGGTATCAAATCTCGTTTTGGCAAAACTGTTGATATAAAATTTGCCCAAGGCTATCAAGCAAACTATAGTGCTGGTGATAAGGACCGCGAAAATAAAAATTATAACGAACCAAAACAAAACCTAATTGACGAGGCTGTAGCGCTTGCAAAAACTACTGATGTTGCAGTATTGTGTATTGGTTCAAATCGAGAATATGAAAGTGAAGGAAACGACCGTAAAAATTTAACCCTTCCATTTGGCGAACAGGCTTTAGTTAATGCGGTATCTGCAGTTAATAAAAATGTTATCATTGTGATCATGGCAGGTGCACCATATGACCTTAACGAAATTAAGAAGTCAAATCATACTATTATTTGGTCATGGTTCAACGGTTCGGAAGCAGGTAATGTATTGGCCGATGTTTTAGCAGGAGTAATTAATCCCTCAGGTAAACTGCCATTTACTTTCCCTGTCTCTTTACAAGATAGCCCAGCATTTGCGCTAAATACCTACCCAAGTCAAAATCTTACCGCTAATTATAGTGAAGGGATTTTAGTTGGCTATCGTTGGTATGATACCAAAAAGATTAAACCTATTTACAGCTTTGGCTATGGCTTATCATACACAACGTTCTCCTTCAAAAATTTAAACGTAATTAAAAAACCAGGTAAGCAAGCAACAGTAAATATCAGATTAACAAATACGGGTAAAAGAGCAGGGGCTGAAGTTGTAGAAGTTTATGTAAAACAAGAAAAACCCACTGTTGAACGTCCTGAAAAAGAACTCAAAGCCTTTAAAAAAGTATTTTTAAAACCGGGTGAGAGCAGGATTATTACACTACCCTTAACTCAATCATCATTCTCTTATTTTGATGATAAGAAAAATGATTGGGTAGCAGATAAAGGTAAATATGATATTTTGATTGGTAGTTCATCCGCTGATATTAGAGGTAGTAAATCAATTGTATTATAAAAAATTAATTTGGCATTTTTATTATTGAGTAAGTAGGTTACTATATCAAATTTTTTTGCTCAAAGCCTATTGAAATTTAGTGATAAATTTCAATAGGCAAATATAAACCAACGATAGATACTAAAAATTTTTAATGGGTTTTTTAATTATAAATCTATAACAAACAAAGCATACCCAATTTTGCATTACCTCCAAAAGTATTATACTATTGGGGGCTTTTTTATAGTAAAAAAAATTAAATGCTTAAATGGTTTTTTACCTAAAAATCAATGGAATAGCTTCTACTTCAAATTTTTGAGTGTCAAAAATGAGTACCCCATTATTAAATTGACAGCGTGCAATACAAGGTCCATATAAGTATTGCAGATCATTATTTAGTTTGTATTTGCCAAATGGATTACGTTCCAAGTGATGGCTGGTGCAAATGCTCAAACCCTCGTAATGCATATGCCCTGAGAAGCCAATACGGCAAGCATGCTGTTCAATAAAATTTAAATGCTCCTTAAACTCTTCTGCCATTTTTGGGAAATGGGCAGTCACTCCGTTTAAATCAGGATAAGCAAAGTGGGAAAGGAAAATTTCATATCCGTCATAATTAACAATCGCATATTCGGGCAAGGAACTTAACCAATCGCGGTCTGTTTTTGTTAATAATGAGTTTAAATAAACGTCATCGTACAAAAAAACTTGGTTATCACTAAGTTTTTTCTTTTCAAAAAAATCAAGGTCATACCAATTATCCGGAAAATGAAAGCCTCCGGTTGCATTGGGTATTTTTTTTATCTGATTTAGATCGTTGTTACCTATTACAACCGTTTTACAATTAGCTCGAACCATGGCTATGCATTCATGGGCGTTGCGGGTGTCCAAATAATAATAAGTATTTACTTTGTAACCTATTATATCGCCCAAACAAACTACATCAGTACAGCCGGCATAATTTAAAACCTCAAAAGCATTTTTAAGGGCTACTATATCCTCGTGAATATCGGCAATAATACCAAGTTTCATACTTAATTATTTTCGGTAATATTTATTGTTTTGTCTTCAGCAATAAGTGGAATAATAGGTGTATAATTTGAACTGTATTTAACCAAACCATCCACCAATACCAACGATACTGACGCAAAAGATTTTTTGCTAACAAATGCAACCAAATCAGCTTTTTTGCCAATTTCGATACTTCCAATTTCATGGTCGAAACAAAGCATTTTTGCCGGATTCAAGGTAACCAAGTTAACAGCTTCACTTGGGTTGGTGCCTGTTTCAATCATTTTTACAATACTCCCCAACATGGTTGGAAAATGGTAATCAGAACATAAAATATCAACCAAGCCTTCATCCAAGGCATCCAAGCTGCTCAAGTTACCACAATGAGAACCCCCTCTGTAATAGTTTGGAGCACCTAAACAAACCCAAAGCCCCAATTCTTTGGCTCGGCGAGCCGCTTCAAGAGTGGTTGGCATTTCTGATAAGGTGGCACCATAAAATTTGCCTTCCTCAACATGTGCTATTGTTGTATCATCATGGCTGCCAATAATGTATTTATCCTTAAATGCCTCTTGTATTTGTTTGCGGTTGTTGATGTTTTTTAAAGCTTCGGCTTTGTTGAGTAATAGGGTCAAGGCTTCATCGGGTGTAATGCCCATACCTTTTACTCGCAATTCTACTTGCTGTTCTAAAGTAAATTGGCGTTGTCCGGGTATCTGGTCATTATAAACCACCAAATATAAACTTTCAAATGTTCGCATTTCATCCAAGTAAGCTAGTATACCATCTGAATTTGGGTCGATACGCGCATGCAAGAAGTGACGAACAAGAAGTGAATGTCTGGTTTCATCAATTTCTCGAGCCAAATCCATGGCATTGGTCAAACTTCGGTTTTTACCTTCATTGTCGGAAAAGCTAAGGGCTGTAAAAACGGTTGTTAAGCCACAAGCTGCTGCACGGGCATCCATAAAATGAAGTGCGAAAGGTAAGGGAAATGGTGCACTTGGGCGTGGAAATAATTCTTTTTCCAAGTAATCGGTATGGATATCAATACATCCGGGAATGAGCCATTGTCCTTGTAAATCGGTACCCTCAGGGTAAAACTTGTCTTTTACAATATCGGTAATGATTCCTTTTTCGATATTTACAGAACCCCAAAAATTTTGTGATGGGGTAACTATGCGTGCGTTGGTGAGTAAATGATTATTCATTAATGTAGCGTAATTTGGCAAAAATAATTACTGATTATTAGTAGCCCATGAGTACTTTATAAGGTTAATTTAATTTTAAAATGGTTTGCCTAATTAACAAGCCGACTTAAATTGAATCGTACTTTTTCGCAAATGCTACAGCATCCAGCTTTCTAAAATCGGGTAAACCGGCTATTAGCTGCTCTCGCGTCCAATCCCACCATTGTATCCTCTTTAATGCTGCCTCTACAGGTTCGGTAACACGCCTACGAATTACTTTGGCTGGATTGCCTGCTACAATAGTATAATCAGGCACATTTTTAGTAACTACCGAACCAGAGCCAATAATAGAACCTGTACCTATTGATACCCCGGGCATGATGATTGCGGCATGACCAATCCAAACATCGGGACCAATAATTACCCGGTTACTATTACGCCAGTTAGAAACTTCATTTGCATCATCATCTTCGGTATCCATAAGATGAGACACTGCTCGATAGGTGAAATGGTGTAAGGTTGCACGCCACATCGGGTGGTTTACCGGGTTGATGCGCACATGGGATGCGATGTTGGCAAACTTGCCCACTTCGGCATTAAAAACATCGGCATCACGGATAAGGTAAGTATAATCCATGATATCGCTATTAATTACCTCACAGCGCTGACCAACAACTGTCCATAACCCCATATTACAGTTTTTTACCAAAGCGGTTTCGTGGATCCAGGGCTCCTCCGTCATTGCTTTGTTGCCGCGCCAAGGGTCTTCAAATTCTCCGTGGTTAATATTAATCATGTTTATTTAATTCAATTTTCCTTCACCTAAAATTTTCCTACGCAGATAGTCTGATAGTTTCTCCACCACAAAAACCAATACAATAACGATGCTTATGAGCGCAGTAACATCTTTGTAATGTAAAACACTTTTTGCCAATTGAAACTCGAAACCAATGCCTCCGCCTCCAAAAATTCCTAAACCTATTGCAGCCCGAAGGTTTACATCAAAAGCATAAAGTAAATTGGCTATTAGGGTTGGTAAAATTTGTGGAATAATGGAATATTTTATGACCTGTACCCGAGCTGCACCAACTGAGTATATGGCTTCGCCGGGAGGATTTTCGGTATTTTCAATAATTTCACGGAATAATTTACCAAAAGTACCTATTGTTAAAATAACC
>CAIYNX010000284.1 GCA_903927645.1 uncultured Mucilaginibacter sp.
ATTATGTATAATTGTATAATAACAAGCATACATCGTTTTTAATGCAAACAATGAAATTGAAAATTTTGAAACTAAGATAGCTTTTTGATTTTTAATTTGTAAAATGGGTAGATGGCCGAGCGGCTAAAGGCGACAGACTGTAAATCTGTTCTCTCACGAGTACGGAGGTTCGAATCCTTCTCTGCCCACTTTTTTAATTTGTTTGTAGGGTACAATAAATTTTAGCCGCATATTGTACTTGCAAATTTTGTAATAAGCGGAAGTAGCTCAGTTGGTAGAGCGACAGCCTTCCAAGCTGTAGGTCGCGGGTTCGAGCCTCGTCTTCCGCTCTTATTAAAATAAAAGGTTTTAAGCATGCAAATATAATTTGTAGCTTAAACCTAATTTTGTATATAATATGTTTTTTGAAGTTCTTTGCTTATAAAATAAAAATGAATACAAGCTGTTGTAGCTCAGCGGTAGAGCACTTCCTTGGTAAGGAAGAGGTCGGCAGTTCAATCCTGCTCAACAGCTCTTTGCTTAGAATAGTATATTTATTTTTACTAATATAAAAATACATATATTAATCAACAGCTAAAAATTGGAACAAACGCCATTGTGGCGTTACTTATAATAATAATTAATAATAATTTAATCAGCCTTTTAAAAAAAATAACAATGGCAAAAGACGTCTTCAAGAGGGATAAACCCCATGTAAACATTGGTACCATAGGCCACGTAGACCATGGTAAAACTACCTTGACTGCAGCTATCACTTCAATTCTTTCATCGAAAGGATTAGCTACAAAAAAGGGTTATGACGAAATTGATGCGGCTCCTGAAGAAAAAGAGCGCGGTATCACTATCAACACAGCTCACGTTGAATATGCAACTGTTAACCGTCACTATGCACACGTTGACTGTCCGGGTCACGCTGACTATGTGAAGAATATGATTACAGGTGCGGCTCAAATGGATGGTGCAATTCTTGTAGTTGCTGCAACTGATGGTCCTATGCCTCAAACTCGTGAACACATCCTTTTGGCTCGCCAGGTTGGTGTACCTCGTATGGTTGTTTTCATGAATAAAGTTGATTTAGTTGATGACCCTGAAATTCTTGAATTAGTAGAAATGGAAATCCGTGAGTTGCTAACCAAAAACGGTTACGATGGTGATAATACACCAATAACTCAAGGTTCTGCAACAGGTGCTCTTGCCGGTGATCCAAAATGGGTTAAAGCTGTTGAAGATTTAATGGATTCAGTTGATACATACATTCCATTGCCTCCGCGTCCTATCGACCAACCATTCTTAATGTCTGTTGAGGACGTGTTTACAATTACGGGTCGTGGTACTGTTGCTACTGGCCGTATTGAACGTGGTGTAATTAAAGTAGGTGAAAACGTTGAAATCGTTGGTTTTAACGAAGACCCTCTTACCTCTACTTGTACAGGTGTTGAAATGTTTAAAAAATTATTGGATCGTGGTGAAGCAGGTGATAATGCAGGTTTATTATTACGCGGTATTGAGAAAAAAGATATTCGTCGTGGAATGGTAATATGCGCTCCTAAAACTATTACTCCACACACCGAGTTTAAAGGTGAAGTGTATATTCTTAGTAAAGATGAAGGTGGTCGTCACACTCCATTCTTCAACAAATACCGTCCACAATTCTACTTCCGTACTACAGACGTTACAGGTGAGTGCGAATTGCCAGCTGGTGTTGAAATGGTTATGCCGGGTGATAACGTGAATTTATTGGTTAAATTGATTGCTCCTATAGCAATGGATAAAGGTCTTAAATTCGCTATACGTGAAGGTGGTAGAACAGTAGGTGCAGGTCAGGTTACTGAAATAATTAAATAAGTTTTAGTTTTAGTTGTTTCAACTAATTTCTAAATATAAAAAGTAAAGCCAATCAATAAAATTTGATTGGCTTTACTTTTTATATTTATTTGCTTTTTTAAATTAAATTATACTATTTTTAGGTTCAAAATAATCTATTATGGAACAATTTGAACAGTCAATATTTCCTGAAAAACCATTGTCGTATGCAAGCTTCGGCAGGCGTCTTCTTGCCTTAATTATTGATGGGCTTATACTTAGTTTTGTTGATAAGATTATAGGTTTGATTTTTGGCATTTCTTCTGAGAATTTATTCGATAGAAACAATTTTGATTTCTCCTTGTTTATATATGCTTTTTTTAAAAACAATGCACTTTATTTATTTATTACCTATACTGTACGCTGGCTTTATTTTTGCTTGTTAGAATCAGGTGGCAGACAAGCCAGTGTAGGTAAAATGGCAATGCGAATTAAAGTAACCGATTTGTATGGGCAACGCATTTCTTTTTTAAATGCAACCGGTAGATATTTTGGTAAGATAATTTCAGGTGCAATACTTTTAATTGGTTATTTTATGATGTTATGGGACGATAAAAACCAAACACTACACGATAGAATGGCAGGTACTTTGGTTGTAAATGATAAGTAAAGAGAGGGTTTTGGGTTTTAGTGATAATCAGGTACTAAATAAAAAAGTTCGCCCTAAACGTCCTATTCAAATGTGTAGGAAGGGGGACAATAGTATAATATATATTTATCTATGCAAATTATTACTGTGATATTTCACAAAACAAATATAATCTTACATTCAAATTCCAAAAATAACTTTGAATTGTTAGGAAGAACTCTATGACATGTAGGACTACGGTATTGGTTATAAAATGTTAACTAAATTTCCATTATATATTTCTAGAGTATTGTATACTGGTATAATATTTAGTACACAGTCGCATTGATGTATAGGTGCAATTATAAGATTAATATTAATATATCCGCATGATCTTGGTACACGGTTTATATGGTTAAGAATAGGTTCACTATAAATAGTGATGAAATTTGCATGACAAGCAGGTAAAGTATCCAACAAGGCAAAACGAACCCTAATTCTTCCCATTGGTATTGCATGGGCGTCAGAGGCAACACCATGTATGCAAAAAGTTGCTACTATAGCATGATTAGAAATTACTACCAATATTTTCTTTTGGTTTCTAAATATCGGATCTCCTAATAATCGACCTAATTGCCATGCTCTCCAAGCCATACCCTTCCATGTTGTACCTATAGGGTGTAATGCAGGATTAACTTTAACATAAATAATCATGTGTTATAAATTTATTACAAAGATAATAAAAATTACATAAAAATAATAATGTGTTTCAAAACCTATATTCTTCTTAATGTTATAACTTATATCATCAACCCCAAAACATGTAAGCATCTCTAAAAGTAACTTCTAAAAAAAATTATGAAAATATCTGGGGTATTTTGTATTTCCCATCAATCTAAGCATCTCTATATGAAGTATTGAGGTTTATTCTCTATTTTTTTTCACTTGAAAATAAAGTTAAAATTGCAAGTAATGCAGTTCCTCCTAATATCCATGGTACAATATCGTTCGTTTTTGTTGGTGTTAATTGCTGATTTTGGGACATTCTTTTATTTATTTCTTGGATCGCTGGTTGAGGATTTCTTCGATTAAATCGAATATAGTTGCCGGTAAAATCTTGATTGACAGAAACGTTGTCTTCAATTAAAAGTATATTTGGAATGTTCCTTGAAGCCGCATATTCCCATTCTTGTATAACTCTTTTTCTTTCACTTCCACCAGATGTAATAATACTAATGAACAAATGAGATTCATTAATTTCATTCATAGTATTGTAATCTAATATATTATTATAAAAGTTTTGGCTTGTATTTACAACAAAACCATTTTCCCTTAATTTTAAGGAGAGTAAAGTTAAAATATACTCATTATTGTCGCTTACACTATAAGATACAAATGCTTTCATTTTTTTAAAATGTTATTAACTACACAATATTCAAAATAAGCTGGAAAATATTGTTGAAGTATGGATTGATTAGACTTTACTATAATTGACCTTTTCAATTGTTCTCCACCCCACACCATATATTTATTTTCAAGCCTACACTCCCTTTCAAGTCTTTCAAAAAGCTCAGTTAGCTTAGATGTTGGCTTTTGTTTACAAACTAATAGATAACCGGATGCATTGTAAGAATATAATAGAGTTGGTATATTAATATCCGAAATTTTATCAGTTGAAATATCAGAGTTATGAAACTTACATTGAATTACCCATCTTCTTCTAAAAGTAGAGATAGTATCAGATACTTGGAAAGTTACAAGTATATCACGACCTCCATCAATACCAGTTCCTGACGGTTTTACATCAATATTTAAAATATTATCAGCTTTTTCATTTATCAAATCCTGAAAATAGGAAACAATTAAATCTTCAAAATTTTTATGATCCGAAATTTCTTTAAGGTCTAAGTTCATTACTGTTATGTTTCTCCAGAAAACAAATCTACCCTATTTTTTATTAATAAAATTTTTCAAATTATTTTATAAATGAATCTTATGCAAAGTAGTCAACATTTTGCAATAAAAGCAAACAAACCTATCATTAAAAAATATTAAATATAAATTATGAAATATTATTTAAATTAAAATATAAAATTTCACAAATAAAATACACCATAATACATTTAAATATTCACACAGTTGATAATCTCTTATTTAATTCAAGAGGCTGCACATTAATGATTTTTATTTTATTGAATTCTATATGCGATGGGTTTAGTAAATAATTATACTCATCGGGTACAATTACTGATGGAATTTTTAATGCAAGATTTTTTTTGTTTTTTATAAAATTATCTCCAATAATTCTTAAA
>CAIYNX010000285.1 GCA_903927645.1 uncultured Mucilaginibacter sp.
CGAACTTTTAGCACGATTTGAAAAATAAAAATTAAAATAATAGAATTATATATATGAATGCAAACAGGCAATCACCTTTCGCCAATATAACACCGGTTGTAAAAAACCTCTTGATTATTAATCTGATTTTTTATCTGGCATTTGTATTATTTGACAGTAAATATATGGTAGGACCTATTACAAGAGTTTTAGGAGCCTATTATTTTAATTCACCAAACTTTAAGCCTTGGCAAATCATTACCTATATGTTTATGCATGGAGGTTTTGAACATATTTTATTTAATATGTTTGCTCTTTTTTCTTTTGGTCCAATATTGGAAAATTACATTGGTTCAAAAAAATTCTTCAACCTATATTTTATTTGCGGAATTGGCGCATTCGTATTTCAAAATATTGTGCAAGCCTTTGAAGTACAATCAATTACCGGAAGCATCATATTGCCATTTAGTCAACATATAATTGATCCAACATCAATTGAAAAATTAAGAGCAATTTATACCTTTCCATTAGTTGGCGCATCAGGTGCAATTTTTGGATTATTAGTAGCTTTTGGTATGATTTATCCAAATCTGGAATTAATGATACTTTTTGTTCCAATACCTATAAAAGCCAAATACCTTATACCAGTGTATATCGTTTTAGAATTATTTTTAGGCTTTGGTCAGTTTGAAGGCGATAATGTGGCTCATTTTGCTCATTTAGGCGGCGCATTATTGGGTTTTATTATAATAAAAGTATGGAAGTTAAAAGGACCTTCAAATTTTTTTTAGGCTTTTCAACAATTTTTTTTTCAAATGATGGGTTTAATTCGTGTTTTTTAAAAAAAAAATCAGTAAAAATTTTGTTGCAAACACTTTTTTTTAAAATTCATAAAAATTAAATAAAAATTAATAATGATAAGAATTTTTTAAATAAAAGACGTAATAGTGAATTTATTATGATTTAAGTTATAATTATCGTTAATTTTTAAACAATGCCAAATCAATATTATTTTTTTTATCTTAGAAAAAGATTTGCAGATACATTAATTATTAAAACTATTTATTACTTTTACTACGTATAAATGTGGAGAGTTATTTTTTGCCAAGAAGCAATTAATTTTTATAGGCTCTATTTTTATATGGTTATTTATAATATGTGTACCCTAAAAAACATTATTGAATAAAGAATTTAGTTATGAAAAAACAGTTACTTTTTTTATTAGTTCTTTTCTTCCTGTTATCAGGAATAAATATGACCTATGCAAATACTTATACCTGGAATGGTGGTGCCTCCGGTAGTTGGGGTGTAACAACTAATTGGTTACCCAATGGTACGCCTACAAGTACGGATGATGTGGTTTTCAATAATTCCGCGGCTGTAACTGTTGGCACCGGAGTTTTTCCTGATGTAAACAACTTAACCATAAATTCTGGTTTTACTGTAACAATTACTCAAACTACAGCTTCAGACCCATTTACTGTTGAAGGTGCATTGACCTCAGGCGTTTCTTCAAGTTTAAAGTTCTTAAATGCTCAAAATGTTAATATTGTTCTTTTTAGCATTGATGGAAGTTTGATTTTTGATTCATCCTCTTACGGATTCTTAGGACAAGGAACTTCTTCAGCTACCTCAACAACCACTGTTAAAAATGGTTCTCAATTAACCATTCAACTCAGCTTTAATAACGGTGGAACATTTAATTTAGATGGTACTGCTAGCCCTACTTTCTTATATTTGACCAAAACTGGTGGTTTTAAAGCTTCATTTACAAACTCCGGAACTTTTAACCAAACAAGTGGTGCTACCAATGCTGCTACTATTCAAATTGTTAATTCGGGCGATTCTTTTACCAATAGTGGTACAATGACTATAACAGGTGCTGCTTCTGTAGTTAACGTTACCAATACTATAGATAAATTTACAAATAATGGCACTTTAACTGCTACAGGTACTGCGTTTGTTTTTCAGGGTGTTGCGGGTGGTTCTACCAAAGGATCTTGGTTAGAAAATATAGGTTCAGGTGTTTTTAATAGCACAAATTGTATATTCGGTTTTTATAATGTTAATGCAGCATTAGTTAATGATTTTGGCGCCACTTTTAATGATAGCGGTTCTACATTTACTTTTAATTCTGCTGAGGGAACTGCTTCAAACTTTACATTTTATAATGGCGGTAAATTTTATGCGCTAAATGGTACGCAAATAAACATAACAGCCGGTCCTGCTGGTTTCTACAATGGAGGAACCACCTTATATACAAATACAGAAAATTCTGCAGATACGGCTTTTTTTATACTTGGATCGACTTCTAAAATCAACGCATCAGGTAATGGTGTTGGGATATTCAATAATTACAACAGTGCTAATCCTGCTACTACAGCTACAGGTGTATTTATAATAAACTCAGATGCAAATAACAGTGGGTATATCTTTGCAAATGCTACATCTTTTCACTCTGGTTTTACTGCCACTTTTGATGGACAATATTATGTTCAACGTTATATTACCGGTAATAACGATCCAAATTATCGCGGGTACCGTTTAATATCATCTCCGGTAAATAATACATCTGCAACACCAGGATCATCAAATTATATCGATTTTAGTACTTTAAATAAGTCGTTTCATACTGCCAATCCTCTTTTAACCTATCGTGGCATATTTACTGCCGGTCAGGGTGCTTGGTTTAACCTATATAATCAAAATTCAAGTTTATACTTGTATAATGAAACTTTAAATCCTTCTTTACCTATCAAAACATTTAATGGAGGTAAATATCCGCTCATTACCAATGTTTCTTCAGGTACTGTAGATTGGTCTTCAACCTCAACGGGTTCTTTGGTAACTGGTTCCGGTACTCAAGTTCCGGTTGGTAATGGTATGTTAATATATTATATTGGTCCAAATACACGTACCGATGTATCATCAGCAACTGCTCCTGGTAATTCAACCATTTCTTATTTGGGTTACTTAAATCAAGGAAACATTACAGTATATCCTTGGTTTACTCCCGGAACAGGACATTTATCTACCTCTGTTATTCCGGCAGGAAATTATCCTGGTGTTAATTTAGTAGGTAATCCCTATGCTGCAATGATTGATTTAACCCAAGTTGCTGCCGATAACTCAGGTTTAACTACTTTTTATGAGTTAACCGATGGTGCAAATACCCAAAATGACTATATCCTTTATCCTATAACCTATGCCGCCGGAAATATAACTACTGCAAGTATTTATACTTCTAGATACGTTGAAAGTGGTCAAGGTTTCTTTGTTACAGCATCTGCAAGCCAAGCTTTGGTATTTAAAGAAGATCAAAAGGTTTATAAAACTTCGGTATTAACCAGCGGTTCTACTCCAGCAGGGGTGTTAGTAACAAATACCGACAAAAAATCATTAATCAATAATGCTTCTTCAAAAGCAATTAGTCAAAGTTCTGGTAGTGATTTTGCAGGTTTACACCTTATGCTACTAAAAGATAGTACCAACTTCCATGAAGCAGGCATTTATTTTGGAAAAATCTATTCTGATAAATTGGATAATTATGATGCCCCTGATTTGAGTAGTTCATCAGTTAAAACCCTTTTGTCAAGTCTTACAGCTGATGGAAGTAAGGTAGCTATTAACGGTATGGAAACTTATACCAATGGCAAATCGGTAAAACTTTATGTACAAGGTGCTGTTGATGGTACTTATTCATTAAAACTTAGTGATGTTATTAATATTGATCCAACTATTGCTACTATTAATTTGATCGATAATTATAAGAACGTAACAACTACATTGTCTGCTGGTAAGGCTTACAGCTTTGATATCATAAATGCAGATACAAACAGCTTCGGTTCTAACAGGTTTGTGCTTTCTGTGCAAAGAAGAGCCTTGCCTCCATACCAATTAGTAGCCTTTACTGCAGCAAAAATAAAAAGTAATATTGCAGTTAACTGGCAAACAGCTAATGAAGGAAATTACACAGGTTTCGGCGTACAAAAATTGGATTTAGCAAGTAATAAATTTTTAACCATCGATACTTTACAAAGTAACGGTAATGGTAATTATTTATTTAATGATCCTAGCGCAGTAACCGGCAACAACACTTACAGATTAGCTCAAAACAATATTAACGGAGTGGTTTCATACTCAGCTCCGGTTACAGTTAAATACGGGTTATTATCACTTCCTAAGTCATTAAGTATTTTCCCGAATCCTGTAAAAGACAATGCAGTATTTGATTTCAGCGGGATAGCTACCAATGAAAATACAACTTATGAGGTGAATGTATTTAATTCATTAGGAGTTTTAATATTGCAAAAAACCGCTACTACTAATTTCTTAAGTACTGATATGAGTTCATTAAGAGCAGGAATTTATGTAGTTCAGGTAAAATCAAATAATGGAAGCGTATTGGCTAAGTCAACTTTCATAAAAAATTAATAACAAGTAGGTTAAAAAACTAGATAAAGTAATTATTATTAAATTTAATATAACAAGTAATGAAAAGATATTTTTTGATGTTTAGAATTGTTTTTGTCATTGGATTAATAAACATCTTATTACTCATACCATCAACTTTAAAAGCCCAATTAAATTGCGGTGACCCTTTACAGCAGGCAGATTGCCCGGTTGATTTAAATGTTTGGTTTTTGGTGTTGGGTGTTGTTGTTTTGGCCTTAGTGGCACGTTTTAAAAAGACAAAACAAGCAGCAGCTATAAATTAAAAGTTTAGCGTTTTGAATTTAATGGTATACCCTTGGTTGGATGTGCATTAAATTTTAATAATGTTTTCTTTTTATTACTACATTAATATTTTGGCTAATTACTAAATAAATTTAAAATTTAGTAGTTAGCCAATCTCTTTTAAAATACTCCTATTTTTTGGATGCTTTATTTATACGGTAGCTAAATACATCAATAATTACCTAAAAAACTTTCTTAATAGCATTTATAAAAATATTCCTATTTGATTATTGACCTATATATACTTGGTTTTGACATTCAAATGGACTTATTATTATTTTAAGGGGCAATTAAAATTTATCGAATAATTATTATTTCAAACTAGTTTGGCATGGTAATTGTTATAAATATATTAGACTGGTAGTCTTACCAGTTCAATTGTGATAAGGTTTAGGTTGAAAGCCCCCAAACAGCAAGTGTGAGGGGGCTTTTATTTAATTCTTTTTTTCTAATAAATTACAATTCATACCTTAGATGAAAATTTTCAAATGACAAAGAATTCTCAATTTCAATGGCTGGTTTTTATTTTGTTTTTGTCTCCTATTTTGGTGCTTGGTCAATCGCAATTAATTCCCGCTTCAAGTTCGAAGCAAAAGATTATACAAGATTTTGGTTTAGGTAAAATTACGGTTACCTATTCAAGGCCAAATGTTAAAGGCAGGGTAATTTTTGGGGGTATTAATCCATACGGACAGGTTTGGCGCACTGGTGCCAATGAAGCTACTACCATCAATTTTAGCGAAAACGTTATATTGGAGGGGCAAAAGGTTCCTGCGGGTTCATATTCATTATTTACTATTCCCGAAAAAGACGCTTGGACTATTATTCTGAATAAAACTGTAGAACAATGGGGCGCCTATTCCTACAATAAGGATTTGGATTTATTACGTGTTTTTGTTAAGCCGATTAAAAATAAGGTCAGAACAGAGACTTTTACTATAATATTTCAAAATAATACCACCAAATCTACAGACATGAACCTTGTTTGGGATCAGATTTCTGTACCCGTTCATTTTGAAACTGATGATGATGCTAAGATTACCGCCAATATTGATAGTTTAATGAATGGTAACAGAAAGCCTTATTACTTTAATGCCATACAGTATTACTATGAAAATAATAAGGATTTAAAAAAAGCACTTTCATGGGCAATAGAAGCTCAAAAGGTTGCACCAGGACCATGGTTTTATTTATGGGAAGCAAGGATACAATTAAAATTGGGTGATAAAAAGGCAGCTGCTACCGCTGCTCAGGCTGGCATTGCCTTGGCAAAGACAAGTAATGATGATGAATATATTCGATTGAACCAAACTGTACTTGATCAGTCAATAAAGTAATAACTTTTTTTTACTTGCTTACAAATTGTTTAACCTATGTCCCTGATTTTTTAAATGAAGAGCAATCTTCTATTTATTTCAATTTACTTTCAACTAAGGTAAATTGGAAACAAGAAGTTTTAAAAATTTATGGAAAAAACATTAAAACCCCGAGGTTAACCGCGTTTTATGGCGATTTAGGCACAAAATATAAGTATAGCGGTAGAGAATTCTTAGCAGATGTTTGGACTAATGAATTAATGGCATTAAAAATAAAGGCTGAATC
>CAIYNX010000286.1 GCA_903927645.1 uncultured Mucilaginibacter sp.
AATGTGAATTGTTTATATGCAAAGGAACTGATTTGATTTGTGAATTTGGTGAGGGGTGGATAAAAAATTTGGCCTCACCCCCAGCCCTCTCCATCCCGATAGCCATCGGGAGAGAGGGAGCTAAATTGGGGTTCTTTTAGAATGAGTTAAAGCCTCACCCCCGCCCTCTCCAGCCCGAGAGCCATCGGGAGAGAGGGAGCTTGATTTCGTTACTTTTAAAACTTTTCTCAAATCTAACATCTCAATGCTCATGTCCAATTTAGCCTTACCCCGGCCCTCTCCATCCCGATAGCCATCGGGAGAGAGGGAGCTTTATTTGGTACCTTTTAAAACTTTTCTCAAATCTATCATCTCAATTCTCATATCTCCATTCTCATGTCTCAATTAAACTTTTGTAAATTTGTTTTATGGAGGGTATTCGTAATTATAGGGAGGTATCAAATTTATTGGCTTGTGCCGGGCAACCTACTGAGGAGCAATTGAAAAATTTGGTTTTAGCAGGGTTTAAAGTAGTGATAAATTTGGGCTTGGCCGATGGTAGTTACGCGCTAAGGGATGAGGCTGCTTCTGTAAAGGCTCTGGGTGTTATTTATCACCATATTCCGGTAGTTTTTGATGCACCACAGTTGGTTGAACTTCGGGAATTTTTTGTTTTGATGGATAAGTATGCTCAAGAAAAGGTATTTGTGCATTGCGCCGCAAATTTCAGGGCTACTGCTTTTGTTGGTTTGTACCTACTCAGCAAAAATAAAGTGGACGAAACCGAAATGGAGGATTTTATGGAGGATGTTTGGATGCCTAATCAAATTTGGCGGGAGTTTATAGAGGAGGCCGCTCTTTTGCTAACAAAAAATGGCAAGCTATAAGCCATAAAATTTAAACCTAATTACTTGAGCATGATTGCTTAATTTAATACTACCATACTAATTTGTATTTTGTTAATTTCGCAACCTTATACGCCAAATAACAAATGGACTATCAGTTTAAAGATATTGAAAAAAAATGGCAGCGCTTTTGGGCCGACCATCAAACATTTAAAGCAGCCGATAAAACGACCAAACCCAAATATTATGTGCTCGATATGTTCCCCTATCCATCGGGTGCGGGCTTGCATGTGGGGCATCCGCTTGGGTATATAGCTTCCGATATTTTTTCGCGTTATAAAAGGTTAAAGGGCTTTAATGTATTACACCCTATGGGCTATGATAGCTTTGGCCTACCAGCCGAGCAATATGCCATACAAACCGGTCAGCACCCTGCTATTACTACCGAGGCGAATATTGCCACCTATCGCCGTCAGCTCGACCAAATTGGCTTTTCCTTTGATTGGAGCAGGGAGGTGCGTACCAGCTCGCCCGATTATTATAAGTGGACGCAGTGGATTTTTATGCAATTGTTCAATTCGTGGTATAATAAAGATGCTGATAAAGCGGAACCTATTAGCCAGTTGGTTGCCCATTTCGAAAAAAATGGTTCGGCTGGTATCAATGCCGTTTGCGATGAGGAGATTTTAAGCTTTACCGCGGATGAATGGAAGGCAAAAAGCACTAACGAGCAATTGGCCGAATTGTTGAAATACCGTTTAACCTATCTGCGCGAAAGTACCGTAAATTGGTGCCCTGCCTTGGGTACAGTTTTAGCTAACGACGAAGTAAAGGATGGCTTTAGCGAGCGTGGAGGTTTCCCGGTGGAGCAGAAAAAGATGATGCAATGGAGCATGCGCATTACCGCCTATGCCGACCGCCTTTTAAAAGGTTTAGATACCATTGACTGGCCCGAGCCACTTAAAGAAATGCAACGCAACTGGATTGGTAAAAGCGTTGGAGCGTTGGTAAAGTTTAAGGTTAGTCCGCTTGAAAATGGAATTGGACAAGATGAGGTGATAGAAGTATTTACGACTCGTGCCGATACTATTTTTGGTACCACTTTTTTGGTGATTGCTCCGGAGCATGAACTGGTATCAACTTTAACCACAGCCGAGCAAAAGGCAGCTATTGAAGCCTATATCGCGCAAGCAAAAAAGAAATCGGAACTGGAGCGTATGGCCGATGCCAAAACGGTTTCGGGTGCCTTTACCGGCAGTTATGCCATTAACCCGGTAAATGGTGAGAAAGTACAGGTTTGGATAGCCGATTACGTTTTGGCAGGCTATGGAACAGGCGCGGTAATGGCCGTACCATCAGGCGATCAACGAGATTATTTGTTTGCCAAACAATTCAATTTGCCTATCATCCCGATTATAGATATACAAAAGATTGATAACGAGGCCGACCCAACCAAGGAAGGACATTATATAAATTCGGGTTTTATAAACGGATTAACTTATAAGGAAGCCACTGCGGCGGTAATTGCCAAACTGGAAGAATTAGGAGCGGGTAAAGCCAAGGTAAACTTCAGGATGCGGGATGCCATTTTTGGCCGTCAGCGTTATTGGGGAGAGCCGGTACCCGTATATTTTAAGGATGGTTTGCCTCATTTAATTAAAGAAAGCGAATTGCCTTTATTGTTACCTGAGGTTGATAAATACCTACCTACCGAAAGTGGCGAACCACCATTGGCACGAGCCGAGGGATGGAAGTATGAGGGAGCAAGGAATAATTCCATAGGTAATAAATCTGCAAAGCATGCTGGTGAGGAAGCTTCAAACGAGGCACATTTAACAGGTGCCTATAGGGAGACCGCTGACCCACGATATTACGAATTATTGAAAAAATTTAGTTTGGAGAATAGAAAGAACCCAACTGAAGCTGAAAATATTTTGTGGCAACTATTAAGAAAAGACCAAACTGGCTTTAAAATTAGGAGACAACATGCAATAGGCTTATATATTGCAGATTTTGTTTGTTTACAAAAAGGGCTTGTTATTGAATTAGACGGAAATCATCATAAACTTAATAAAGAGGCTGACGATGAACGCACAGAGGCATTAAATTATTTTGGTTTTGATGTCATTCGCATTACCAATGAAGAAGTGCTATCAAATGCAAATGATGTTTTTGAAAAAATCAAAGAGAAACTTGCTATATTAGAAGATAGGGAGTTAAGCCCCACCCAACCCTCCCCGGTAGGGAGGGCTTTAAAAAAAGTCTCCCCTACCGGGGGAGATTTAGAGGGGGCTATATACGATTACGAACTTTCCACCATGCCGGGTTGGGCAGGCTCCAGTTGGTATTGGTACCGCTATATGGATGCCCAAAACCAAAATGAATTCGCATCGAAAGAGGCAATTGAGTATTGGAAAGATGTTGATTTGTACATAGGTGGTAGCGAACATGCCACCGGGCATTTATTGTATAGCCGTTTTTGGAACAAGTTTTTAAAAGACCTTGGTTTAGTGGTTGAAGAGGAACCATTTAAAAAGTTGATTAACCAGGGGATGATTCAAGGTGTTTCCCAAAAGATACACATTTCAACTGCTGGGAAGTCGAACATGAATTTAATAGATGGTTTACCTGTTCATACACAAAATACCGAAACCTTCTTAATGAGTTCTGACAGACGAGCGGAAATGGACTCAAATGAAAGTAACGCAACAAAAATACTTTACAACACCACTGAACATAATGTTGATATAAGGTTTGTAGACTCAAAAACAAACGAGTTGAATATTCGAGAATATATAAAATGGCGTCCAGAATACGAAAACTCAATATTTTGGTGTTCAGGAGGATATTGGCATAAAAACGAGTTTCATGAGTTTGAAAATTCAAATGGAGAAAAACGTTTTTTCACAAAACCAGAAGTCGAAAAAATGTCGAAATCAAAATTCAATGTGGTAAACCCCGATGATTTGATTGAGCGTTACGGTGCCGATACTTTGCGCATGTACGAGATGTTTTTAGGTCCGCTAGAACAAAGCAAACCTTGGAACACCAATGGCATTGAAGGGGTATTTAAATTTTTGCGTAAGTTTTGGCGTTTGTTTCATGATGATGCCTGGAATTTTAATGTATCAACAGCTGAGCCAACAAAAGCGGAATTAAAATCGCTCCATAAAATTATACGCAAGGTAGAGGAAGACATTGAGCGTTTCTCGTTCAATACTTCAGTATCCAGCTTTATGATTGCCATCAATGAACTGACAGATTTAAAATGCAATAAAAAAAGCATCCTGCAAGATTTGGTAATTATCTTATCCCCTTATGCGCCGCATATTTGTGAGGAGCTTTGGGTGATGCTAGGTAACGATGCCGGGACATTATCATATGCGCCCTACCCTAAATTCAATCCGCAATATCTAATTGAGGATGAATATGCTTATCCAATTTCTATCAACGGTAAAACAAAAATGAATTTGAATATTTCTTTAAGTTTAGAGCCTAAGGAGATTGAAGCCGCAGTAATGGCTAACGCCGATGTAAATAAATATTTGGATGGCAAAACGCCTAAAAAGGTAATTGTAGTAAAAGGCAGAATTGTAAATATTGTGGCCTAAACATCCACAAAACCTGATTTAAACAAAAAGGGGGCGGATTTTATCTGTACCCCTTTTTTTTGTAACGAATTTATTACAAATTATCAAAATGACATTTAATTGCAAAAAACATTGTAACAATAGAGGTACTTTCGCCTCAAATTAGAAAAAAGAACAAGAATGAGGCGATTTTATATATTTCTAGCAATTTTATTTAGTACAATTTCGGCAAAAGCTCAATTTGGTGGTGGTGGTTCAAGCATCGTAGGGCGAATTTCGGGCACTATCATTGATTCCATTACAAAAAAGCCTGTGGATTATACCTCAGTAGGCTTATACCACAGCGGTGGTAAAAGCCCAATGACAGGCGTATTAACTGATACAAAGGGTGTTTTTAAATTGGATAACGTGCATCCAGGATCCTATAAAATTATTATCTCTTTTGTTGGTTATCCTCCAAAAACCATAGAAAACATTATAACCACTGATGCAAAGCCTGATAAAAATTTAGGAATTATTTTATTGCAACCAAGTTCAAAAGCTTTAAAAGAAGTGGTGATTCAAGGTCAAGCAGCTGTAGTTGAAAATAAAATTGATAAGTTAGTTTATAATGTAGAAAAGGATTTAACCGCCGCAGGTGGTAACGCAAGTGATGTATTACAAAAAGTACCATTGGTTGCGGTAGATTTAAATGGAAATGTGTCTATTAGGGGCGATCAGAATGTGAAGGTATTGATTAACGGTAAACCAACAGGAGCATCATCAGCAAGTTTAGCAGATGTATTAAAAACCATACCCGCCGATCAAATTAAAAGCATAGAGGTAGTTACCTCCCCATCAGCAAAATATGATGCAGAAGGATCGGCAGGTATTTTAAATATCATCACCAAACAAAAAAACATATCAGGTATTAGCGGATCGGTAAGTGGTGGATTTGGTACACGTCAAAATAATGGAAACGCCAATTTCAATTATAATAAAAACAGATTCAGTTTATCATTAAACGCTGGTGGAAATCTTACTTGGCCACAAACATCACTTTCTGATTTTTATCAAAATTTTCAAGGGGATACTAGTAAATATATTCAAAATGTAAACGGCACTACCTTAGTAAAACGTTACGGAACCATTAGTTCTGCAACTGCCAACTATGAGTTCAATGCCTTTAATAGTATTACATCAACTATCAGGTATAACAAAGGTGGGTTTAATAATACAGGCAATACCATAACCGAATCTACTTTGACTGATTTACAGAACCCTAAGTATTCCTACGATTATAAATATTCAGCAAGTTCAACCGGTCATAATTCATTTGGCGGTTTTGATTGGAGCATGGATTATACCCATAAATTTAAAAAAGAAGGCCATGAAATATCACTCTCCGGTCAATGGAGCCATAGTGATATCGTAACAGATTATTCAACACTGTATACACCTCAAAGACAAATAAATCAAAAAAATAATATCGATGGTGTAAACAATGAATACACCATACAACTTGATTACACTTTACCGGTAAGCAAGGTATTAAAAATTGAATTGGGTGGAAAAGAAATTATCAGAAGAATTAATAGTAACTCGGATGTATTTGCACCTTATGGTACCAGCGATTTTGTTCCTGATCAATTTAATTCAAGTTTATATAATTACAACCAAGATGTAACAGCCGGATATACAGTATTTACTTTTACATTGCCAAAAAGCTATTCAATACTTGCAGGTTCGCGCCTTGAAAATACTGCTATTCATGGCGATCCAAATAGCCCTTCAGAACCAAGTTTAATGTCGTTTGATAATAACTATTTAACCTATATTCCAAGCTTAACCTTACAAAAGCAATTATCACCATCGCAAACAATAAAGTTAAGCTACAGCAAAAGGATTACCAGACCAAGTTTACAGTTTTTAAATCCGTTTTTAAACAAATCGAACATATTAGCTCAAACAGAAGGTAACCCTAACCTGGCACCCGAAGTTTCACAAACAGTTGAATTAAACTACAATACCTTTATAAAATCATCTGTAATTAATACTTCTGTTTATTACAGACATATTGATGGTTTAATTGAAGGGATATTAACACCACAAATTGTAAACGGCCAACCGGGTACCATAAGCAATTATTATAATGCAGCAGTAAATGATGTATTAGGTGCAAGCTTTTTTGGCTCAATAAATCCTATTAAAATATTAACTATAAGAGGTAGCATCAACGTTTATACCTTTAACCCTACACCTTATGCCCAATTTGTTAAAGACTTTACCAGCACTGGTATTTATGTTCAATATAATGCCTTTTTAAGTGGATCATTAACCTTAAAAAATGATTTTGTTGCCGAGGCATTTGCGGTCGAAAATTCACCACGCAGAACAATACAAGGTCCCAGTGCCTCCTTTAGCATTTTAGGTTTTGGCGTTAAAAAGCAATTTGCTAAAAAGAAATATTCATTAGGCATCAATGCTATCGAACCATTTTCTAAATACAAAGAATTTAATTCAAATGTTAGTAGCCCCGGCTTTGTGCAAACAAGTACATTTAAATTCCCTTTTCGTTCTGTTGGTTTAACATTTAGCTACAGCTTTGGTAAAACAACCTTTAGCAATCCAATGGAGAAAAAGAAAGGTGTTAACAATGACGACTTAAAACAAGGCGAATCACAAGGCGGTGCAGCTGGAGGAAATTAATTTTTTTAGTGAGCGGTTGAATTGGGTGAGTGGTGAGTAGTCAATGGTCAATAGTCATTAGTGAGTGGTGATTAATTAAATTACCAAAAAGGTTGATAGAGATTATATTTCTATCAACCTTTTTTATTTGAAAGTCAACCTAATTCAGGCATGGACACCACACCATTCACCACACCCCTCACCCCTCACAACTCACAACTCACCATTCACCATTCACCATATCACTCACTACTCAACCTCAATGCCAATTTGCTTCAACAACAAGGATGCATTAAACGTTTTACAGGCACCTGGCTTTATTTTATAGTCAAACAGCATTTCGCCTTGTTTTACCTGTATATCAAAATAGAAGTTTCGGATATAATCGGGATAGCTATTTTCAAGCTCTGCAATTTGCAAGTCGTGGGTGGCTACCATACCTACACCCTTTTTCTCAATCAAATTCTTAATTACTGCTTTAGAGCCAAGGTATTTATCAACCGAATTGGTTCCGCGCAACATTTCGTCAATTAAAAAAAATACTTTTTTATTAGTAGTAACCTCATTCAATAACATTTGCAACCTGTCCAATTCGGCCTTGAAGGTGGAGGTACTTTCGTTCAAATTATCTTTGATACGCATATAGCTAATAATGGTAATAACAGACACTTTCATTTCTTCTGCACAAACGGGTGCACCACTTAAAGCTAACACCGTGTTTATACCAACCGTGCGCAAAAACGTGCTTTTACCCGCCATATTTGACCCTGTTATGATGTCAATCTTTCGGGTATTATTTAACTCAAAATCGTTTTTTATCCTTTTGGCACTGTTAATTAATGGATGAGCTAGGCCATTAGCAGTGAGGGTATAATCATCGCCTATAACAATCTCAGGTGTGGCCCAATTGGGGTAGTTAATTTTTAAACTTGCTAAACTCATTAAAGCCTCAAATTCGGCAATTACATCAAAAGCAGTTTCTAAGCTTTTTTGATTGTTCCGCTTCCAATTCTCGATGGCTATGATTTGGCGAATATCCCATAAAAAAAACAAGTTCAAAATAAAACCAATAATGATATTTAAATGGTAGTTGAGTTTGTTAATTAATACCGAGAGGGACTTAATTTTGTTAGAAGTGCCATCATTTTTCAAAAAATCGACCAAATTTTTGTTATAGAATGAATCCCATGGTTCGCTCTCAATTTTTTGAAATACCAGGGCATAATTATTTAAGACATCTCCTATTTTGCCTGCAATTAAATCGGCCTTTTTGATATACATTGCCTTCGAAGAAACAAGACCTATATTTATAATCCCAACCAAAACAGAAAGACTGCTTATAATTGGAACAAAGTATCCGCCCATAATTAAGGCAGTTAATAAATACGGAGCAATTTTGGCATATAAATCCAACCATTTTTCGCCGGGTAGGTTTAAGGGAATGTTTAAATATTTAAACAAATTGGGTAATTGATCTTGTTTTTCTTGATTTGCAAATAATAATAAAGCCTGGGTCTCCGGCTTCCAAGCCTCTTTGTTGGCAATTTCAGCAATAGCAGCTTGTCTCAATAAAATAGCATCCTTTTTGCTAGGTTTATCAAACCAAGAGGCTAATTTAAGTTTCCCTAATGATGTTGCTGCTCTATTGGTTAATTTATACAAAGAGGCACTTCCAAAAATATCTAAATCGGCGCTATAAAAATGTTTATCGTTATTAAACCTACTTCCATCATCATAGAGGTTCGAAATGCTTAAAATACTATCAAATTCGTTTTGGTAAACCTTAACTAAATTTGAAAAGTATAGCTTTTGTTTTTCAAATTCGCTTTGTTTACTTACCAACCATAAAAATGCTAAAATCAAGATTAAACCCGAAAGGATTAAGAAAGTAAAATCATCCCAACTAATGGCTATTCCAGTAATAAGGATGATAGCAGCAAAAATTACCAATCGTAATAAGGAATATTTATTGGCCAAGGCCTTATATCTATCAGCCTCGGTTTGTGTTTGGCTTATATTTTGTTCGTAATTATTTAATATATTTTGATCCAATTGGTTTTTGTTGTAATGTTGAAGTTATTTTAAAATAGTGGTTGCTAAATTATAACAACATTACAACAATTTAGTGTTATCCACCATGAATTATTAAAATCAATTTTTATATGAAAATTACTTTCATTACTGTAGGTAAAACTGAAAGCACTTATTTAAAACAAGGTATTGAACAATATATAAACCGTTTAAAACATTATACCAAATTATTGATTATAGAAATTGACGAATTAAAAAATACCAAATCATTAACTACCGAACAGCAAAAAACAAAGGAAGCCGAACTTATATTAAAGAAAATAGCCCCAACAGACCATGTTATTTTGCTTGATGAAAATGGTACAACACTCAGCTCTGTACAATTTGCCTCCTATATTGATAAAAAAGCCCTCAGTTCGGTAAGTAACTTGGTTTTTATAGTTGGTGGACCATATGGTTTTGATGCCAGTATATACACTCGTGCTAATGATAAAATCTCACTATCGGCCATGACTTTTTCACACCAAATGGTACGGCTTTTTTTTGTTGAACAACTTTATCGTGCTTATACTATTATAAAAGGTGAACCCTATCATCATCAGTAATTGATTTATTTATTAGCTAGTAGCAAGTAGCTAGTGGCTAGTATTATGCCATTGAGAAGTAAATTTATATACTTATAAAATCATATAAATTCTTTCATCGCGTAAATCCTGATTCGGGCAATTTTATTTAAAAATTTGTAAAAAAAACCCGGCTCCAGAACCTACCAACTTCCCCACTCAATCAAAACCTTAATTACCAACTCTCAGTAAAAATAATATCTTTGCAGCATGTCAGCTGATCACGATCATTCTCATCACCACCACCATCATGACCATGCGCCTAAGCTTGATCAGGTAAATACTGCTTTTATTGTTGGTATTATTTTAAATTCTGTTTTTGTAATTATTGAAGTTATTGCCGGTTTGGCTACGCATTCATTATCCTTACTAACAGACGCCGGGCATAATTTAAGTGATGTTGCAGGTTTAGCACTTGCCTTGTTGGCATTTAAACTGACCAAGGTAAATTCAAATAATAATTACACTTTTGGTTATAAACGATCAACCATTATAGTTTCATTTTTTAATGCCCTAATTTTATTTGTAGCAGTTGGTTTTATAGGTTACGAGGCAATTATGCGTTTTTTAGCACCCGAGACTGTTGATGGTGGTGTAATGGCATGGGTTGCTTTTATAGGTATTGGCATCAATGCATTTACCGCCTGGCTGTTTGTGAAAGATAAGGATAAAGACCTCAATGTGAAGGGAGCCTACCTGCACATGGCGGTTGACGCCATTGTATCATTAGGGGTAGTTGTATCGGGGGTTATTATTTACTTTACCAAATGGTATTGGGTTGATAGTGTTGTTAGTTTGATAATTGCCATTGTAATTTTAAAAGGAACCTGGAGCCTGCTAATGGATAGTTTAAGGTTAGAGATGGCAGGAGTACCAAAAGCCATTGAAATTGAAAATATTAAAAACGAATTGCTAAAATGCAAAGGTGTTTTAGATGTACACCATATGCATGTTTGGGCCTTAAGCACCACCGACAATGCCATTACCGCACACGTAGTAATTGCACCTGAGTTCGTATCTACATTTGAAAACATCAAAAAAGATTTAAGACATAGGCTGGAGCACTTAAATATACAACACAGCACGCTTGAGCCAGAATTTGCCGATGAGGATTGCAAACAACCTGATTGTTAATAATTTTTAAACAATAAAAAAGGAGTGCAAAAATTACACTCCTTTTTTGTTTATCCTGTTATTCTAAAATAACTTACTTATCCTCAGCTTTTTTAGTAGCGACTTTTTTAGGCTTTGGAGCAGGTTTTTCTGTTAATTCGTCGGCCTTATTTTCTGCTTTAGGGGCAGATTTTTTGCTAACCTTTTTCTCTTCAGGCTTTACCTCAGGTTCAATAACCGGTTCTGTTTCAACCGCAGGGGTTGGTGCTTCAACTACTTCGTTAAAGAAAGGGAAATCCTTTAATATTTGGAACCAGGAAATCACCTTTTTCATATCAGAAGCATAAACCTTTTCCTCATCATGATTAGGGGCAACTTCTCTAAAAAAAGCTCTTAAAATTTTACCATCCGCTTTTGCATCCGGAACATTGGTAGCCTTTTTGATAGCTTCAAAAATATCAAGCAACTTTAAATCTTCCTCCTCGCCAAAAAGCGTTATTTCATGCAAAGCGGCAATCTTGGCTGTTGATAAATTAGCTACCAATTTTGTTTTATTGGCATCTAAGCTTTCTAAAATATACCCGGTTTTATTTTGTGCTAAGGCACGCCACAAACCAGGTTTGCCCGATACGGCTACAATTCCTTGTAAATTCATTTTTTAGGGTTAAATGGTAATTAGGGAGTAGTAAATTGTGCGTTTATAATATTCAAAATTAAAAACCAAATTCATTCAATACCCTCTACCGCTAGTATATTAATCTTCTAAAACTTCTATGCTTAAAATTTTGTCGCCTTTTGCAATAGCATCTACTACGTCTACATTTTCAATCACTTTGCCAAAAACGGTATGGTGTCTATCTAAATGTGCAGTATTTGCTCGGCTGTGGCAAATAAAAAATTGCGAGCCACCAGTATTCCTACCCGCATGTGCCATTGATAATACGCCACGATCATGATATTGGTTTTCACCCGTTAATTCGCAATCAATTTTATAACCCGGACCACCGGCACCTGTACCTGTTGGATCGCCACCTTGTACCATGAAATTAGGTATTACACGATGAAAAATTACATTGTTATAAAACCCTGATGAAGCCAGTTTTTTAAAATTGGCAACTGTATTTGGGGCATCTTTATCAAAAAATTCAACAGTCATGTCGCCCTTTTCAGTTTTAATAATCGCTTTGCTCATTTTTAATTTTTATAGGCTGCAAAGGTAAAAAAAAAGGTGAAACGTGGAAATAGAGAATGTTGGAATTGGTGAGTGGTGAATGGTGGGCGGTGAATTGATTAATAAATTTGAGTTTGTTTATAGTTTCGTATTGGCTCCGTACATTATTTGATATCGCGAAATTTTATTCAAGCTGTTACTATAACAGTCCATTCAATATTTCGTTATATTTACCTACTAAATAAGATATAGCGTGCTGTTTAAGTTTTTTTATTTACCAAAATCATTTCTGGTTTATTGTTTGGTTTTGATTTTTATGGCCTCTGCCTATAAAACAAAGGCTGCTTCTATATTAATACCGATGGATGAAGCGCAGAAAGATCATTTAAAATCGTACGGAATCGCTTTTTGGGTGTTAAACAACGGTGAAGAGGTTGATTGGTTGTTAAATTATAGGGGGGGCAGTTTTATGACAAAATATGCCACGAAAATTGAAGAAGAATGTAAAATTCGCGGAGTAAGCTATGAAGTATTAGCCGATGCCATGGTAGTTAATATTATTAATGAAGTTAGCGACCCGTCTGTAAATATGGACTTGGTAAAACTGGAGAAAGCACCAAAAATGGCAGTTTATTCGCCAAAAAATAAATTACCCTGGGATGATGCTGTTACCTTAGTTTTAAAATACGCAGAGATCCCCTATGATGTTTTGTATGATGAGGAAATTATCCAGGGTGAATTACCTAAATATGATTGGTTACATCTACATCATGAAGATTTTACAGGTCAGTATAGCAAGTTCTACGGAACTTTCAGGTATTCGCAATGGTATAATGATGATGTAAAAATACAAGAGGCCACTGCTCACAGACTTGGCTACAAAAAGGTTTCGCAAATGAAGTTGGCGGTTGCCACGCGCATTCGTGATTTTTGTGCCGGTGGTGGATTTTTATTTGCCATGTGTTCGGGTACTGATACCTTTGATATTGCTTTAGCGGCAGCCAACACAGATATATGCGAAACCATGTTTGATGGCGACCCTGCCGACCCAGACTATCAAACAAAGTTGGATTATACCCAAACTTTTGCGTTTCAAAATTTTTCTTTGGATATGAATCCTACCTCACATCAATTCAGCAATATTGATGTTACTTCAACCAGAGATAGAATTGATCGTTCGCAAGACTTTTTTACGCTATTTGATTTTTCGGCTAAATGGGATGTAGTGCCTAGCATGCTTACCCAAAATCATGATAAGGTAATTAAGGGTTTTATGGGGCTTACAACTGCCTTTAACGAAAAGATGTTAAAACCAAATGTTTTAATTTTGGGTGAAATGAAAATCAATAATGAAGCCCGCTACATTCATGGAGAATATGGAAAAGGCCAATGGACTTTTTATGGTGGTCATGACCCGGAGGATTACCAACATCAAGTTGGTGAACCCCCTACCGATTTAAAACTCCATCCTAATTCGGCCGGATATCGGTTAATATTAAATAATGTGCTTTTTCCGGCTGCTAAAAAGAAAAAGCAAAAAACCTAATATTAACTACCTGATATTAATTATAAAAAGTCCAGGAGACTCCAAATTTTAAAAGCCTGTCCATTTGCGGATATCTGTTTACCGTGTAAAAACCAGGACTAAATAAACCTTGGTTTACATAATCGTACATGATGAAAAAGTTAGTGCGTTGTAATGTTGCTCTAAAAAACACACTTGCAATTGGGTATGATGAAAAAGTAACATTGGTGCCGTTATAAAACTGACCCAAGCCAACCGCATATGATGGCGCAATATAGGTTGAATTGTACCGCACATCCATACCAATATTTGAGTGTAAAACCTTAAATAGTAATACTTTATAATATAAGCTACTAAAATTATAAAATTGTGGGGTACGTAGTGTAGTTTGGTAATCGCTTTTTTGATAAACTAAAAAATCATCAAACTGCCATTGGCGCCAGGTAAATGATTTAGAAATACTCAATTTTAATAAGTTTATGGGCGCTAAAACCTGAGTAGGGCTAGCATCGTTACCGTTAGGCTGGGCACTGAAATATAAATAATTATTAATCAAAAAATATTCGGCCTTAAAATCAAGTTTCAATATTGGATTTAAATAATTGAATGATAGACTATTCGTTTTTTGATTTTTAAGATTGGTATGAAATATATAATGGTTAGAAATCCAATTACTATAAACCAATGCAGGTGTATTATTTTGGGCATAGCCTTCTAAAATAATTTTACCGGTTTTTTCATTTCCTGCGAGTGCCACTTTGGCATCATATAAATAATCGCCTGCATTTCGTCCTTGTGCTATTTGTTGGAAATCGCCTTCCAAACCAATCTTATTACTAAATTTATAGCTAAACCTAGCCTTTAAGGTTATATTTTGAAAGGAGGCAGCTTGTACTTTTTGCTGCTGGGTAATTTTTGTACCATATTGATTTAAAGTAGTGTCATTTACGTATTGAGCATAGTTATAATAATCGTGGGTTAAGCCTAAATCGAGTTTAACTTCGTTTTTTATAATACTCACAGTCTTGCTGCGTAGGTAAAAGCTGTAAGAAAAATCGTTTTGAAGGTGCGTAACTGTTAATGAATCTCTTCCGTAATTATACTCATAATAATAATCGGGAAATACATGGTAGTTATCCTGGTCATTTTGAATAAAATTGTAAGAGTGGGTATTGTAGTTAATGGTATAAGCAACTCTCTGCGTTGGCAATACACTTGCACTCCCCTTTTTTGTACTATCCAAATGGCCTATATAATAAAACTGTTTCAGGTATAAACCACTGTTTGTCCAGTTTTCGTAAGTATGCGCCAAACGTACCGGTTCTGAGGTTTTATCAATTGATCCTACTTTAAATATTGAATCTTTTTGAATTGATCCGGTTTCCGGGGCTTTCAAATTATTATAAAGGATATTAGCCAGCAGGTTATATCTTTTATTTTTTGATTCGTACCAGGCAAAAGCACCAATATTGGTATAATTTACATTTTGCTGTAAAACACTATTGCTGCTGTAAAAACCTTTTGGTCCGGCAAAATCAAGATTAAAACCAATATTTAGGTGAGGATTGATATTTTGAGCATGTGTGGCCTTAAACATTTGTTCACTAATACCACCCGAAATAAAATAAAGGGAGGTAAAAGGTACCCTTGCCCTATAATAGTTAACATCTTCCGGATTCAGTAAATAAGGATCGAGTGCATGTAAACCAACATCAAAACCTATAGTTTTTGACGGATTGAACAATAAATCGCGTGATGGTGTTCCGGTATAACCCAAAGTTATTTTGGGGGTTTTAATATCAAAAATAGGACTGTAAACCTCAAAATTTGTTAAGGTAGTATCCAGCTGTTTCAATTGAGTACTATCTCTAAGCAACTTCTCGTTGGTAATACGTATAAATTTAGCCGAAAAAATAATTGTATCACGTTTATGATCCTGTTTTTTACGCAACGAATCTAAAAGTTGATCATCAGTAATTTGCTTAGTTGCTTTACCGGTATCCCTTAAATTTACCCTTTGTTGAATTGGGTAATTAGGGTTGTTTGGGTAATTCGGATTACTTTGTGCAAAAACAGCCTGGGCAAATACGCAGGTAAGACAAATGAGCAGAAACTTTATTTTATTTAGCATCAAAAACCAGCAATCAATTCTTTAAGTATTAAGGTCATTTTGGGTTCTGCTTCACGTGCCACCTCCAAAATTTCGTCCAATGAACAAGGTAATAAAACATCATTAAAACCCTCATCAGTTAAAACAGATATGGCAAATACCGGAAGTCCCATATGCCTTGCAACTATTACTTCAGGAACCGTACTCATACCCACTGCATCACCCCCAATTATCCGTAAATATTTATATTCAGCTTTGGTTTCAAGGTTTGGCCCTGTTACCGCTATGTAAACTCCTTTATGACATATAATATTGTTTAAGGCTGCAATCCTCAATGCTTTTTCAATTAATTCGCGGTGGTATGGTTCGCTCATATCCGGAAAGCGGGTGCCGAGTTCATCATCATTGCTACCAATTAAGGGGTTATCTGGTTGCAAATTAATATGATCTTCAATAACCATTAATGCGCCTTTTTTATAGGCCGGATTTAATGAACCGCTCGCGTTTGAAACAAATAAAGTTTTAATGCCCAACATTTTCATTACCCTTACCGGTAATGTTATTTGTTGCATATTATATCCTTCATAGTAATGCAAACGTCCTTGCATGGCCACAACCTTTTTACCCGCAAGGGTACCAAATATTAATTTGCCTGAATGAAATTCAAGTGTGGAAATAGGAAATTCAGGTATATTGGCATACATGAGTTGTTTTTCAACCTCAATTTCGTTTACTAAACCACCGAGGCCTGTTCCTAGTATTATACCTATCTCGGGTACAAAATCGCCAATGCGACTTTTAATGTATGCTGTTGCCTGTAGGATACGTTCTAACATATTCAAAAATTAATTGATCAAACTCTTCGTTGCCCTTATTTAAGAAAGCAATTTCAATTGGCATGATATATATGCTTATATCTAAAACCTTATTATTCTCTTTTTTAAACCATAATTCATTTAAACGTTGGGCATCCTTTTCTGTTGTTAAGATGACCTTTTTTTTTGCCGAACTTATAGAAAATTCGTTGGCAAGTTTAGTGATATTTTTAATGGTAAAAGGATAATGATCCGGATATTTATGATGGATAATATTATTAGTTAAGGTATTTAAATGGTTTATTAAGGGTAATGAGTTGGCTATTCCTGTTAATAAAAATACGCTTGTATCATTATCAATTGTAAAATTTGCGGGTTGCCCGTCAAATTGAAGTATAGCTTTATAAATTATGGAAGTAAAAAATAAGGATTGGTAGGGTAATGGCTTTATTTTTTGTGCCAATGTTTCCAAATTATGATTTTTTAGATAGGAAGGACATTTTGTTATGATAATAATTTGTGCCCTCCACCTGCTACTAAAGGGTTCGCGATAATTACCTGAAGGCAATAATAAATGGGGCTGGTAAACTTTATCATAATCAAATAATAAAATACTTAAACCAGGGTTAACTGCTCTATGTTGGTAAGCGTCATCAAGAATAATAAGATCATGGTTGGCAAGCAGATTTTGTATACCAATTACCCTCTTTTCGCAAACTGCTACAGTAAGTTGAGGAAATTTCCTTTTAAATTGTGCCGGCTCATCACCTATTTGTTGGCTAAGTGTTGGCATTAAGAAGGTTGGTAAATTCTTATTTGTTGTTTCTCTTGATTTGGAACTCGTTGATTGGCTGATGTTTTCTATCAAATTTGAATTATTTCCATCAGTTTGCTTCAATTGTGCTATTAAAAAACCTTTGGTTTTACGGCCATAACCACGACTTAAAGTTGCTAACCGACGATGCGGCATTAACAAACGAACAAGGTATTCAACCATTGGCGTTTTTCCTGCTCCCCCTACCTCCAGGTTGCCAATTGAAATTACCGGAACCTGAAACGTTGTGCTTTTAAGTAATCCACCGTCATAAAACCAATTGCGTATTATAACTACAAAGCCATATATAAATGAAAATAGGATTAAAAGCCAGCGCAGATACTTTATCATGTGGTACAAAGATAGAAAAATGGTGCCTTACCTAACTAAATAGCAATAAAACCCAAACTAATATTTATACTCACTTTATAATCTCTTCAACAGGTAACAGTTTTTCGTCAACTTTACCATCTACTACTGATACATAATAGGCATTGCTTTTATCATCAATTGCTACAACCTTAACATATTTTTCATTTTCAAAAACAATACCTGCCTTATCATCAATGGCATACCCCGGAGCTAATTTGCCCTTTAATATGTTTTCAAAATATAAGGGTTTACGCAAGAGCTCACTATGATAATGCGGGCAATGGCTTGCCTGAATAAACCCTAAACATTTTACTATTGATAAATCGCGCGGTCGTGAATCTGTGGTTCCACCCAAAAACCAGCACAATGAACCCGCGCTACCGCCGGATAGTACAATGCCCTTGTTATAGGCCTTCCTTAAAATGGTATCAATCCCTTGCTCCTTCCAAATGGCCATCATGTTTAACGTATTTCCTCCACTCACTACAATAGCATCCATACTTAACAAATTTTCTTCGAAAGTTTTGGGTTCAGTGTAGGAGGCGATAAATGATCTTTGAAAATAAGGCCGCATGGGCAAATCTTCACTTATAGCATACCAATTTACTATTGCATTAGGGTTATCACCTGTTGCTGTTGCTATGAAACAAATTTTAGGATTGTCCTTTTTGGTAAGTCTGATAATATAACGTAAAAACTCCTTGGTTACACTTCCACCGTAAGGAAAAAGTGTGCGGGTTGGGTTTGCAACTTGTTTAGCTTGTGCCATTGCAGAAAGGGTATAGCTTAAAAATAAAACAACAGTAAATATCCTTCTCATCATTAAAAACAAAGGGCACAATATACACTATTTACCTAAATTTATATAAAGTAAACATACAAGTATCAAATAATAATGGATTTAATTAAATGATGTGTAAAAATTATTATAGTCGATTTTAAATTTTTCGAAATCACTTTTCACCTGTTGGGAATAGTTTTTTGCATAATCCAAAACCTGATGCCAATCACCATTCTGAGCAAAGTAAATAAGCTCGTCTGTTATAGCCGAACCTTGCCTGCCGGTACTTCTCAATTGAGCCGATGCTGTAAGTTGCGCCATATCTTCAATAACAAGATGGATGTTTTGGTATTGGTACTTTATTAATTCTAAACGAATTTTATCTTCAGTAGGCTGCATTTGTTGAATAATAAAAGGTTCATCTTTAAAAACACCGGTTCCTAATAATGCAGGGTTTACATTTTGCATGCGCTGTTTTATAGCAATTGCCCTTTCAGCCTCATTGGCCCAACCAGGTTGTTTATAAATAGAATAAGGAATTATTGATGATTTAAAAGCTTGCTTCATATCCAAAAACAGGTATTTAGTTTTGTTTTTTTTACTTTCCAATAAAAAAAGATAGCGTTTTGCACCAATACTGCCAGTACCTGCTATCCGAAAAACGCTATCAATCACTTTAAAATCAAGGTTTGCATAAATGCTTGATTTCATCCAGTTTTCAACAAATGGAACCAGCTCCATTTTAAGTTCTTTATTTAATGCAATACTTTTTATTTTATCGTTTAAAAATGCATAATGACCATTAACTTTAGTAGTCCTCTTTTTAAGTAAATCTTTTTGTTTACGCTTTTCAACGTTGGTTAAAAAATCACAAACTATTCCTTTGGCAGTACGAGGGTCAATGGCAATTGCTTTGGCCCTTTTTAAAGTTTCGGTATAGGTATGCAGATATTTATGCGCTAAATTATAGGCCTCAGCTTCATCCAAATTCAAATTATCAAAAGCCACAAAAATACTGGTTACCATTCTCAGTAATTCCCAAATGGCTGGTGCTAAAATTGCTTCGTCAAAATCATTCAAATCAAAATAAACCTGGTGGTCATCTCCTTTAAAACTACCAAAATTTTCAAGATGCAAATCGCCACAAATCCAGGTTAGGGGTGAATTTTGTAAATTTGACGCTTTGTATAAATCTTCATAAAATAAATGACAAGTACCTCTAAAAAAGCTAAAGCTATTGGCGCACATGGTTTTGTACTTTATCGCAAGCATTTCGGGTAAACGATTTTCATTGAAGGCGGTAATACGCTCGAAAACAGAAGGCATAAATATTAGGTTATAATCGCTATTTAAGTAAAATTAAAGTTAAATAAAATACCTCAATAATACTACTATACTCTTTAAACCTTATAGTAAGGAGCCCCGATTTAAAACCAATAAGAATATTTCTTTAACAATTTTACAGGTTCTCCACACAATGTGAATTATTATTCATGATATAAGTTTTGCGTTTCAGTATTTTCGCAAATTGCAAGTTTAATACCTATGATAAAAATAAAATTTAGCTTGTTTTTCATTTATTTAACCATCTGTATTCCTGTTTTTGCGCAGCAAAATACTTCTATGCAGGTTAGTCAAATTTGGGATAACGCCAACGAATTATTGAATAAAGGCAAATATGTAGCTGCCGCGGAACAATTTGAGCAAATTGAAAACTGGAACTTAAAAACCAGCAACCAGCCAAAATTTGAGTCGGAATTGCCTTTAATGAGGGAAAATGCCCAGTATTATTCGGCCTTATGTTCGTTGGAATTAAAAAACGACAATGCCGAAAGTTTGTTTTTAAAATTCATATTTGAACACCCTGAAAACCCTTTAACAAGATTGGCCTTTTTTCAGCTTGGAAAAGGATCTTCAAAAAAAGAGAACTTTATTGAAGCCTTGAAATGGTTCAACAAAATAGATGCGGAAGATTTAAGCGGAGGAATCAAAACAGAATACCAATTTAGAAAAGGCTATGCTTTTTTTATTACAAACGATTATAAAAATGCATCGGATTTATTTAGTACCGTAAAAGAAAAGAAATCGGAATTTAGTGAAGATGCCACCTATTATTATGCCTATATAGCATACTTAAATAAGGATTATAAGTTAGCACTTTCTAACTTTGAAAGACTCAAAAATTCAAAAAAATATGAAAACAGCTACCCATACTATATAGCCGCGGTGTATTTTTTGGATAAGCGTTATTACGACGTAATTGCTTATGCAGTACCTATTTTAAAATCAACCCATCAACAAAATGAAACTGAATTGCTAAGAGTGGTGGCAGCCTCCTATTTTGCCAATGCTGATTATGATAGCGCGGCAAATTATTACACAAAATTTCAGGCAAAAGATGAGGGCAAAACACAAAACACACAGGATACCTACCAAATTGGTTATACTTTTTTTAAGGTAGGGAATTATAAAAAAGCAGTTGAAGAACTCGTTAAATTACAAAATAAAAACGATTCCTATAGCCAAAGCGGCAATTATACGCTTGGAGATGTTTTTTTAAGAATGAACAACAAGCAAAGCGCTCGCAATGCTTTTTTTGCGGCCTCAAGGCTTGATTTTGATAAATTATTAAAAGAAGACGCATTGTTTGAATATGCCAAATTATCCTATGAACTTGATTTTAATACCCAAGCATTGGATGCAACCAGGTTATTCTTGAAAAGTTATCCGTCATCACCAAAGGTTCAGGATGCGAAAGTCCTTTTAGGGGAAGAATTATTAACCTCCCATAATTATAAGGAAGCCGTAGATATGCTGGAACCTATCCCCAATAAATCGGCAAGCGCGCTGGCAGCCTATCAAAAAGTTACCTATTACCGTGGACTAGAATTTTATAATGAACGAGCCTTTGAAAATGCAATAGGTATATTTCTTCGCTCATTAAAAAACCCCATCGACCCTAAAATACAGGCTTTGGCTAATTATTGGATGGCCGAATCAATGTTTGAGGTGAGAAAATACGGTGAAGCAGTTGATAGATTTGAAAAATTTTTAAGCATGCCAATTGCTAAAACAACCGAAGTTTACAATTTTTCAAATTATGCATTGGGCTACGCGGCGTTTAACGACGAGCAATACAAGAAAGCCGCACTTTATTTCCAAAGGTTTTTAAACGGTTTGCAAAAAGATCCTAATACCGAAAATGATGCCATTATACGCCTTGGTGATAGTTATTTTGTTTTAAAAGAGTACAGTAAAGCAATGGATAATTATAACCGTATTATTGATAACCAACTTAAAGGGGTAGATTATGCCTTGTTTCAAAGAGGAATGATACAAGGTTTAAGGGGCGTGCCAATGCAAAAAATAAACACCTTGAATGAAGTGCTTACCAGATTCCCACAATCAGATTATGCGGATGATGCCTCATTTGAAATTGCTTACACTTGGTTTTTGAATGAAGATACCATAAAAGCTAAAAAAGGACTTCAGGATTTGATTGTAAAATATCCTACCAGCAGCTATGTGCCACGAGCATGGCTAACAATTGGTTTGATTGATTATGATGCTGGTAATGAGGCTTTAGCAATCGAATCGTTTAAACATGTAGTGGCAGATTATGCCTCAACCAACGAAGCAAAAATATCGCTCAAACAAATTGAAAAAATTTATACTGATTTAGGCGATGCAAAAACTTTTATGGCCTATGCTGCCAATGTTCCGATAGCCAATTACACAACTGCCGATCAGGAAAGAATAATGTACAACGCCGCCAATAACCTTTATTTAAGAGGAAACTGGCAAGGAACTACCGATGCAGTTAATGCCTATTTTGATAAATTTAGCAATAAACCAATTTATGAAAAAGAGGCAAGGTTTATTAGAGCACAAAGCTTGGTAAGTCTAAACAGACCTGATGAGGCCATTGCAGATTATAATGTGATTTTGAATGATTGGACGAGCACCTATACAGAACAAGCGCTAATAAGTATTTCAAAACTTTATATAAGTCAGAAAAAATACAACGAGGCACTTCCATATCTTAAGAAGCTCGAATCAAACTCAGAGTTTAAAGCTGATTACTCCTTCGCAATTAATAATTTAATGATTTGTTATTCAGAAATGGATAAACCGCAAGAAACTATTGGCTATGCATCAAGAGTGAGCATGTACGAAAAAACAGCACAGGAAGACAAATTTAAAACAGGGCTTTATGCAGGTTTAGCTTATTTAAAATTAGGCGATACCGCAAATGCTATAAAACAATTTTCGTTTACAGAAAGCAATACCAAAACAATTGCCGCTGCCGAGGCAAAATATAATATTGCCAATATTCAATGTAAAAAAGGACAATATAAAGCATCGCAAAAAACCTGCTTTGAACTCATAAAAGATCTGCCTAATTATGATTATTGGATCACCAAAACCTTTATGCTATTAGCCGACGATTATGTTGGGCTAAAGGATAATTTTCAGGCAAAAGCTACTTTACAAAGTATTATTGATAATTACAAGGTAGATGATGATATATTACCGGCCGCCAAACAAAAACTGGAAAAATTAAACGCAGAACCCCAAAAGTAATAGCCAATAAAGAATGAAAAGAGGTCAAGCCATGAATTTGAAAAATATTACTTTACTAATAATAACTGCTTTGTTTTGTTTGCAAACATTGGCGCAAACAGGCAAAAAGCTTAATAATAAAGCTATTAAAAAAACTACGAAGACTGCTACAAAAAGTGCAAAACCCCTACACGCTTCCAAAAAAATTGCAGCAAGTAGCGTTGAGGCCGCCATGGCTAAACCAAAAACAGATACTGCAAAAAAAGCCGGACAAAGTAATAACCTATCAGAAGAAATTGTAGTAACTACCGCTTATAAACCGGTATTAGCTGATGCAGTTAAAATAAGGATAAACCCCGATTTAAATGACGAATCGGGATTTAAAGCTCCGCTAACCTATGCCCCTATAGATAAACGCTTGGAGCAAAATACCGATATAAAACAGCTGGATGCCATGAAAAGACCTGCTGAAAACGACGAGCTGATTTATAATAATTTGATAAAAGGTGGAGTTGGTACATTAACTACCAAACTTGGGGAGCTTTATTTAAATAATGGCAGGAATGAAACCTACCAAGTAGGCGGATATGCCACCTATTTGGCAGAGGAGGGAAATATTTACCGGCAAAAAACCGAAAATGCACAAGGCGGTATATTTGGAAAAATAACAGGCAAAAGAAATACCTTATCAGGTAGGTTTGATTATAGTTATGCCAGTAACTATTTTTATGGTTATAACCCCGACCAAATGCCTCTGCATTTACAAACAACCCAGCAAAATTTTAATATCATTAAAGGTGAGGCAGAGCTTTCAAAAAATTTTAAAGATATTCCTAATGATTTTAATTATGCTGTAAAAATTAAAGGTTATTCTTTTACCAATGCCTTTAATGGTACCGAAAGCAACATGGTGGTATCTGGTTTCTTAAATGAAACCATCCATCAATTTAATGCCGGGCTCTCTGGCTTGGTTGATTTAAGTAACCAACAAGATAGCTTGTATCAAATTAAAAATAACGTTATCAAATTAAATCCATATTTAAAATTTCAGGGTGAAAGCTATAAATTAGACGCAGGTTTGAATTTAGTAAGCGAGTTTGGAACTACCAGCTCCTTGCATATTTTTCCGGCTGCCAAAATAGAGTTTCAAATACTACCAACTTATATCAGGTTTTTTGCCGATTTAAAAGGTGATGTTAGCAAATCAAATTTACTCGATTTTTATGCTACTAATCCATTCCTAGGTAATTTTGTGCCTATTAAAAACACCCTGCACACACTGGATTTTTCCGTTGGCCTAAAGGGAACCTTAGCTCCTCAACTTGGTTTTAAAATAACAGGCTTCCGCAATGGGGTTAAGAATATGCCTTTATTTATTAGCGATTTTAAATTTGATCAGGGTTACAATCGTTTTACAGTAATTTACGATGAGGGTACCAGTACCATAAACGGACTAATTGCTGAGTTTGATTATAAAGCTACCGAAAACCTTGATTTTTTTGTAAAAGCCGAATATGATGATTACCAAATGGCTACTGCAAAACATCCGTGGAATATCCCAACAAGTAAAATTACAGGCGGAACCATTATTCATGTTACCAAAGCACTTACTTTTAACAGCACAGTTGTTTACCGAGGCGCTACACTCGATCCATTTATTACGAGCGGAGGAACTGATCCAAGTACCATTAAATCGTTTATTGACTTAAATGGCAGTATTGATTTTAAGGCAACCAAAAGAATAGCTATTTTTGCAAAAGCATTTAACATTTTAAATACCAATAATCAAAAATGGTTGTACTATGCCGATTATGGATTTAACGTTTTTGGTGGGGCGAGCCTCAGTTTTTAAAATTTTATAATTAAGTGTACTTTTAGGGTGATGTATATTGGAGATTATTTAAGGGAGCTTTTAGTACAAAATAATGAAGTTAGCATACCCGGCCTGGGTGTTTTTTATTTGGTACGTAAAAACGCGTACTTTAATGAACAAGAAGGAAAATTCTACCCACCATACCACGAACTGCAATTTAAGCCTAAACCAAAGGACGACGATGTTTTTATAAGTTACTTGGCTGATAAAAAAAATCTGCAAAAGGCTACAGCCATTTTTATTATCGAAAAACAAGTAAATGATTTATTAGAAAAAGCTAGGTATGCACAAACTGAGTTGCCCTATATAGGTTGGTTCAGTTTTGAAAACGAACAACTTATTTTTAAACCGAATAACGATTCGGTTATTGATAGCTCTTTGTTTGGTTTTACACCTATAAGTTTAACGCCATCTATAAAAGAAGAAGAAGAAGTTTTTATTGAAGAAGGCGCTTTGAATTTACCAGCCGAACCTGAAATAGAACATCATCCATTAGAAAATTATTTAACAGTACAGCCTGAACAAATTATTAATCAAGATGTTTACGCTAATACTGAAAATAGTATTGAGCCAAACGGGCATGTCATTTTCGACCAGCCTATTGAGGATGAAAGGGTAACTACCTTCCATCAGCATGCCGATACTGAGCATATAATTGGTGAAGAATTAGCTAGTGAACCAGCATATCCATCTGAACTTATACCGCCAACAGAAGATGAAAGGGCTACTCCGCCACTATTACATGAAGAATCGGAAAATATAGTTGGAGCCGAGCATGCGAAAGCACCCGAATATCCACAATTGCAGGAGGCCCCAATAGAGGATGAACGCATTGATGAGGTACATGCACATGATGAATCGGAACATTTTGGAGATGAGGAATTGGCAATCAAAACTACAGAGGTAGAACATATTCCAACTAAAGTAGAAGAACCAAAATATTTTGAACCTGATATTTCTACCGAAGAGGGAAAATCGGAAATAGTTTGGAGTTTTAATGATGAAAAAGACGAAGTAATTAATTTCATACCTTTTGAACCAAATCAAAAAGAAATAATTGAGGAAGAAGAAGAGCAAAACACAATAATAACAGAACCACAAGAGCAGTTACCAATTGATGAGTTATACAACGAAGATGAATATGAGGAAGCTCCTAAAAGAAGACTAGGGGCATGGGCCATTTTCTTTATTATATTTGGTATTGTTACTACGGGTTTTGCAGGATTGTATTTTTATATTCCCTCATTTGCTGTTAATGTAAATACTACTTATAAAAATATTTTAGGCGTTGATACCCTTGATAGTACCAAAATTAAATCCAAACACAATTTAATAAAGCGCGACACAGTTATTGATACAAGCAATAAAAAAACAGTTTTTGTGGAAGGTAGTCAGGTTAAAGTTATTTACTTCAAAATTATTGACGGTAAATACTTAAAACTTACACAGGCCAGAGCAGAGGTTAGGCGACTTGAAGACCGTGGTGTGGAAGCCGAAATTTTAAGTAATATACCAGGGATTTATTTAAATGTATCGGTAGGAAGTTACCAAACATATGATAAAGCGTATAAAGAAATGAAAGTATTGATTGACGCCGGAAAAATAAACAAGAATTCAAAAATTATAGAAACTTTTCAAAAATGATATTCCTATTTTCACAAATAGCCGATTCTACAATTAAAGGTATTACAGATTCGGCACATAAAGTTACTGATACTGTCAATCATCTTGCACAGCAGGGAGCCCAGCAATTGGCAAAAATACCCGACCAGGAATTACGCTTTGGCGATTTATTGGTTAAAGGTGGATGGGTAATGGTGCCTATTGGTATTTTGGCAGTTTTAGGGTTGGTAATATTTTTTGAGCGTTACTTTACCATCGTCAAATCATTAAAGGGAGCTAAAAATTTAATGGATAATGTAGGTGTTCATATTTTAAATGGCGATTTAGATACCGCAAAAGCGCTATGTCGTCAAAATGAATCAGCATTGAGCAGGATGGTATTAAAAGGAATATCAAGAATTGGACGCCCAATAAAAGATATTGAAAATGCAATGGAAAATGTAGGGAAAATAGAAGTATCAAACCTTGAAAAAAACACGGGGATTTTAGGCATAGTAGCAGGTATAGCACCCATGTTTGGCTTTTTAGGTACCATAGCGGGGGTAATTAAAATATTTTACGATATATCTAAAACAGATAATATTAGTATGGGGGTAATCTCGGGCGGTTTATATATAAAAATGGTAACCTCTGCAGCAGGTTTGATGGTGGGTATTGTTGCCTATATAGGTTATCATATTTTAAATATGATGATTGATAAAGTTACTTTAAAACTAGAAACCAATGCAGTAGAATTTATTGATTTATTAGAAGAACCTGCAAAATGAATTTAAGAAGAAGATCAAGAAGGGCTGGTGCAGAGGTACATACCTCGGCGATGAACGACATCATGTTTTTTCTTTTGTTGTTCTTTCTGATAGCTTCCACAGTTACCAACCCAAATGTGATAAAGCTATTATTGCCAAAATCATCTTCGGGTAAATCAGTATCAAAAAAAACAATTGTAGTTTCGGTAACCAAGGATTTAAGGTACTATGTTGACCGCAAAGAGGTAAAATTGGCCGATTTATCAAATACCTTGTCTGCCTATAAGTCGCAAGCATCTGCATTAACCATTGTTTTGTATGTTGATAAAACAATTGCCATACAAGATGTAGTAGAAATTATGGATATATCGCAAAAATTAAACATCAAATTGGTATTGGCAACAGAGCCTAAGTGAGTTGGTGAGTAAGTGAGTAAGTGAGTAAGTGAGTAAGTGAGTAAGTGAGTAAGATAAATTATTAAAATTAAATTAATAAAAAAAAAGAACAAATTAGTAACAACAGACCAAAGAGTATTGACCACTAACTATTGACCACTGACCAAAAGACTATTGACAATTGACATCTCACCAAATGATTAAAAGAAAAGCAGAAAATAACTATCCGAAGGCCTTTTTAGCAACCGGTATTATACTAGCCGGATTGTTTGCCTTGTGTTATTTTATTGTTTTTGAAGCACCGTTGGTGGTTGATCAGGGTACAGGTGGCATATTGGTAAATTATGGCACTACGGATGAAGGTGAAGGGAAGGATGTAAACAGTACCGAAGAACCATCTTCATCGCCAAAGGCAAATAAAAGTACACCCGTTAAGGTTACCGATGTGCAACCAACCGAGCAAAAATCAAAAACTGATAATGGCGATACCAAGGTAGTTACCCAAAATACAGAAGATGCTGCCGAAGTAGCTGCAAATGCCAAAAAAACAACCCATACTGTAAGTACCGAACCCGCCAATACGGTAAAAAAGCCCCAAATTAACCAAAATGCATTATATCGCGGAAGCACAAATAAAGGTCAAGGTTTAGGAGACGGAACAGGTACAAAACCGGGAAATCAAGGCAGTTCCAGTGGCTCCACTTTGACGAATAATTACGGACCCGGAGGCTCGGGAGGTGGGTTAAACATGCCCAACTGGAGTTTTGTTACCACACCCGATGTTATCAATAAAAATCGTGTTCCGGGTAGAGTGGTGGTTGATTTTACCGTTGATCAAAATGGCAATGTGATAAATGCGCATATTGTAAAAGGAAAATCAAAGGCAGAAATTGACCTTTTACAAGCCTGTGAAGAAGCCATCAGAAATTCTAAATTCAAATCTTCAGTTCCGGCCACCGGCAATCAAAACGGCGAAATGACTTTTGTGTTTAAAGTTGATTAAGTACTTAAATCAGTCATCAATAAAATTTTAAATTCAGTTTTCGGTAAAATGTTACTATTAGTTTTAATTTATCAGTTAAAAAAATAAAAATTATTAGTTTTGAAATTCTGGTTTATATAGAACATATTTTAACATTAATATTTTTCCCTTCCGGTTTATGCTGGTTAATTTTTAAATGACTTATCAGGAAACTATTCAATATTTATATAGTCAGCTCCCTTTGTTTACCCGCGATGGTCCTTCAGCTTATAAGGAAGATCTTACCAATACCATTGCACTTTGCCAAACCATTGGCAACCCTCAAAATAAATTTAAAGGCATACATATAGCGGGTACAAATGGAAAAGGCTCAACTTCGCATATGTTGGCAGCCATTCTACAAACTGCCGGGTATAAAACCGGCCTATATACATCGCCACACCTAAAGGATTTTAGAGAGCGGATACGTATAAATGGCGCAATGATCAGAGAAACTGAGGTAATAACCTTCGTGGAGAACCATAAAGCAAGTTTTGAGAAAATAAGACCCTCGTTTTTTGAGATGACAGTGGCATTGGCTTTTGATATCTTTGCTCGCGAGCAGGTAGATATAGCAATTATTGAAGTTGGTCTGGGTGGTAAGTTAGATTCCACTAACATTATTACCCCACTCCTTTCGGTAATTACCAATATTGGTTGGGACCATATGGATATTTTGGGCGATACCCTACCCTTAATTGCCGCGCAAAAAGCCGGTATTATTAAACACAAGGTTCCCGTTGTTATTGGCGAATACCAAAAGGATACTGCCGAAGTATTTATAAGTAAAGCCTCTGTAGAGAATGCAGCCATTTGTTTTGCATCCGAAAGATGGGAAATATTGAATTCAATGGTTTCTGGTCAGGAAACAGATGCAAAAGGAGGGAAACCCGACTTTGGTAATATAGAAGATAACCGGCAATATTTAGAAATAGCATTTGAGCGAACCAATAAGGCTTTTGATTTAAATAACACAAACGAAAACCTTATCAGCATAAACCACTTAAAGCTTGATTTAACAGGCACTTATCAGCTCAAAAACATAAAAACAGTTTTAAGTGCTGTAGAAGAATTAAAAACACAAGGTTTTAATATTAGTGATGATACCCTAATAAAAGCTTTATCTAATGTTAAAATGCTTACAGGTTTACACGGCAGGTGGGAAGTTTTAAGCAGAACACCCTTAACCATATGCGATACAGGGCATAACCCGGATGGGATTGAAGAAGTATTAAAAAGCATAGCCGGAATTCCATACCAACAATTACACTTCGTTATGGGTATGGTAAACGATAAGGATAGCAGTAAGATTTTACAATTATTACCCCAAAATGCTATTTATTACTTTTGCAAGCCCAATATACCAAGAGGCTTGGATGCCCAAATATTAAAACAAAAAGCAAGAAGTTTTGGCATAATTGGCGAAGCCTACCCATCTGTTAAAGAGGCATTAATAGCAGCCCAACAAAAGGCTAATACAAACGATTTAGTTTTTGCAGGCGGCAGCACCTTTGTGGTAGCAGAGTTGGTTTAAAGGAATAGTGGAATATTTAAAATTAAAAAAATATCTAACTTAAATACATATTAACCCAAACAGGCGAATTGATACTAAGCACTCACTACTAACTATTCACTACTCATTAATTAAAACATGGCTAAAATAAACTGGGGAATTATAGGTTGCGGCAATGTAACAGAAAAAAAAAGCGGACCGGCATTTAACAAAGTTGCCAATAGTTCGTTGGTTGCAGTAATGCGTCGTGATGCTGAAAAAGCTGCAGATTATGCACTACGGCATAAAGTTGAAAATTGGTATGGCAGTGCCGATGATTTAATGGCTAATAAAAATATCAATGCTATTTATATTGCAACTCCGCCTGCCTCGCATAGCAGTTATGCCATTGCTGCTTTGCAAAATGGTTATAATGTTTATATAGAAAAACCAGTTACCAGAAATGCAAAAGAGGCAAGGCAAATTGCAGAAACATTAAAGTTATACCCGCATTTAAAACTTACAGTGGCCCATTACCGAAGGGCTGTACCCATGTTTTTAAAGGTAAAAGCATTGATGGAAGCGTCAACGATTGGCGATATTAGAACGGTACAAATACGAATGTGGCAAAGCCGTAAACCCAAATTAATAGCAGAAACAAAGGAAAATTGGCGCTTAAATCCAGAATTATCAGGCGGAGGGTATTTCCACGATCTGGCACCTCATCAGCTTGATTTGATGCTGTTTTATTTTGGTGAACCTGAAAGTTATCATGGTTTTTCGCTCAATCAAGCTAAATCTTCTCCGGCAGATGACCATGTTTGCGGACAGATCCTGTTTAAAAATAATATAGTTGTAAATGGTTCATGGTGTTTCAATGTAGCCGAAAACCAAACCACCGATACTTGCGAAATTATCGGGACTTTAGGTAGCATAACCTTTCCCTTTTTTGGAAATTATATTCATATTAAAACAGATACTGTTGATGAAACGATAACATTTACCCATCCCGAACACATTCAACAACCTATGATTGAAAAAATAGTAGCCTATTTTAACAATGAAGCTGCTAATCCCTGCAGCATTGAAGAAGCCATTGTATTGATGGATATTATGGATGCTTTTACCGGGAAATAAATTATTTTAATAGTAAGTATTTCCATACTTTTTTATATTTACTGTTAAAAAAATAGAAATGAAACCTATCCTATTCCTTATTTCAATTTTATTCTGCTGTCAAACCACCAAAGTTCATGGACAGGATTATCAAGTCCCTAAAAATTATGTTTTAAAACAAAAGGATGATTATCCAAAATACGAGCAGGACGTTTTAAAAACTATTGATTGGCTTGAACAAACAGCATGGAATGACCAAATTCAAAAAAGAGAAGAAGCAAAAACTTTTATTATCAAATGGATAGAAGGTAGTCCGGATATAAGTATTGAGGTAAATTCCGAAATAATTAAGCTTTCAAAAAATAACCCCGAATTGCTTGGCTCCTATATGTATGGCTATACTAAATATGCTATATTAAATAAAAGTCAGTTTGATTTAATAAAAGCAAAGATTGAAGGGATTAAGGCTTTGCTATCAAAGTATAAATTTGAAACAGCGCACAAAAAAAATTCAGAAGTTGAGAAATTAATAAAGTTAGATGCTGAAGGCAAATTAGAAAACTGGGTAGCAACTGATTTCGCTCAATCAAAGTAAAAAAAATTTTAAAGCCTGATAAATATTTAAACCTAACAATTAATGGATGCTATCACTTTTCCACCAATACCTTTGGGTGCAGATAAAAACATTTTAAAACCCTCTCAAGATTTTACGAAAGAGATTTACAAGGCCATTGGTGCCGTATTTTTATTTTTATTTACTTACCTATTTATTTTAGCCGGCAGTATAGCCTTGGCTGTAGCATTTTGTTTCCTTGGCGTAATAATAATGACTTTAAAAATTGGTTTTGTTACCCTAATATGTGGAGTTGGTTTAATAATAACAGGCTTTATGTTAATTTATTTTGTTGTAAAGTTTTTGTTTAAAAGAGACAGCATCGACCTCTCTGGTTTAACAGAAATTAAAAAAGCCGATGAACCCATATTATTTGCCTTCATTCAACAAATAACAGAAGAAGTTGGAGCTCCTATGCCCAAAAAAGTATTTATTACTCCCGAAGTAAATGCTGCAGTATTTTACAATTCTACCAACTGGAGTATGTTTTTTCCGGCAAGAAAGAACTTAAAAATTGGACTTGGTTTAGTCAATAGCTTAAATATTTCAGAATTTAAGGCCGTAATGGGACATGAATTTGGGCATTTTTCGCAAAAAAGTATGCGTTTTGGTAGCTACTTTTATAATTTCAATAAAATCATTTACAACATGTTATATGAAAATAAAACCTATCATAACATATTAAATAGTTATTCAAAAATCCATAAATTGTTAACCTTATTTGCTTATTTAAACCTGTATTTGGTTAAGGGGATACAAGAATTATTAAAAAAAGTACACCAAATTATTAACAGGATCAATTTAAGCTTATCTCAGCAGATGGAATTCCATGCCGATGCGGTGGCCGCATACGTTGGTGGTTCAAATCAGGCAATCAATTCTTTAAGACGTATTGAATTTGCTAATAGCTGTTACCAAATTCTATTGGATTTTTTGGATATTCAATTTAAGGATAAAAAAAGAGCGATCAATATTTATGATGAACAATTGGAGGTAATGAAATATTATGCGCAATTAAATAAAATAAATCTGGATGATAACCGCCTTCCAATAATAAATAAAGAAATTAACGAAGATGCATCAAGTCAAATTTATATCGAAGATAAATGGTCCACCCATCCATCCAAACTCGAAAGAGAATTGAGTTTACAAGAAATAAAAGTAAATGCGGTGGCCGATAATCGATCTGCTTGGTTACTATTTTCCAACCCAAGTGAATTGCAAGTAAAAATTACCTACTCCATTTACCAACAATTAAAAATGGATGATACCAGCAGTTTAACAACAGATGAATTTACTGAGCGTTTCAATAAATTTGTTAATCCGCATGCTTATAATAAACTATTTAAAGATTTCTACGACAATAGGGAACTCAATCTTTTTGATTTAAATAACCTATCAAATAGTATTGAGCATTCTGATATTAATAGTTTTGAAAATTTATTGTCGGATGAAAACTGCAAATTACCAATTATATTAAATAGGATGAAAAATGATATCAGCCTGCTTGAATCATTTATTGAATTTGGGGGAAAGACTGATAAATTTTATTATCAGGGTATTAAATACTCGAAGGATGAGGCAGAACCAATTTGCAAAGAAATTGAAAAAGAACATACCATTTTAACTGAAAGACTTAATAAAATTGATCAGCAAATTTTTCAATTTTTTTACACAATAGCTCAAAATACTGAAGATAAAGATGAGCTTAAAAATAAATATGCCATTTTATATAAATATCAAGAATTAACCCACGGATATTTTGATGCCTATTGGGAAATGAAAAATTTAATACAACCTCTGTACAACGTATTAATGCCTAAAGAGATTATAAGCATACTAAGTGTTGTTTATAGCAAGGAAACACAACTAAAAAACAAACTTAAAAGAATTATAAATGATGAAAGCTTTGTTTCATTTATAACAGAAGAGGAATTAAAAGACATAGACAAATATTTAAAAAACGACTGGATATATTACCATAAACCCGATTATGATAATTTCGCGTTTGAAATACTACAAAAAGCACTAAATGCCTTTTTTTCATGCTTATGGAAATGTCAATATGAATCGAAGAATAATTTAATTGAATTTCAATCTAAATTATACCATCAAAAGTTTGTACCAACAAATTTATAATTATACTAAGGATTTTGATTAAGCCAATTTTAAAAATGACTACCTCAAATTATTTACACGTGTTTGTATTTTAATAATTAGTTTTGGAAGTAGTTTTCTGAATGCAATTAAATAACCATACAAATCATTAATCTTCATAACCCCATTATGATAGCCGACAACAAAACAAGAGCTCCATTTTATCAAAAATTTGCATTGGTATTAATAGGCCTTACCTTGCTGGTATATATTATAATACTTGGAAAGGATATATTAAGTCCGTTGGTTTTTGGGTTTTTGTTTGCCATTTTGCTTTTGCCGATAGCTAATTTTTTTGAGAACAAATTGCAGTTACCACGCTCAATGGCTTCCATTTTTTCTATATTTTTATTGCTGGGTTTAATAGCAGGCGTACTTTATCTGGTTGGTTCGCAAATATCAAACTTGGCCGATGATTGGCCGATGCTAAAAAGCCAGGTTCAACAATCTGTTAAAGAGCTTTCAAGTTACATACACCATGCTTTCCATATTACCCAACGCAAACAAATGGGTTATGTTGAAGATACAGAGAAGAAAATAATAGCATCAGGGACTGACGTGATTGGTCAAACATTCGGTGCCATTTCATCGGTATTGGTATTTTATGTTTTCTCTTTAATCTTCTGCTTTTTTACATTGTTGTACAGGCATTTGCTTTTAAAATTTTTGGTATGGGTTTTCCATGAAGGCCATACCCATATTGTGCATGACATTGTTGAAAACGTACAACGTATATTAAGACAATACATACTTGGTTTATTGTTAGAAATGATCGTTGTTGCAACTATTGCCTGTACTGCTTTCTTTTTTATAGGCGTAAAATATGCCGTACTCTTGGGTATTTTGATAGGCCTTTTTAACCTTATCCCCTATTTAGGTATTTTCAGTGCATTGCTATTAAGTTGCCTAATTACCTTTGCAACCGGTAGCATTAAAGATACCTCACTGGTAGCTATTTGTGTGTTGGGAATACATCTAGTCGATTCGAACTTTTTGTTGCCTACTATCGTAGGCTCAAAAGTAAAATTGAATGCTTTTGTTACTTTTTTAGGCTTATTATTAGGCGAAATGATTTGGGGCCTTTCCGGTATGTTTTTGTCAATCCCTATAATGGCCATCCTAAAAATTATTTTTGACCGTGTGGATGATTTAAAACCATGGGGATATTTGTTGGGTACAGGCAAGGAAATTAAAATTAAAAAACAACCAATTGTAAATGAGGATGTTGATGAATAACCTTATTTAAAAATATTAATGCCCAATTAATAAAAACTTAGTCGGGTAAAAGGTCAAGGCAGTGTTGTTTTAATAAATTCAAACGCGCGTCCAATGATTTTAATCCTTTGTGGTCTTTAATATTTTTATATAATAAAATTATTATACTGCGTGTATTGGTATCAGGTTCGCAGGCTTCAGCTTTCTCTAAAAAAGGCAAGGCTTTTACGGCAGCCACCTTATATTGATAAAACAATTCCTTGTTATGGTCCCAATCCTTTTTCTCGGTATTGAATTTTGCCTCAACATCTTTAAGTCTATCATAATATATATAACCCAAGCCTCTTTGTACTACATAATAATCAGGTTGTAATTGAGCTACCTTAAGGTAATAAATTTCGGCATTGTTATAATCCTTTTGGTCTTCATAAATTTTACCCATAACGTAATAAAAATTGGTACGTGCATTTTCAGGAAGTTTATCAGCGTTAAGTATTAGTTTGGCAATTAAGGCTGGCCATTTTTCTTTTTCACCTTGAAATCTGGCGAGGTTAAAATTTAAATAATCGTCGTATACAGCATCTGGAGTTTGTGCTTTAACAACAACTACAAAACAAATAAAACAAAAAATAAAAAAGAATTGCCTCAACATAATTTAATAGATTGTTTAAAATTAGCGGTAATACTTAGTTTAATCTTATTTATTTTTCCATTTAAAATATTCCAATCTTAAGCAATTTCCACAGGGTCTGTAACCCAAATTAATTGCCTCCTCGGCTGATTGAAAGAATACACGATTTTCTATCTTCATTTTCTTACCAGCAGAACATTGCAAAGTGCCATAAATTTTAAATTTTTGGTTACCAGCCAGGTTTACCCCACCCATGTAAATCAACTCTTTTAACTTTCGGCTTCGTTTAAAAGGTTGGCTGCTTAATAAAATATGTTTTATCATTTCGCCTCAAAGAGTATACTTAATCCTAATAAAATTAACTGTTTACCCTCGCCGCTTCCCAACCAATAATAGCCGATTTGCGATTAGCCCCCCAATGGTATTGCCCAAACTCACCGGTTGATTTAATTACCCTATGGCATGGAATTAAAAAAGCAACCGGATTATCACCAACCGCGCTTCCAACTGCCCGGTTCGCTGCAGGATTATTAATTGTTTTTGCAATGCCTGCATACGTTGATAAACTACCCATTGGTATATTGATCAAAGCTTCCCAAACTTTTAATTGAAAATCAGTTCCTTTTAAGTGTAATTTGATATTGCTCAATTGCGACCAATCTTTGGTGAAGATGAATAAGGCATTTTGCTGCATAGTGTCAACTATTGCATTAAAGGTGCCATTTGGAAACTGATTTACAAGGCTTTTATAAGCCTCTTCCTTATCATCAGCAAAAGCCAAATAACAAATTCCTTTGGGAGTTGAAGCTACAATTATATCGCCAAACGGACTTTCGGCAAAGCTATAGTTTATGGTTAAAAACTGACCACCATTTTTATATTCAGCAGGTGTCATACCTTCAATATTCATAAACAAATCATGTAACCTACTAGTTCCTGATAAACCGGCTTCAAAAGCAGTATCGAACAAAGTGGCTTGTTTTTCTTTAAGTACACTTTTGGCATATTCAATTGTAAGGTATTGCAAAAACTTTTTAGGGCTTATACCTGCCCATTCAGTAAACAATCGTTGAAAATGAAAAGGACTGAGGTTTACTTTCTCGGCAACATCATCCAAGTTAGGCTGCGATTTAAAATTTTGCTTGATATAATTTATGGCATCCTCTACACGTTTATAATTTAATTGGGTTTGAGAAATCATTGTATTAAAATATATTTTTCAAATATACCCTTACAAGCTAACTGTTTACAACCCGAAACTTGCGAATCAAAATTGATCGACTATTAAATTAACTGTAACAATTCATCAATTTTTCATTTTTATTGATTATTTTTATTATTTAAATTTGTATTAACTTAAAACTCTTGCTCATGAAAAAATATTACATCCTCCTTTTTATTTTATTAGGAACAATAAACTTGGCTAGTGCCCAAAAAGCTGGCAGTATTGAATATGGCCTTGACTTTGGGTTAAATAGCAGTTATGTACAATCAGGTTCAAACAATACTGTTCAGAGTGATGTAATACAAGGAGTAAATTTAGGTCTATCTGCCGAATACTATTTTTCAAAATTTTGGGGAATTAAGGCAAAAGTTATATATGATCAAAAAGGCTGGGGTAATGGTTACCTTACCCTTGGTGATCAAAGTTATGATCATGTTGATTACCAATTAAACTACATTACTGTACCAATAATGGCAAATTGGCATTTTGGGTATAATAGAAATTGGTATCTTAATTTTGGAATTTATGAAGGTTTTTTATTAAATGCCACAGCTGGTGGTTACGATGTTAAAAGCGTATTAAATTCAAATGATACTGGCTTGGCTTATGGTTTAGGCGTAAAGTTTCCTTTATCCAGAAAATCAGCGTTCTTTGTTGAGATTGATGCTCAGTCTGGCTTTTCAGGTATATCCAATAATCCTGGGGATGATTCTTTGCTAAGCGAAAGAGCAAGTTTAAATATTGGCTTTAATTTTTAAGGTAATACAATATATATTTAAAAAACTAGGTAGGCAATAATTAAATTACCTTTTTACTCATTTTTACAATTTCTAAAATTTCGCCATCAGGTAAAGGTTGTTTAATGAGTTCAATTTTATGGTAGCCCATTGCCAAATAAAGCGATACGCCTGGCAATGTAGCACCTAATTCAAACTTTTTGAACCCACTTTCAATGCCGGCCGTTTCGCATACCTTAATAAGATGTTTGCCTACTCCTTTGCGCGCATAATCTGGATGAACAAAAAAAGCACGGATGCGGGCAGCATCTGTTTCGGGGTTAAGCAAAGGGTCGGCAATATCTTTATGCTGGTCTCCACCATACAAGGTATTTCTTTTGCTCCATCCACCACAACCAATGGTTAACCCATCAGCTTCAGCTATGTAATAAGTACCATCCTTTACTAATTGGCTGTCAACTCCAAAAACATATTTTATGGCACTCTCAATTTGGTTTGGGGTATAAAAGCCCAAACTTAGCCCTCTAACCGATAAATCGATTAAATGGTTTAACGATTGAATATCAGCTAAAGTAGCCAGGCGGATGGTAATTTGCATTTTTTTTAATTTATTAGTTGCGAAAGTTAAAAATATCCACCCAAATCAGGTACTTAATGGATAACAAAAGCTTCAATCACTGTTTTTTTATCAACTAACAATGGTAATTTTTGTATTTTTTAGCTTTTTTAAATTATCTATCAATTGCAAATAGTATTGATATAAGGTAAGCAAATTTTAATTTCACAAATCCCTTACTTACATCTCAAATCAAAAAACTATCTTTGCCCATGCAAGAAAAAATCCTTATTCTTGACTTTGGCTCGCAGTTTACCCAATTAATAGCGCGCCGCGTCAGGGAGCTCAATATCTACTGTGAAATTCACCCATTTAATAATTTTCCTGAACCTGATGTACAGGTAAAGGGTATCATTCTTTCAGGTAGCCCCTACTCTGTCAGACAGGAGGATGCTCCCCATTTCCACTTTGAAAAATTTCATGGCAAGTTGCCAATTTTAGGAGTATGCTATGGAGCCCAACATATTGCCCATTTTAATGGTGGCGAGGTGCTACCATCTAGTACGCGCGAATATGGCCGGGCTAATTTACAATACATTACAGCAGGTAGCCCCTTGTTCAAATCAATAAGTGTTGGATCGCAAGTGTGGATGTCGCATGCTGATACAATTGACCGAATTGCCGATAATTTTGAAATTATAGCCAGTACTGACACTGTTAAAGTAGCAGCCTTCCATATAAAAAACACAAACACCTACGGTATACAATTTCACCCTGAGGTTACCCATAGTGTTGACGGCAAGCAATTACTTCAAAACTTTTTAGTTGATATTTGTGGTTGCAAACAAGACTGGACACCCGATTCATTTATAGAAACCACGATAGCAAACCTGAAACAAAAATTAGGGAACGACAAAGTAGTACTAGGGCTATCTGGTGGAGTTGACTCATCAGTTGCTGCCGTACTTTTACACCAGGCAATTGGAAAAAACTTGCATTGTATATTTGTTGATAACGGGCTTTTGCGAAAAGATGAATTTCAATCAGTACTTGATTCATACAAACACATGGGCCTAAACATAAAAGGAGTTGATGCCAAACAACGTTTTTATGACGCCTTGTCAGAATTAACAGATCCTGAAAAGAAACGAAAAGCAATTGGTCGTGTTTTTATAGAAGTGTTTGATGATGAGGCCCACCAAGTGCAAGATGTGAAGTGGCTAGGCCAGGGTACTATTTACCCCGATGTAATTGAATCAGTTTCGGTTAAGGGTCCTTCGGCCACCATAAAATCGCACCATAATGTTGGAGGCTTGCCTGATTTTATGAAACTCAAAGTTGTAGAGCCCTTAAATACCTTATTTAAGGATGAGGTGCGAAAAGTAGGAAAAGCTTTAGGCATTGACCCTAACATATTAGGTCGTCACCCTTTCCCGGGCCCTGGCTTAGCCATCAGGATTTTAGGTGAAGTTACACCGCAAAAAGTAGCTATTTTGCAAGAGGCCGATGCAATTTATATAAACAATTTACGTGAAGCCGGTGTTTATGATCATGTATGGCAAGCCGGATCTATATTTCTTCCGGTACAATCTGTAGGGGTTATGGGTGATGAGCGAACCTATGAAAACGTTATTTGCTTAAGAGCAGTAGAATCATTGGACGGAATGACCGCAGACTGGTGTCATTTACCATATAATCTGCTAGCAAAAATAAGTAATGAAATTATAAACAATGTAAAAGGAATAAACCGGGTTGTATATGATATCAGTTCCAAACCGCCCGCTACCATTGAATGGGAATAGGGTAATTGCAATTATTTTTATTTGCTTAATTTATGGTTTTGCATGCCCTAATTTAAGTTATGCTGCAGTTAAATTATTAAATAGTAGCAAAAACAAGATATTTGATACTTCAAAAGTATCAACCATCTCTTTATTGCTTCCCTTTGGTACCGACCATTTACAAGCTTCATCACCATTTACTCCTGGTCGACTTAAAGAAACATCTATTGCGGTTGATTATTATAACGGATTTAAATTAGCTCTCGACTCAATAACCAGCTTAGGTTATAATTTCAAATTACAAGTATTTGATACCAAAGATCAGGTGGTAACTACCAAATTATTAGCCCAAAATGCCAATATAAAATCCGGAAATTTAGTTGTTGGTCCGGTTTTTCCGGATGGTATCAAATCCTTTACCTCCAATTTTATGAAGATTTCGAGCCCAAGGGTAGTGTCGCCATTATCAGCCTCATCACCCACAAATTATAAATATTCGGGCTTAATTACAGTTATACCACCACTTGAATACCATGCTGTTGCATCAGCAAAATATATAAATGATAAACTAAAACCCACTAAAATTTATATTTTAAAATCAGGTTCAACGGATGAGATAGATTATATAAAACCATTTTCAAAGGCAGTAGATAGTTTGAGCGGTAAACAAACCCAAATTATTGCATTAACTGTAATTAATGGACAACTAAATTCATTGTTGCCTCAATTATCAAAAACCGACCAAAATATATTTGTTGTACCCAGCATTGACCATCATTTTTTAAATGTTACGCTCAATGCGCTCGACTCATTAAACCTAGTTTATCCGGTGGCAGTAATAGGGCATCCAAGTTGGGTAAACCTTGATTTTTTAAGAGGTGAACAGTTACAAAGGATAAACACGCTCATTACGTCGACAGATTTGGTTGATTATAAAGCCTTAAATACAATAAACTTTTTAAAACTTTATAAAAAAACCTACAAGTTGGAAGCAACTCCCTACGCCATTAAAGGGTATGATGAAGGCCTTTATTTTGGCAAATTATTGGCTACAAGGGGTTTGGATAATATAGGTGAAATTGATTTTACGGGATTACATAATAGCTTTCACTTTCAAAAAATAGAGGGATACGGATGGGTAAATACCCATGTAGAAATATTGAAATATGTTAATTTTGAGCTTAAAAAAGTAGAATGAAGGCAATAAACCAGCTTAAAACGTTTCAGCGAATATTGGATGAGTATCCGGCAGAAACGCCATTAAGCAAATTCCTTCCCGGCTTTTACCGCCAAAATAAACAAATGGGTTCAACAGACAGGCGAATAGCCAGTAGGTTAATTTATAACTATTTCCGTTTGGGAAAAGCCTTATCAAGATTAACCAATGAAGAACGGCTTTTTGTTGCCGAGTTTTTATGCAATACCCAAAGTAATTCATTTTTACAGCATTTTAAACCCGATTGGACTTCCTGTATTGACTTTGATTTTGATGACAAAATCAATATTATAAAAACTACCTATCCAGATTTTAATTTGGAGGACGTTTTTCCATTTACCGACAGATTATCAAATGAAATTGATAAAATCAGCTTTTTAAAATCATTTTTTGTACAACCAGATTTATACATAAGGGTAAATAAGGGTTTTGAAAGCCAAATAAAGGCTGCTTTAACTGCAGCCAATATCCTATTTAAAGACGAGGGCTATAATTGCCTTGCATTACCCAATGGTACCCGATTAGAATCCGTTATTTCAAACAGTAATTGGTACCAAGTACAGGACCTTTCTTCGCAACAAACTGCCAAGTTTTTTAAACCCCAAAAATGGGAAAACTGGTGGGATGCCTGTGCTGCCTCAGGAGGTAAATCATTGCTATTGTATGAACTGGAACCAACCATTAAACTGGTTGTATCAGATATCAGAGAATCAATACTCAGTAATTTAGATGATCGTTTTCAACAGGCCGGACTTAAAAAATATCAAATAAAATTACTTGATCTTACCCAAAATCCAGATTTTGTAATGCACAACTACTCCTTTGATGGTATTATTATTGATGCTCCTTGCAGCGGTTCAGGAACATGGGGGCGTACACCCGAAATGATAAGTCAGTTTGATGCCGGTAAAATTGATTTTTTTCATCGTTTGCAACAAGATATTTTGCGCAATGTGGTAAAATACCTCAAACCCGGTAAGCCACTTATCTATATCACCTGTTCCGCCTTTAGAGCAGAGAATGAGGCCATCATAAGTTTTATGACTTATGAACTAGGATTAAAACTTGAGGATTCACAAATTTTGAAAGGATATGAAACCAAGGCTGATACTATGTTTGTAAGCCGTTTAACATTTTAAATAAAGAAATTAGGTATTAATACGTACTTATACGCATTAAATTAGGTACTTACACGCTGGAAAAATTTAAGAATAAAATTGATATTTGTTACATATCTAAACCTTATCACTTTTTCTGATCGGTGAAAGGTTAATAACCAATAAAGTTATTATATTTTAAATTTTGAAGTGCTACAAGCAGTAAACGTTCAAAAGCCAATCAAATTATACAGCCCTACATTTACCATTTTGATTTAAGAAAAAATTAATACCCTTAACAGGATATTAATTTTCTATCCTTAGAATTTTTGAAAATATAAAACTATCGTTTTTCTACCTTATCATAAAAGCCACCAAATGTATTTGTACGCACTGCTTCTTCCTTAAAAAAATCTCCCGGGAAACCCAATTCAATTTTGCTTACTTCATGCAATTTACTCAAATGTTCGGTAGTTAAGGTAATATCAATGGTCTTCATATTATCAATCAGTTGATCAACCTTGGTAGCACCTACCACGGGTATCGAAGAAAAACCTTGTTGCATAGTCCAGGCCAAAGCCACATTACCCGGAGAAGCGCCTAATTCTTCGGCAATTTCTATCACAACTTTAGTAATGCTTGTACTGCGTTCATTGCGGCGGTTACTTTCAGGTTTAATTCTGCCATTTTCGCCACGCAGGTATTTACCTGTAAGGGCTCCTCCACCAAGTGGGGCCCAAGGGGTAACAGTCATGCCAAAATGCTTGGCCATGGGGATAAGTTCGCGCTCCGGCGTTCGTGCTAATAAGCTATATTCAACCTGTAAGGCAATTAGCTGACTCCATCCCATTAACTCTGCTAAAGTATTACCCTTGGCAACAACCCAAGCGGGAGTATCGCTAATGGCAGCATAGTTTACTTTACCCTGCCTGATCAGGTCATCCAATCCGCGAAGTACTTCGTCTATTGGTGTAATATCATCCCAAATATGTAAGTACAGCAAATCAATAAAATCTGTTTTTAACCGTTTTAAGCTTTCTTCAACACTACGCATCATGTTTTTGCGGTTATTACCCGAAGCATTAGGGTTTGTTATATTATCCTTCAGGGTGTATTTGGTAGCCACTACAAAATAATCACGGTCATGATTGCTCAAATACTCGCCAATAATTTTTTCACTGGTGCCCAATTTATAAATATTGGCAGTATCGATAAAATTACCACCCGCATTGGCAAAAGCATCCATAAGGGCAAAGCTGGTTGCACTATCCGCACCCCAACCAGCCTCTGTACCAAAGCCCATAGTACCCAAACATAACGCTGAAACTTTAAGGCCCGACCGGCCTAATAATTTATACTTCATAACCAATAATATATAAAATTTTTAACCGTATTTAATGCCGATGTTTTGATTTTTTTTTAACCAAACCACCCGTTATATCCTCTACCCTATGCTGCACAATAAAGGCCGATGGATCAATTTCAAGTATTTCTCGCTTGATGGACGGAATCTCCAACCTTGTAGCCACTGTATAAACAATATCGCGGGGGGCATTGATATGCCCATCTTTGCCATAACCACCCTTTCCTTGGTATACAGTTACCCCGCGTCCTCGGTTGGTAATAGCCAATCTTATTTTATCGCCTTTTGCCGAAATAACAGTAAGGCCTGAAAATTGTTCGATGCCATTTAAAATAAACTCAACCATTTTAGAGGCACTTAAATAGGTTAATATGGAATACAAGGCCGACTCTATACCTAAAAAAAATACCGCACTTGAAAATATAATCAGATTGCTCAATAAAATCACATCGCTTACTTTTAAAAGCGGTAGTTTTTTGCTAATGGATAAGGCAACAATCTCGGTTCCATCAAGCACAACATCGCCCCTTAGGGCTAAGCCTACACCAGTTCCTAAAAATATACCACCAAAAACCGAAGCAAGTGATTTATCATGTGTAACCTCCGGGAAAGTTAAAAATTCCAAACAAATTGATAAACAAGCTATTGCAAGCGCACTTCGCAAGGCAAAAGCTTTACCCAACTGTTTGTATCCAAGAAAAAGAAAAGGAACATTGATAACAAAAATAAGGATGGATACCGGCCAATTGGTAATTCGAGATACCAGCATGGAAGTGCCTGTTACCCCACCATCAATTAATTTATTGGTGAGCAAAAACCCCTTTATACCCATACCGGCAAATAAAATACCTGCTATTGTAAACAAATAATTTTTTACACGATCCAATAAATTCATGTATAAAGGTAAACAACCGCCTGATAAATAATAACACTATTTTAAAGAATAAAATATCAATATTCAAAATAGTATTAAAAAACAATGTATATAAAAAAAGCCCTTAAAAAGGGCTAAATTTTATACTAATTTGGAATTACCCGTTTATCCAGCTAAACTTATATTCAAGCATTGGGTTCTTCATTCGTTCGGCAACCCTTAATAACCTTGCGGGTAGGTTCATGATATAGTCTCTGGCCTTTTCGCCTTGTTCATTTAAATCAACCGCGCTTTCTATATGCCAATCCTCAATCAATTCTTTTAAAATATCAACATAATCAATGGCGGTATATATACCCAAACGTTGGGCTGCATCTGTAAAGTGCCCAAAAGTTTGCCCAATTTTTAAGCCCACTTCTCTTAAAAAGTGTGCCGGCATTACTATTTTCTTGCGCATCATATCCTCAAAAGCCAACATGGCTTCGTTCGGATCGACTTCAAAAATTTTCTCGATAAAATATTTGTATGCCTTGGCATGCCTGGCTTCTTCGGCGGCTATTACACCGCACATTTTGGATAATTGGGTATCGCCATCTTTTTTAGCCTGCGATGCCACCCTACGATGCGATACATTGGTAGCCAATTCCTGAAACGAGGTATAAATAAAGTTACGATAAGGATCGTTCCCGGTACCTATATCAAAACCATCCGAAATAAGGTATTGTGTGCTTATTTCCATCATGCGCATATTTACCCTGCCCGATAGGTAAAGATATTTGTTTAATAAATCACCGTGGCGGTTTTCTTCGCCTGTCCACCTACGCGTCCACTTCATCCAGCCGCCTTCTTCATCATTGCTTACGCCTTTTACCATCGATAACCACGACTCATAAGTAGGCAGCGCCTCCTCGGTAATGGTATCACCTATCAATACAGCAATCAAATCATATGATAATCCACCGGCACTTTCCTGAAGTTCCTTAATTTCAGAAAAAAAAGTATCGCGCGAAGCATCAGGCAAAAAATCAGCAGGTTGCCAAATGGTGTCGATGGGCTTTAAAAATTCGTCCATTTTTTCTAACATAAATTTCTCTATGTGCACCATTACTTCGCTTCTTTTGTCTTCAAAAAACTTCATCTAAATAGGATTTTGGGATAAAGTTACTCAATATATATTACAACCCTTGTAATATTATTATTAGGTACAATATCAATTAAAATGGGTGCAAAAGTAATTGATTTATTGATATGTTTTTGAAATACTGCAAGTTTATAATCTTTCTTAATTTATTTATTTTTTTCAACCTTAGTAAACCCCCACATTAAGAGCCAGAGACCTTTAAACTATTGAATAGTGATGGTCAAAAAGATACACGTCATTTTTAATTTAATTTGTAATTGCTAATATTTTTAGCATTATATTTGTATTGTTATTTAGCAATTTGATTTTAACAGGTGATGGACAAGCAAGTGATACATATTGATTTAGATTGCTTTTTTGTGGCTGTTGAGGTTTTAAAAAACAGCAGTCTTAAAGGTTTGCCTGTGGCAGTGGGTGGTAACTCAGATCGTGGGGTGGTTACTTCTATTAGTTATGAGGCAAAAAAACTTGGCATCCACGGCGGCATGCCAACACGCATGGCCAAACAACTTTGTCCGCAGCTTACCATTATTAAGGGCAATATGGACGATTACAGCAAATACTCGCACATGGTTACCGAGATTATAAAGGAGCAAGCACCCGTTGTTGAAAAAGCCAGTATTGATGAGCATTATATTGACATGACCGGGATGGACAAATACTTTGGCACCATGAAATTTGCCAAAGGGCTGCGCAGCAAAATAATTAATGAAACAGGCTTGCCCATTTCGCTTGGCCTATCGGTAAATAAAACGGTGAGCAAAATTGCTACCAACGAGTGCAAACCCAATGGCGAACTGCAAGTAGTGCAAACAGAGGTTCAACCTTTTTTAAACCCCCTATCAATCAAAAAAATACCCGGCGTGGGCGATGCTACCTTTATTAAACTAAGCGAAATGGGCGTGCGCAAAATACATACCCTGGTAGAAATTCCGCGCGAAATGATGTTCAGGATTATGGGGCAAAATGGTATAACGCTATGGCAAAAAGCAAACGGCATTGACAATAGCCCCGTAATACCCTATCGCGAAAGCAAATCAATTGGTACACAAAGCACCTTCGAGGCCGACTCCATCAATATCGAGATGATTCGTAACCTCATAGCGGGTATGGTAACCGAGCTGGCTTATGAATTGCGTAAACAACGTAGGCTCACGGCTTGCATTACCGTTACCATACGCTATGCTAATTTTGAAACCATTACCCAACAAGCCAAAATTGGTTATACCTCGCTCGACTTCTTTTTGATACGAAAAGCCCTTGAACTTTTTGACAAGGCTTACGACCGTCGCATGCTGCTACGTCTGGTAGGTGTACGACTATCGCACCTGGTAAGTGGTTTTGAGCAGATTGACCTGTACAGTACCAACGAAGAGCGGTATAGCCTATACCAGGCAATGGACAAAATACGCAACCGCTTTGGTCCAAAGTCCATCAGTTTGGCATCGTCAATGAAAATTAAACTATGAAATTATCAAATCAAGCATTATTAATTATTTCTCATTTTAAGTACCTTTGTTATGAACATTAACCACTCAAAATCAATGACTACGTTAACTATTACCCTACCCGACGATAAGATTGACGTAATTACTGCCATTTCAACCATTATTAAAAACGCGGGCGGATCCATCAATATTGACGATGATAGCTTAACACCCGCGGAGTTTACTTTATTACAAGAAGCATACAAAGAAGCTTTAATGATAAAGGATGGTTTAAAAACAGGCATGCCTGCAACAGAATTGTGGAATGACTAATGTTGTACTGGTTTCAGTTACTTTTAAAAGTAATGTACTATCATTTAAACAAAACCGAAGATGGCATAAGTATTCTATTAATGTCTATCTATGATAAATCTGAACAGGGCACCATTAAAAAAGCTGAAGCTATATCCAAACTAAAGGAGATACTGAAGGAACACAACAATCAAAAAGGTTGACAATAGCAAACAGTTATTGTTTAATTAGCTAACCCATCAGGATACAAATTCAATAAATTTTTTATTGCAACAATGCCCCCTTTCAACGGGGAAACAGGTATGCCTATCTCATGCTGTATGTATCTTAATACCCATTCTCAATATAGTTTACGGTATGGCACTATGTGTGTTAAAACCATTATTGAGCTGGCCAAAGCCAATGGAATAGAAAGGTTGGCTTTAACCGATATCAATAACTCCACCGGTATTATGGAATTTGTACGCCTGGCTAATAAGGCGGGTATTACGCCTATTGCCGGTATGGAATTCCGCCGCAATCAGCAACTGTTATATATTGGTATCGCGCTTAACCGCGATGGTATGAAAGAGCTGAATGATTTTTTAACTTTTCATAACCTAAACAACCAGCCACTGCCCGATGTGCCCTGGCATTTTCAAAACGCGGCCATTATTTATCCTTTTACCGGCGATACCGAAATTGCGTTACGCGAAAATGAATATATAGGAATCCGCTACAACCAGCTAAACCGCCTTTTCGGGAAGCCATTGGCCGCTATAAAAGATAAATTGCTTGCCCTGCATCCGGTAACGGTAAGCAGTAAAATAACCTACCGCCTGCACGAATACCTGCGTGGCATTGACCTGAACACCCTGCTTACTAAAGTGACCGACGAGTACAAATGCCAACCCGATGAGGTATTTTACCCAATTGATAAGCTGCGCGAAAAGTTTGAAGGGCATCCCTATATCATCAGCAATACCGAAAAACTGATGAATAGCTGCTCCATGCATATACCTGATGAGAAATCAAGAAACCGGAAAACTTTTACAGGTAACAAGCAGGATGATTTTGCCCTGCTGCAAAAACTGGCTTTGGAGGGCATGCTATTCCGCTTTGGCAAAAACAACAAAAAGGCATTGAGGAAGGTAAAAGAAGAGCTACAGGTGATTGATGATTTGGGCTTTGCGGCCTATTTTTTAATTACCTGGGATATTGTTCGCTACTCGATGGCGAGGGGGTATTACCATGTAGGGCGTGGCTCGGGGGCAAACAGTACGGTGGCTTATTGTTTGCGTATTACCGATGTGGATCCGTTGGAGCTTGATTTGTACTTTGAACGTTTTTTAAACAAATCGCGCACCTCGCCACCCGATTTTGATGTTGATTATAGCTGGGACGAACGCGAAGATGTACAGGATTATATTTTTAAACGCTATGGCAGCAAACATACCGCCTTGCTGGGTACCATGAGTACGTTTAAAGATAGATCGGTGATACGCGAAATAAGCAAGGTAATGGGTTTACCCCGATTGGAGATTGACAGCTTTACCGATCGTACCAAAAACAGCGATAACGCAACCAATCCTACTTTTAAAAAAATACTGGCCATACATGAACTGATGCAGGATATGCCCAATCAGCGGTCGATACATGCCGGAGGGGTATTGATATCCGAAGAGCCCCTTACCTACTATACCGCACTCGACCTGCCGCCTAAAGGCATGCCAACCGTACAATGGGATATGTACGAAGCCGAGGCCATTGGCTTTGAGAAGTTTGATATATTGAGTCAGCGTGGTATTGGGCATATAAAAGAGGCCGCCCAGCTAATTGGCGAAAACCAGGGCAAAAAGGTGGATGTATATGCCATTAAAAAATTCAAGGAAGACCCCGTTATTAATCAGCAACTTAAAACCAGCGATACCATTGGCTGTTTTTATATCGAATCGCCGGCTATGCGGCAATTGTTGAGCAAGCTTCGCTGTGCCGATTACCTGACACTGGTGGCGGCCAGCTCCATCATCAGACCGGGGGTAGCGCAATCGGGCATGATGCAGGCTTATATACGCAACTTCCACGCGCCCGATAAGGTGGTTTACCTGCATCCGGTAATGGAAGAACAGTTGAAAGAGACCTACGGCGTAATGGTTTACCAGGAAGACGTGATAAAAATATGCATACACTTTGCCGGCATGGATGGCACCGATGCCGATATATTGCGGCGTGGCATGAGTGGCAAGTATCGGTCGAAGATTGAATTTGACCGCTTGGTTGATAAGTTTTTTGCAGGAGCCATCGCCCTGGGCAGACCAAAAGAGGTGGTTGCTGAAGTATGGCGACAAGTATCCAGCTTTGCCGGCTATAGTTTCTCGAAGGCGCACTCGGCCAGTTTCGCGGTAGAGAGCTACCAAAGCCTGTTCCTGAAAACCTATTACCCCATGGAGTTTATGGTGGCCGTGCTTAATAATTACGGGGGCTTTTACTCGCGTTGGTTGTATGTGCACGAGCTGAAAAAAGCCGGAGCCAAAGTACACCTCCCTTGCATTAACAGTAGCGATGCCAAGGTAAAGATAAATGGCACCGAGGTGTTTTTGGGCTTTATAGGCATACAAGGCTTGGAAGACAAATACATGACCAGCATCCCGCTTGAACGGCAATTAAACGGGCCGTTTTTGGGTATGGAAGATTTTATAAAACGCACCGGCATTACCCTAGAGCAATGTATTGTGCTGATTAGGGTAGGCGCGTTGCGTTTTACCGGGCAAAGTAAAAAACAATTGCTTTGGGAAGTGCATAACTACCTGGGCACTAAACCTGCCGAAAAACCCGTAAACGAGCTATTTGCCATACCTGCCAAGGCTTACAAACTACCCCAATTGATAAATACTAGCTTGGAAGATGCTTATAATGAATTGGAGCTGCTGGGCTATCCGCTTTCCCTGTCCATGTTTGATATGTTGCAGACCGATTACCGGGGCGATGTAATGGCTAAAAGCATGAAAGCAATGCTAGGCAAAACCGTGCGCATGGTTGGCAACTACGTATGCGAAAAAACGGTACGCACCAAAAACAATAAGCTAATGTGGTTTGGCACTTTTTTAGATGCCGAAGGGAACTTTTTTGATACCACCCATTTCCCCAACAATACGCCCAGCTACCCCTTTAGGGGCAAAGGCTGTTACCTTATTGAAGGTAAAATAGTGCAGGATTTTGACTTCCCGAGCATAGAAGTACAACGTTTTGCCAAACTGGATATTATGCCAAACCCGGTGGTGGGGTGATTGCTGTATATTTGCTAAAGAGTTTATGCTATTTTATTAAAAATTCACAACACGCTACGGTTACCTTTTCAATAATTATGGTATTAATTAAAAACCTAAAACACCATGAAGTTTTTCTTATTTGCAATCCTTCCATTAATTTTAATTAGTACCGCGCCAACTTTACAACTAAAATTAATATCATTAAAAAATAGGGATAAAATAAATTTATCCATCGGGGCAATAACGCTCATTAGCTTTTTGGTGGGTATCATATTTTCGATATTGTCGCCATTTATTTCAATGATGGGCTTGTCGCCTGATATTAGATGCGCTACCGGATGCTTTGGTTTTTGGGGATTGGGATTATTGATTACGTTTATACCAGTGCCTATTATTGGTTTATTTAGCTATGAAATCTATCATAAAAAACAGAAAAATACTATTGCAATTGAAAATACTAAATAAACCACTCCTAATCGTACCACATTTAATTCAATTTTTAATTAATTGCCCTTCATAAATTTGTAATGATAGAAACAATACAAGGCGACATTACCAAAATAAAAGTCGATGCCATAGTAAATGCCGCCAATACTTCATTGCTTGGTGGTGGCGGTGTTGATGGTGCGATACACAGAGCAGGAGGTGGGTCAATATTGGCCGAATGTGAAAAAATTAGAAGTAAGCAAGGTGGCTGTAAGGTAGGTGAAGCAGTTATAACTACTGCCGGAAAGCTTCCTTCCAATTATGTTATACATACGGTTGGCCCTGTTTGGAACAATGGTAAAAACAACGAAGAAGGTTTATTAGCTTGCGCCTATTTAAATAGTTTAAATCTTGCTGTTAATCATCAAGTTAAATCAATTGCTTTTCCAAATATTAGTACTGGCATTTATCATTTTCCAAAACAAAAGGCAGCCGAAATTGCCATTAAAACCGTAAGCGATTTTTTAGCTACCAATAGGCAAATAGAAAAGGTAATTTTTGTTTGTTTTGATGACGAAAACTATAAAATTTATACGGAACTGTTAAAATAGCAAACGATGAATTATACTTAGCCCTTGTATAACTTAATTAGCAGATTTACGCATCGATACAAATTTTAGCAGCTGTATTGCTATTTATTCCCTTTAGTATCCCTGAAGATTTTGACCAG
>CAIYNX010000287.1 GCA_903927645.1 uncultured Mucilaginibacter sp.
AGAAAAATTTGGATACGGAGCTACCAAGGTTGTTTTTAAATAGTTTTTAAATATTTTTTAACGCTAACTTAATAGAATATTTGTTTTATTTCAATTTTTCATTGTATTTTCAGCAACTATAAAATCCTTTAAATGAAACAAACCCTTATTATCAGCATTTTGATGCTTTATTTCGCTACTTGTAGTTTTGCCCAAGACATAAATTATGTGTCGAAGAATAACGATTGGGATGCCGATTCTTTAGGCAATCAAAGGGTTGTATTAACCATTGAAAATACTGGAGCAAAAATTGCCTTTGCAACAATTGATTGGCGAAGGAATGATTTAAACCCTGAAAATAAGAAGATTATTTTTGTTGATTCAACTACCAACCAAATAGTAAAAGTTGAGTTAGGGAGTATAACAAGAGAAACTGGTTTATTGTATTTTGAACCAGTTAAAGATCATAATAAGTATTTTGTTTATTATTTACCTTATAAGGTTGATCGTAAATCAAACTACCCTAATATACACTATCTTAAATCAGAACTTACAGCAAATAAGGTAATAGGTAAGGCAATTCCAAATTTTGAAAGTATTGAACAAGCTAACGTTGAAGCAATTGAGTCAATAAATGGGGCTAATAGCAATTACCCTATGGAGGTAATTGCTTTTAAAAGAGAAGTTGATAATCTTGTAAATAAAAGTGGTGATAAACCTTATCTGGTTTTTCCGGAGGATAGGTTAAATGCTATTAGAATGAAACATGACTTACCTCAAAGATGGATAAAAACTGGGGCAAGAAATAAATTTACCGATGTTGCCAATCTGGGTGAGAATTTTTCATGGCAATTAGGTGTTTATCCAATTTCGCAAAATTTGGAAGATGTTAATGTTTCATTTTCTGATTTCAAAAATCCTTCCGGTCAATCTATATCATCTGGCTTATTTTCATGTATGAATACTTCCGGAATAAATTATAAAGGTGAGTTGTTTAAAAAAAGAATTGATGTTAAAAAAGGAGATGTTCAGGCTTTTTGGTGTTTGGTCAATATTCCTGAAAACATTCCAGAAGGTGAATATACCGGTATCGCAACAATAACAGCTAAGGGTACAATTTCGACCGAAATTGCAGTTGCATTGAAAGTTAAAAGTCCAATAATTAAAAATAATGGAATAGATGCCCCTGAAAAACTAACCCGCTTAACTTGGCTTAACTCAACACTTGCACAAAAAAATGAGGTAATTAAACCCTATATTCCACTTATTGTTAAAGGAAGTACAATTGAATTTTTAGGTCGAAAATTAGTTCTAGGCGACAATGGTTTTCCACAAAAAATAGAAACTTACTTTACCCAGGAGATGACCTCCTATTCAAAAAAACCAAAGCAGGTAATCAATTCACCAATTTCATTCAATGCCGAAACAATAGCGGGGATGGAGAATTGGCAATCAGGAAAGTTAAAATTTACTAAAATTGACTCCGGAACAGTTAGGTGGGAGGCAGTCAGCACCACCTCTGATTTGAAATTAGATATAAATGGCTCACTTGAGTTTGATGGTTTCACAACTTATAATGTTAAAGTTACAGCACTACAAGATGTTGACCTTAAAGATGTTAGTATGGATATTCCGTTTAACAAAGAAGCCGCTAAATATATGATGGGCCTAAACCAAAAAGGCGGGAATAGGCCAATTAGTTATGATTGGAAATGGGATGTTGCCAACAAAAACCAAGATGGAGCCTGGATAGGTGATGTAAACGCCGGTCTGCAATATTCGCTACGTGATGAAAATTATGTAAGACCCCTCAATACTAATTTTTATTTACAAAAGCCTTTGTTATTACCAACCTCATGGGGCAATAATAATAAAGGTGGTATCAACATAAGTGAAAAGGAAAACACCGTATTGGTTAGGAACTATAGCGGACAACGAATATTAAAAAAGGGGGATGTTTTATATTATAATTTTACGTTATTAATAACTCCATTTCATCCGTTAAATACTGATTTTCAATGGGAAACCCGATTTTTTCATAAATATGACTCAATTGATTCGATAAAAGCAAAAGGTGCAACTGTTGTTAATATACACCATGCAACGCCAATAAATCCCTTTATTAATTATCCTTTTATTGCTTACCCGGCCATGAAAGCTTATATAGATGAAGCACACCAAAAGGGGCTAAAGGTAAAAATTTATAATACAGTTCGTGAGCTTTCAAATAGTGCTTATGAAACTTTTGCTATGCGTAGTCTTGGAAATGAAATTTACTCTTCGGGCAAAGGGGGTGGTTATTCATGGTTGCAAGAACATCTTGGTGATGATTATATTGCGGCTTGGTATGTTCCTGAAATTAAAGATGCAGCTATTTTAAATAGTGGTATGAGCCGTTGGCACAACTATTATGTTGAAGGAATGAATTGGTTGGTACAAAATGTTGGCATTGATGGCATTTATTTGGACGATGTAGCTTTTGATAGAATCACCATGAAACGTATAAAAAGGGTACTTACCCAAAATGGCCATCCTGGCATCATTGATTTACACTCGGCAAATCAATATAATAAAAATGATGGCTTTAATAATAGCGCAAACTTATATATGGAACATTTTCCGTATTTGGACAGGTTATGGTTTGGTGAATATTTTGATTATGAAAACAATTCTCCCGATTTTTTTTTAACGGAAGTTTCTGGTATACCATTTGGATTAATGGGAGAGATGTTGCAAGGTGGAGGAAACCCTTGGCGCGGAATGGTTTATGGCATGACCAACAGGATGCCTTGGAGTGATAATGCCGACCCTCGCCCTATTTGGAAAGTTTGGGATGATTTCGGAATAAAAGGCTCAAGCATGATTGGTTATTGGGTTGATGATAATCCGGTTAAAACAGATAATTCTAAAGTTCCGGTTACTATTTATAAAAAGGAAAATAAAGTATTGGTTGCCTTGGCAAGTTGGGCTACCGAGGATACAAAAGTTAAGCTGGTAATTAATTGGAAAAAATTGGGAATTGATCCATCAAAAGCAACAATTGTTGCACCCGAAATTAAAAATTTCCAATCCGCTACCACCTTTAAGGTTGATGATGATATTAATATTCCTAAGGGTAAAGGATTATTGTTGATAATTAACTAATCAACAAGTTCCCTTAAATCAACAGGAACAACCCTCGAAATACCTTGCTCAACCATAGTAACACCGTAAATAATATCGGTGCTTGCTATGGTGCGCTTGTTATGTGAAATTACAATAAATTGGGATTCGGTTGAAAAATCGCGAATAATTTTATTGAATTTATCAATATTGGTATCATCTAGTGGCGCGTCAACCTCATCAAAAATACAAAAGGGAGCAGGCTTTAAGAGGTAGAGGGAAAACAATATTGCTGTTGCAGTCAATGTTTTCTCCCCACCTGATAATTGATTAATTGACAGAGGCCGTTTACCTTTAGGTTTTGCTATAATATCAATATCTGATTCAAGTGGGTTTTGTGGATCACTTAAAATTAAATCACAAGAATCCTCCTCGTTAAATAGAGAGCGGAATACTTTTATAAAATTTTCTCTTACTAACACAAAAGACGACATAAACTTTTCTCGAGCAGTATCATCAATTTCCTGAATGGTAGCCAATAAAGAGGCCTTAGCATCACTTAAATCCTTTTTTTGTGCTTGTATAAAGGTATAACGTTCATTCATTTCGTTATAAGCTTCCACCGCCAATGGGTTAATAGCGCCAAATTCATCCAGTTGTTTTTTTAGTTTTTCGGTTCGTTCGCGTAATTCCTGCTCGTTTTCATCTTCTGGTAAGCTATTTTCAGCCAATTCATTGATGTTAACATTAAACTCAACTGATAATCGCTCTTTTAGGGCACTTAATTCTAATTTGAGATTATTTCTTTCATCCTTAGTTGCATTTTCAATAGTTTCCGCATTTTCCTTTTTACGCCTCAACATTGAAATTTCATTTTCTGTAATGGTAAGTTTTCCACGCCAATCGTAATAATCTTGTTCTGCCTGTTGTGTTGCTTTTTCAAGTTCTTCCCGCTGGCTATACATTTCAATTAAATCATCATCAGAATGGTCGGCTTGTTGCAAATTTTCCTGAATTGCAATTTTAACTTTTTCAAGTTCATTGGTGTTTTGAGTTATTCTTATCTCCAGCGACTCTTGTTGTGATAACCTATAATCAAGGTCTTTATTTAAGCCAGAAACCTTATTTTGTTGTTGGTGAAAACGTATATTTTCCTGATTATATCTGTTTGATTCTACCGTAAAGTATTCATTTAACTCATTAAAGGCTATTTGCTTTTCTGCCAATATGTCATTTTGAAATTGCCTTTGTTCTTTTAAAGTTTCTAGTAATGGAATAAGTGAAACTAGTTCTTGGTCAATAGCCATAATTTTAATGCCTATATCTTCCTTTCTGTTCAAGCTGTTCTCAATAAAATTTTGATATTGCTCCTGTCTGGTTTTTACTGTAATCAACTCAGTATTCAAACGGTTTAAATCAAGCTGTTTTTGTTTAATTTCTTCGGCTCTTAGTGATGATTTTAAACTAGTCAGATTATTTTGTAAAACCTCATACTTATTCTTTAAAGTTTGAACTTGGTCTTCTGCTTCTTTAACCTCTTTAATCAGATTGTCTAGGTTTTTAGCTCTACCAATTCTTTTACCTTCAAACAAACCTACCGAACCACCTGTCATTGTGAAACGAGTTTTATTAAATTTTCCACTTTTTCCAATTAGTACCAAACCATCAGGTAATCGTGTATTATTAATACTTTGTTCTGTATCATCATCAATTAAAAAAACATTGCTTAATAAATGTTTGCATAAATTTTGATACTTTTTATCAACCTCAATCACTTTTAAGGCAGGTATAGCCTCCGATAAACTAACTCCAAAATCTATGTCAATTTCAATATCTCGGCTTTGAGTGCTTTCTAAATTGTTTAATATAAAAAACTGTGCTCTACCTTGAGCCGAATTGCTTAATAAATTTATTGCATTTATAGCTTCATTATAACTTTCAACTACATAATGATTCATCAAAGGTTCCAAATAGTTTTCTATGGCAACTCTATATTCTTCCTTACAATACAGAACATCACTAAATAACGGAGCATTTTTGGCCCAACTGGTATTTTTCTTTAAAAAACGAATTGACTCCGGGAAACCTTCCAGATTTTCAACCATACTTTTTGTTAGGTTATATTCATTTTGTTTAGCATCGAGTCTTCTACTCTCCCGGATAATGATGCCTTGTACTTCCTCAATTTCGGTTTGTGTTTCAGCTATTTTTTCAAGTATTTTGCCCTCAGTTTCTATAGTAGCTTGTAAATTTGAATCTGCTTCTGAAACTTTTTTTTCTAGCTCTGCTACTGCTATATTAAAATGCGAGAGCTCTGCTTCTTTATTTGTAGTGTCTTCCAAATTTCGGTCGCCCTCTTGTTTAAGAGCTTGCTGTTGAATATTTAAAATATCAATATCTTTTTCAGCTTTATAAGCTTGATTTTGAAGTCGTGTGCTAATGCTTGTAAGTTCATTTATTTCATTTTTTCCACTTGTTTGTTGTAAACGCAATTCGTCAACAGCCGATTTAAGCTCATTAAGTTGCACCAATATTTTTTGTAAGGATTCTTCCTCTAATATTTTTTCTTCAGATAAACGTTTCAAATTATAAAGTACATGGTTTAATTGAACTTTATCGCGGTCTATTTCCTCTGATAATCTTGTTTCCTTATCTTGTTGAAATTTTAATTGTTCGTTTTTTATCTTTTTCTCGCTTTCATAGGCTCTTATTTTTGAAATAAACTCGTTGGTAGCTTTTTGTTGAACTGATAAGTTTTTTTCCTTGGTAACAATGTCCAATTTTTGCTGTTGTATAAGTGCCTCCAAAGTATCAATTTGTGTAACAATACCCATTTTCTCTTCCTTATGTTTTTGCTCTTGCTCTTCCAACTTAGCCAATGATGAACTAAAGCTAACAATTCGGAAAGAGGCCAACATAATGCTTAAGGACTTATATTGTTCTTTTAAGCGATAATATCGCTCTGTTTTTTTTGCCTGATTTTCGAGTGTTTTTAAATTTTTTTCGATTTCAAAAAGTAAATCCTCTACCCTTGCCAAATCTGCCTCGGTATCTTTAAGCTTGTTGAAGGTTTGCTTTTTACGAAGCTTATATTTTGAAATTCCGGAGGCTTCTTCAAATAAATTTCTTCTTGAGCCTTCCTTATTGGTGATGATTTCATCAACCATTTTTAACTCAATTATTGAATATGAATCAGCTCCAATTCCGGTATCTAAAAATAAATCAGTGATGTCTTTTAATCTGCATTGAACATCATTTAGCCTATATTCACTTTCCCCTGTCCGATAAAGTCTACGGGTTAAGGTGACTTGGGTAAAATCAGTTGGTAAAATATTTTTTGTATTATCAAAAGATAATGAAACCTCAGCCAGGTTAGCTGCCTTTCGGCTTTTTGAACCATTAAAAATAACGTTGTCCATTTTCTCAGAGCGTAGCATCCTGGTGCTTTGCTCCCCCAAAACCCAACGTATTGCATCAACAACATTTGATTTTCCACAACCATTTGGGCCAACAATAGCAGTTATTCCTTCATTAAAATTGATGGTAATCTTGTCGCCAAAACTCTTAAACCCTTTTATCTCTAACTTAGTAAGTTGCATTTATCTCTTGATAGTTATTAAAAATCCCAACCTTCAAAGTAATTATAAAAAAATCAATTTTGCTAAAATTATTTCTATTAAGTCCAAAAGTCCGAATGTGGAAAATACCAAAAATTAAAAAGTCGGAAATACTAATGATTTTTAATAAGAATAAATATTTAAGGGATATGTAATCTATTAAAAATCTAAGTTTTTAGCTAAGTTTCCTAAACTAAACGATTTTATGGATTTTAAGAATCTATTTTCTAATTATTTGGCTTCAGAATAAAAAAATAATAATCCAACATCTAACAACTAGATGCCAACTACTTGATGCTTTCTAATAAGCCAGAAATTAAATAAATATTTCTCCTTTAAGGTATGTAACTGCTTTCCCTTTTATAATTACCCTTTCTCCTGCCAGTTCGCACCATAATTCACCTTTACGTGAAGAAAGTTGGTAAGCATGTAATTGTTTTTTGCCTAATTTATCGGCCCAATAAGGAATAAGATTACAATGTGCAGAACCAGTAACCGGATCTTCAGGAATACCTGCTCCTGGAGCAAAAAATCGGGAAACAAAATCAACACTTTTTCCGGGTGAAGTTACAATAACACCAATAGTATCCATTTTTGATAATGCAAAAAAGTCGGGTGAAATATCTTGAATTTCATCTTCATTGTCGTAAACTAAAAAATAGTCTCTCGATCTTAAAACTTCTACTGGTTGTATTTCGCCCAAGGCTTCTACCAAGCCAATAGGTGGCTCAATATGAATTGCAGGGCGTGAAGGAAAATCCATTGCGTATTTATCGCCTTCTTTGGTAACAACAAGTGCTCCTGCTTTAATAGTTTCAAAATTTATGACATTCCCTTTATGGCCTAATTCTGTAAATAATATATGCGCCGCTGCTAATGTCGCATGACCACATAGGTCTATTTCATATTCAGGTGTAAACCAACGTAGTTTATATCCGTTTTCGTTTTTAACGAAAAAGGCTGTCTCTGCCAAATTATTTTCAATGGCAATTTTTTGCATTATTTCTTCAGGTAACCAATTATCAAGCGGACAAATTGCAGCAGGATTGCCTCCAAAAAGTTGATCAGTAAATGCGTCTGCCTGAAAAATTGGGATTCTCATCTTTGTAAAATAATTGTTAAATACGAATACTAAATTACTTTTTTATTTAGTAATTCATAATGGTTGTAAAAAAAATCTCAATACAGAAATAAGAATTTAACTATCAGGGAAATTAAAACTAAAAAGGTATTAAATCATTGACTTAATACCTTTTTTAGTTTTATTTATTACATTTTTAACCTAAATACGACTTTAGTATTTTGCTTCTGGAAGTATGCCTCAACCTTTGTAAGGCTTTGTCTTTAATTTGGCGAACTCGCTCACGTGTGAGGTTGAACTTTTCACCAATTTCCTCCAATGATAGTGGATGATTAGTTCCTAGGCCAAAAAAGAGTACTATAATTTCACGTTCTCTTTCAGTAAGGGTTGAAAGCGACCGTTTTATTTCTTCTGATAATGATTCATTTATTAAAATAGAATCAGTATTAGGTTCTTGGTTTTCAAGAACATCAAGAAGGGTATTTTCTTCACCTTGAACAAATGGAGCATCCATAGATACATGTCTGCCCGAATTGCTTAAGGTATCGGATATTTTATCGACGGTAGTTTCCAATATATCTGCCAATTCTTCGGGAGAGGGCTCTCGCTCATATTCCTGCTCTAGTTTCGAAAAGGCTTTACTTATTTTACTTAATGACCCAACCTGATTTAGTGGCAAACGAACAATACGAGATTGCTCGGCAATGGCTTGTAAAATTGATTGACGGATCCACCAAACTGCATATGAAATAAATTTAAAACCTTTTGTTTCATCAAAACGTTTGGCAGCTTTAATTAACCCTAGGTTACCTTCATTTATTAAATCACCAAGTGTAAGTCCTTGGTTTTGGTATTGTTTTGCTACTGAAACAACAAAACGTAGGTTTGTTTTGGTTAAACGTTCTAATGCTGCTTGATCACCCTCTCTAATTTTTTGAGCTAATATTACTTCTTCCTCGGCAGTTATCAAATCAACTTTACCAATTTCATGGAGGTATTTGTCGAGTGATTGCGACTCACGATTGGTAATGGATTGCGTTATTTTGAGTTGTCTCATTTAAATTTTTATCCTTGGTTTTATGTAAGAATGTAAAAGGTTCGAAGGTACAAAATTGTTATTAATTTTAAAAATGTCGAAAAAAAATTGAAAAAATTTATGCTCAACATGAACTTTTAAGGAGTAAATGGGAAGTATAGAAACAAAAATATTTAATATTTTACATTTTTATTAATTTCATTTTTTAGCAATAAATCCACCTTCATATTTTTCCCAAATTAAACCTCTTGCAAAATTAATTTTCTAATTAAATTTTATAAATTGTTAAAGTTTTAAATTCAATTAATGCATAAAATTATAACCGAATTATTTTATTTAAATCAATACCCTAAAATAGAAACTGTAACAGGTTTTAGAAATAAACTATTGTTGGTTTTGAGGGTTTATTTAATAGTATTCTTAGTTTTAATAATTATCGCTTTTCCAATATTAAACGGTTTAGATAAACTGATTGTAAAAGTTTACCATCATTCTAGTTTAGCGCTGAAAAGTAAACAGCTATTTCCAAATGTTTTCCATAAGTATGGTTACATCATTGGGGTGTTGTACATTTGCCTATTAGGGCCAATTTTTGAAGAAATTATCTTTAGATTAGGTTTGTCCTTTAAAAAACATCATATACTACTTGCATTTTGCATATCATTCATATATTTTTTTCGTGGATTTGTTCCACTAGCAAACCTTAGCTTAAGATTAGGATTAGTAATATTTGAATCCGTTTTAGCTTGGGGAACAATTATTAAATATGCTCCAAAAGATGAGGTTAAAATATCCTATAATTGGAAGGTCACATTCACTGTAATTTTAATTTCAGTATTTGGGTTAATACATATTGTGAATTATAGACCAATTGATTTCTCTATATTCTGGGTGTACCCTTTTTTTATTATTCCACAAATTTTTATGGGTTGGGGTATCACCTACATTAGATTAAAAAATGGTTTTATTTGGGGTATTCTGTATCATTTTTTAATCAATTCTTTTTCAACTGCTCTTTATTTTATATTTCATTCAAATTAAAGATTTCTTTTAACCTGATACCTTTTTCTGTTAATTGTAACGTGCAGCATTCATTAATTGAATCGTGCTCAAAAAAAAGGATATAGTTCTTTTCAACTACTTCATGAAGTATTGTTTTCTTTTCAGCAAGAGTTTTTAAGGGGAACATATCATAAGCCATTACATAAGGCAAAGGGATATGGCCAGTTGAAGGCAATAAATCAGCCATATACAATAATTTTGTATGCTTATATTCAATTATAGGCAACATCATTGCATCGGTATGGCCATATACAAATCTTACTTTTATTTGGTCAGTAAAAGATATCCCATCTATACTTTCTATAAATTTTAGTTGTCCGGCTTGTTGTATTGGTAAAATGTTATCTTTTAAAAACGATGCTTTTTCACGTTCATTTGGGTTAACTGCCCAATCCCAATGTTGTTTGTTACTCCAATAAGTCGCATTTTTAAACGAAGGTATTAGTTTCTCACCCTCTCTTACAATTGCGCCTCCTACATGGTCAAAATGCAGATGGGTCAAAAAAACGTCAGTAATATCATTTCTATTAAAACCATGTTTAGCTAAGGACTTATCAATTGTTTGATCACCATGCAAATAATAATGGCTAAAAAACTTTTCATCTTGTTTATTACCAATACCGGTATCTACCAAAATTAATCTTTTGTCATCTTCAATTAGTAAACTGCGCATTGCCCAAGTACATAAATTATTTGCATCGGCTGGGTTGGTTTTATTCCAAATGGCTTTAGGCACTACACCAAACATGGCACCTCCATCTAATTTAAAAAATCCGGTATCAATACTGTATAGTTTCATTTTATGGAAATTACGTTGCTTTAATTTGTATTAAGTTAAAACCTGAATATTATAATCTTCGAATAATGGTTTAGCGGCATTTAATAATTTTATTTCCATTTCTTTTAATGGATAAATACCTGATATATCGTGGTCTAAACATATAGTTACCATTTGTTGAAGATAATTTGACGTATTTGGGTTGGCAATTTTAATTAATGAGCCTGAAAGTAAAAGTAAATCAGGTATTTCTTCGTAGTCGCCTAGAATAACTTGTTGGTTCTTAAGCCTGTTTTTTAATTGATATGCCTTTGCTGTACTTGCTCCCGTTATGAGAATCTTCAAAACTTTTATTTATTATTTTAAACAATTAAACCATCTTTCATTACGACCGTACGATCTGATAAATCAGCCAAGTCCTGATTATGGGTAACTATTACAAAAGTCTGATTAAAATCATTTCTCAGGTTTATAAATAGTTGGTGTAGTTCGAGGGCATTGGCCGAATCCAGATTGCCAGAAGGTTCATCAGCAAATATAATGGAAGGATTATTAATCAATGCTCTTGCAACCGCAACTCTTTGTTGTTCACCACCTGATAATTCATTTGGTTTATGTTTTAATCTATCAGATAGGCCCAACAGTTTTAATAATTCGGTAGCCCTAGCTTCCGCCTCTATTTTTGACATGCCGGCAATAAATGCCGGGATACAAACATTTTCAATAGCATCAAACTCACTTAATAAGTGGTGAAATTGAAATATAAAACCAATTCGTTGATTCCTAAAGGCACTTAGGTTTTTATTCGACAAAGAATTTAATTCTAAATTATTAATGAATAATTTACCTGAATCAGCCCTATCAAGTGTACCTAATATATTAAGTAAAGTACTTTTGCCAGCACCCGAGGCACCAACAATAGTTACTATCTCGCCTTTTTCTACCTCTAAATCAACTCCTTTTAAAATTTGAAGCTGACCATATGATTTATGAATTTTATTTGCTTTAAGCATTTAACAAAGGTAATTGAATTACTGAATTGTAAAATTGAGATTTATTAATCAGAATAAGAAAATCTTTTAGAAACCAACCTTATGGTATAGACAAAAAAATAGTAGATTTACCGCAAATTCTTCAAAAACATGAATATTCACGAATATCAAGGTAAAGCCATACTAAAAAGCTTTGGCGTTAGGGTTCAGGAAGGTATTGTTGCAGAAACTGTTGAACAAGCCATAGAAGCTGCACAAAATTTAAAAGAAACTTACGGTTCTGATTGGGTAGTTGTTAAAGCACAAATACATGCTGGCGGTAGAGGTAAAGGTGGTGGTGTTAAACTTGCCAAAAATCTTACAGAAGTAAAAGAAAAAGCAGGTAACATACTAGGCATGCAGTTAGTTACCCACCAAACTGGGCCCGAAGGAAAAAAAGTTTATAAGGTTTTAGTTGCTCAGGATGTTTATTATCCGGGTGAAAGTGAAACAAAAGAATATTACGTGAGCGTATTGTTGGATAGGGCTAAGGGTCGTAACATCATCATGTATTCTACCGAAGGAGGAATGGACATTGAGGAAGTTGCCGCACACACACCCGATTTAATTTTCAAAGAAGAAATTGATCCAAAGGTTGGTTTACAAGGTTTTCAAGCACGTAAAATAGCATTTAATTTAGGTTTATCTGGTGATGCTTTTAAGGAAATGGTAAAATTTATTACCGCTCTATATAACGCCTATATAGCTACAGATTCATCGATGTTTGAGATTAACCCAGTTTTAAAAACTTCTGATAATAAAATATTAGCCGTTGATGCAAAAGTAAATCTTGATGATAATGCCCTATACCGTCATCCCGATTTTGCGGCTTTGCGCGATTTAAACGAAGAAGATCCAATGGAAGTTGAAGCAAGTAAATCAAACTTAAATTATGTAAAGCTTGACGGTAACGTAGGTTGCATGGTGAATGGTGCAGGTTTGGCGATGGCTACTATGGATATTATAAAAATAGCAGGCGGACAACCAGCAAACTTTTTGGATGTTGGAGGTACCGCAAACGCAGAAACTGTGAAAGCAGCATTTAACATTATTTTAAAAGATCCGCATGTTAAAGCTATTTTGATTAATATTTTTGGAGGAATTGTTCGTTGCGATAGGGTGGCTCAAGGTGTAATTGACGCTTATCATGAAATTGGTAATATTCCAGTTCCAATCATTGTTAGGTTACAGGGCACAAATGCTGTAGAGGCGAAACAACTTATTGACAATTCCGGTTTAAAAGTTTTTTCGGCTATTTTATTAAAAGAAGCCGCAGAAAGAGTTAAAGAAGTTTTAGCGCTTTAATTTTATAGTTAAGAAGCATTGGTCATTATTTTGTTGTTTACATTAAATATTTGATAATCTAAAATCAGTGTTATTTGAGTATATTAATTTAAATTAATTCACTAATCTTAGATTATCAACGATTTAATACTGCATTAAATATTTATGAATTTAATTTTTTGTTTTAGCACAAATGATTAAATATTCTCCAATAACTATTAACCAATGGCAGAATCAACCATGTAACAATGACTATCTCACTATGTATATTATAAAAGTAAAAGGTGTAGCAAAAATTCCTGATTATGTTCAATTAAGGGATGACAAATTTACCCTACTGGCATATTTTAGGTTAGATAGGCCAGAAAAATCATTGGATAGGATAGGACTGCATGATAAAACTGACTACATCATTAATCTTGCAAAAGATTTACCCTTTGGACAAATATTAAAGCTAGATTTTTAAAAGCATGGCATCAACTTCCATTATCAAACTACAGAATGTTGATATTTTTCAACAAAAACACCTTGTTTTAACTGATGTAAATCTTCAAATTGATAAAGGTGATTTTGTATGGTTAATTGGTCAAACCGGATCAGGTAAAAGCAGTCTATTAAAAGTAATTTACGGCGATTTAAATATTAAAACCGGTAATGCTCAAGCATGTGGTTACCTTTTAAGGGATATTAAAGATAAAGATATTCCATTTCTTCGCCGCAAACTTGGCATAGTATTTCAAGATTTTCAGTTACTTACAGATCGCACAATAGAAGAGAATTTACGGTTTGTAATGGAAGCAACTGGTTGGACTGATAAAAAACTTATTGCAAATCAGGCTTTGGAGGTTCTTGAAAAAGTTGGCTTACGTTCAAAAATCAAGAAAATGCCACATGAACTTTCAGGGGGTGAACAACAACGTATTGTAATTGCTAGGGCATTGTTAAATGATCCTGAAATTATCCTCGCTGATGAGCCTACCGGTAATCTCGACCCGGAAACGTCAGAAGAAATTATTCTTTTATTAAAAAGTATTAGTCAACAAGGCACTGCTGTATTAGTTGCGACACATGATTATCATATTATTCGTACATTCCCATCCCGGATTATTAAATGCGAGAATGGGAAGGTTTTAGAAGATGCACGCATTGTATAATCTGTCTTAATCTTTCTAATTTAATGGTTAAACCAACAATTAGAAATTTAAATGGTTAGCCTTTATTAAAAACCCTTTTAAGTAAATTGTCAATAATAAAATCAGATGAAGGTTTTTAAATGTCAAAATATGCCTTATTTTAAAATTATGCTGTCAACTTGTCGGCTTTATGGTTGTGGCAAGGTACTTGATTAGCGGTAATAGCTATGAATTTTAACGATATGTTGAAGAAAAAAAATAAAGACAATCCTTCTAAAGACGTTCCTGTTAATCCTGAAGTTTTAAATGAAGTAACTACTGACTCGGAAACCACAAAACCCGGGCTTGAGGATGAGGTATTAAATGAAGATTTAAATGCTCCAAGTGCTCTTGAAATTGTAAAGGAAGAACTGGCATTAGCCAACGATAAATATCTACGATTATTTGCTGAATTTGATAATTTTAGAAGACGTACAGTAAAAGAACGTGAGGATGCAAGAAAGTTGGAAGGGAAAGATCTAATAGTATCTCTTCTTTCTGTTTTAGATGATTTTGAACGCGCTGCCAAGGCTATGGAAAATGTAACTGATGTTGCTCCGGTTAAAGAGGGTTTAGTAATTGTTCAAAATAAATTGAAAAATATACTTATTCAAAAGGGGTTAAAAGCGATGGACTCAATAGGTTCTACTTTTGACCCTGAATTACAAGAAGCTATTACCAACGTTCCGGCACCTAATGAAGAATTGAAGGGAAAGGTTATTGATGAAATGGAGAAAGGGTATTTTTTGAATGATAAGGTTATTAGGTTTGCGAAGGTAATTGTTGGTAGTTAAACAATGATAGTATTTTAGGGTATAATAAATATTGCTTACGCTTTAAAATACTTCTAATAGTAGAATAAAGAAAAAGAAGAAAAATAAAACACCAATCAGGTAGATTTAAAAAAATAATAAATGTCTAAAAGAGATTATTACGATGTGTTGGGCGTTACCAAAGGAGCCGATGCTGAGGAAATAAAGAAGGCTTATCGTAAAATGGCTATAAAATATCATCCTGATAAAAACGAGGGTGATAAAACTGCTGAGGATAAGTTTAAAGAAGCTGCTGAAGCTTATGAGGTTCTAAGTAATCCTGAGAAGCGCCAACGTTATGATCAATTTGGTCACGCTGCAAATGCCCATTCTGCCAACGGCGGTGGCTACGGCAGCAATATGAATATGGATGACATATTCAGTCAGTTTGGAGATATTTTTGGCGGTGGTAGTCCATTTGAAGGTTTTTTTGGAGGTGGCAGACAAGGTGGTAGCACAGGCGGTCGAAGAGTTACCAGAGGAACTAATTTGCGTATTAAAGTGCGCCTCACCCTAGAGGAAATAGCCAATGGCGCAGAAAAAAAGATTAAGGTTAATAAACAAATTGTTTGTAAAACTTGTGATGGCTCAGGGGCGAAAGATCGTGCATCATTTCAAACTTGTAAAACATGCGGTGGCGCCGGTGCTGTAAGACGAGTTACAAACACAATTTTGGGGCAAATGCAAACAACCAGTACCTGCCCTACTTGTAATGGGGAAGGATCAACAATACTTTCAAAATGTACGGTATGTGCTGGCGACGGGGTTGTTAGAGGGGAAGAAACAATTAGTATTAATATTCCGGCTGGGGTAAGTGAAGGTATGCAACTGAGCATGGGAAGTAAAGGTAATGCTGCTCCCAGAGGCGGAATACCTGGAGATCTTATAATTTTAATCGAAGAAATTCCTCATGAAACTTTGAAACGTGATGGAAATAATGTCATTTATGATTTACATATAAACTTTGTTGATGCTGCATTAGGCACAAGTGTTGAAGTTCCTACAATTGATGGTAAAGCCAAAATTAAGATTGATCCGGGTACTCAAGGTGGCAAAATATTGCGATTGAAAAGTAAAGGTGTTCCTGAGGTAAATTCATATAATAGGGGAGATCAATTAGTTCACATAAATATTTGGACTCCAAAAGCATTGAGTAGGGAGGAACGCGAAATTTTAGAGAAACTTCAAGGTTCACCTAATTTTAAACCCAATCCGGGCAAAAATGATAAAAGTTTCTTTGAAAAAATGAAAGAATATTTCGAATAAAATATAAGGCATATTTTTTAACATTTTAAAGTACGTAAACCTGAGCATCAACCAAGCTCAGGTTTATTTTTTAATTAACCATCCATCCATTATCAGAAAAAATAGGCTAAAATTTTATTTTGTTTACTTAAATTATTATTTAATTACTAATCTCAAATTCTTCAATCTTTTTATCTTATCTTTATCACCTTAAATGGAAGATAGAAAATATTTAACTACCTGGAAAAGGTACCTGCCAGTAATTCGTTTGCATATTAAAAAAAGTCTTGTTGAAGAACAGCAATTTAAGTTAAACATAACTGATTTTGAATCTGCCGGCGATCGTGGCAAATCTGGCTATACTTTTAATATCACCATGGAAAATGGAAAGGTAATAAATAATATAAGTGGTAGTGCAGTAGCTCGGGATTTATTTGAAGCCTTAAAATCAGATGAGTTGATAAAGACCATGCTTTTAGATAAACACGTAAAAATTAGTGTTGGTAAATCCTTTATGCTTACCATTAAAACAACTCATATATCTGTTTATAAATAATTTATCATTTATAATCTGTTATATAATTAAGTTTTCAAACAAAATCAAAAATATTTATCATTTTCTTTAACGGAAGCATTGATTAAAGGCAACCAAAACTTTTAAAAACACTTCCCTATCCACTCCATATACACTCGGTTGCGAAGGTTTTAATGGCATTCCATTTTTAAATAATATTGGAAATAAAGCTATAAAATCTGTCCTTGAAATTTCATGTTTTAGCCAAGGGTCTGCATTATGAATTTCTTCCAATCGCATTTCAAACAATGGAATTTTAAGAGGGTCTGTCATTATTTGATATATTTTTTATTTGCCAAATGGTGGTAATCCAATTAGTTGGCGATATAATGGTAAATCCATGCGTTTAGCTTTTGGTAGGTGAAAATTTTTACAATAATAAACTTGTAAAGTATATTCTGGGCCGTTACGAATAATTTGAACGTCGGGCAACTGCGTAATACTATCAAAAAATGGTTTTGCGTTTTTGTCAATATTTCCCTCATGGTGATCGCCAATAATTATGGCATCGTTTCCAATCAAGGTTTTAGGATCAACTAAGAAAGCAAGATTGCGTGGATCAGGATCAAAAACCAGAATGTCTTTTTTCCCTCTTAAAACCCAATCAATTTTTCCAGAAAGCCACCAACGTGTACTTGCCGCAAAAATCTTAGGATTTTTTATCCAACCTTCCTTCTCAAATCGGGTATTTATGTCATCATAATCAATACCTTGAATGGTAGGATCCAGGTTATCACCATGAAACTTATGAACTACCCATTTCGGTCCATAATTTGTCCAAAAGCCAGTAACCATATGCAATGAAAGAACGCTAATTGTTATTGTTGTAAAACAAACCGAAAAGTTAAGCCATCTGCGGGTTAATTTGTATCCTTCTTTTTGATTGGTCAATGATTTATCAATACTGTAGCCAAGTGCTATGAAAAGCATCAAATAACCAGGGGCTTGCCAATGAAAATGGTATTGAAGATCTGACCAAAGTGTTACAATAGTAAAAAAAACAATTGGCAAAATAGCCATCCAAAATATAAAGCTATAGGCTAAAAATTGTTTACGAAGGTTAAATGATACAAATAATTGACGAATAGTTGGCACCCAAATCCAAGGTAATAAAAAAGCTGCTTGTCCGCCAATACTCCTAAAAAACCAGTCGAAATGTAATTTGAAATTTTCACCATTAACACCAGCTCTTGATCCTTGAAAAACAAATGAAACCCAGTTGTTATGGTAATTCCACCATATAATTGGCGATGCCATTAAAATTGTAATAAATATGGCGATATATGGTCCGGGATGCCTTAACCAATGTAACTGACTTTTATTTGTAGCTACGTACATAAAGACCCCGGCAAACAAGAATAATACATGGTATTTACTTAAGGTAGCCAGACCCATACTTACCCCAACTGCCAGCCATAATAACCATGTTTTACGGCTATTTCTAGTTGCTTGTGAATTTTCGGTACCGGGTGCAACCATCAATTGAATAATAAACCAAGTAGCTAATAACCAAAAAAATATTAAAGGTGCATCAGGCTGGTACCAACAAGCAATGGCAATAGTATATAACGCACTTAAATTCATTATGGTAACTGCCCAAAAACCTGCTTTGGCGTTAAAAAGTTTTCTTGTAATTATAAATAAAAACCAACTTGTACCAGAAAACAGCAAAACCGAAACAAACCTGATCCCAAAATTTGTTAATCCAAATAATTTAATACTAATTGCTCCAAGCCAAAAGAATAAGGGTGGCTGATCAAAATAACTCGCATCTAAATGCAAAGAACCTCTGAAATAATACGATTCGCCATTGCCTAAGCCTGTGTAAGCGGCTATAAAGCAACGTGCTATAAATGAAAGTAAAATTAATATGAGTGTAAATTTGGAGGCATTCGCTTCGGTGAGTTTTTTCATTAATAATTTTTTATTTTACTAATTGCTAATGTTTACAAATCTCTTAAAAAAATCTTAATTGCAGGTATTAACTTGGGTAAGTAAATTTATCCAGCAACCCATTTTCCAAATGGAACCTTACTTATTAACCAAACTAATATTAAAGTAATAAACAGGCAAATGATAGCAGTAATTGGAATACTAAGTATTGGGTTACAAAGTTTATAACTAATACCTGCCAAATCATCCAAAAAGAATAAAACCAATGCATGACCCAGATAAATACCATAATTATATCCGCCAATAAAATCACGAATCTTTATAAACAGAATTGGAACCTTAGGTATGGTATATTTTACAATTAAAAAAACACTAGCAGATAATATCAATACTACTGGGTTAATTGGTTCATAAAACATTGTACCAGGTATATTTGGATATCTGGTAATCAGCCAGGAGCCCAAGGTAATTATGAATAAACTTACTAGAAATAAAATAACCATCCAATTACGCAAATTAGGCATATTAAAATCCTTTGTTGCTAAGTAATTGCCTAAAACCAAATACCCAATGTACCCTGTAAAGTAGCGCATATCAACCGAGGGGTTGTAGGGAGATAAAAAAGGTTGGTTGAGCATCATTACTCCAAACCAAACCAATAAAAAATAGAGCGTTTCCTTTTCACTCGCATTACGTACAAATTTACCAATAACAGGGATGATAAAATAAAGCCCAATAAGCATATACACATACCATAAATGGTAACAACTGCCATTTTTAAGTTGATGAAGTACCAATTTTATATTCAACCATAAATTATTTGTAAACAGCAATTCTTCATTATACCATGAATAAATTACATAAATTAAACTCCAAAAAAGAAAGGGTATAACTACTCTGGTTAATCGTTTTTTAAAAAAAGCCGCCAATTCATACTCTTTAGGCAGAAGCAATGCTCCGGTTATCATTACGAAACAGGGTACGGCAAACCTAACCATTGCGTTTAAAAAATCAGCAACCAACCAGGTTGATAACGGAACCTTGCCTAATTGCATTAATAATAAAGAAGTACTATGTAAAATAATAACTGCTAACAAAGCAATAAGCCTCAAATTATTAATCCAATCAATATTTTGTGTTTTTACTGCCTGCATAAGCAATGTTAATTTACGAATTAGTTTTTTTGGTTTGCATAGTAAACCTCTAATTCTTTTAATCTTCTTATTTGGCCGGGGCGAGGGTTAATAAATATTCTAACTCTCCTAATTTGATTATAAGCATCATGATAAGTTAAACCTAGCTTAATTAAGTAAGCCATCGCCATTGTTGGGCCTCTACCTAAGCCTTGGCGGCAATGAACATAAACTTTTCCATTATGCTTAATTTCATTATCTATAAATGCTGCTCCCTTTATTAAAACATCAAGGGGAGGAGGTGTATTATCTACAGTTGGAAAATGTAAATATTTAATTCCCTCATGGGTTTCTTCTGTATAAATATCATGCATGCGCATATTTACAATGGCTGTTACACCCAATGCTTTTAATTTTTTTAGTCCAACCAAATTATATTGACTACCTAAAAATAAATGGGAAGTTATTTGACAACGTTTTAACCTCGGCATACCTACGGCCAAACGGAAAAAGTTATCATATAGATAGTCGAAAACAAGGTAAATACCTATTATAAAGCTTCTGATTTTTCTAAACATAGTTAGCTACGAGAAGGCAATTTTAATAAAAATTATCCTTTATTTTTTGGCTTACTCAATATAATTGGTTGATTATTTACACCCATTATTTTTTTCGCTATTTTATATGGCATAAATCTGAATTATTTTATAGATTCAAACATCCAAATTATAACATTAACCTTTTATTAAGCTTATGAAATATGCTTCTTTACTTTTGCTAATTATACTTGGTTCTACATTTTCTTATGCTCAAGAAATTCCTTCCAGGTGGGATGAATTAGTAGCAACAGATTTTCCAAAGGCGCTTGCAAAGTCATCAAAAACTTGCATTTTGCCAATAGGAATTTTAGAAAAACATGGACCTCATTCTCCTATTGGCACCGATTTAATTCATGTACGCGAATGGGCGGCAAGGGCTGTTAAAGAAGAATATGCCGTAGTTTTCCCCGACTATTTTTATGGTCAAATTAATGAGGCTCGGCACCAATTTGGAACCTTTGCTTTACCAAGCAAGGTTTTATGGGATTTATTGGAGGCAACTTGCGATGAAATAGCCAGAAACGGGTTCGATAAAATTGTAATTTTAAACGGTCATGGTGGTAATCCTGAATTTTTACAATTCTTTATGCAATCATTATTAAATAAGCGGCACAATTATGTGGTTTACTTATACAGGCCAGAAGATGATCCAGACTATTTATCAGAGTACCGTAAAATGCATAAATCAGATTTGAGCACAGATATGCATGCAGGTGAAAGGGAAACCTCGACACTGCTTTATTATAGGCCTGATTTGATGCGAATGGATAGAGCATCAGACCAAAATGGTTCCGATCAAAAAAGATCGAGCCTGCAAGGCTTATATACTCCAATTTGGTGGTATTCCTCATTCCCAAACCATTATGCCGGTGAAGGTAATAAAGCCTCTAAGGAATTTGGTAAATTTATTGCCGAACATGAAATAGCTTCCTTTATAAAAGCACTTAAGGAAGTTAAGGCGGACAATAAAACAATTCAGTTACAAAATGAATTTTATGATAGGGTGGATAATTTAAATAAATAGAATTAGAGTGAGCATATTTTTTTAAAGCACACTTAATAAATTATTTCTCACTAAGGCTTATTTTTTTAAGTTCATCATAAGTTATAGTTTTATAATCTTTGGTTGCCGAAAAAAAACCATCAGGAACCTTTGTTTCTTCAATTAATTTTAATTCGGTATAAATTCTCAAGCCTTGGTTAAAAGTTACAAATTTTATTGGTACCCCACCGAATAAACTTACTGGTCTGCTTACAGTGTTTGGTATAATACTAATATCTTGAGTAACCCATAAATCGTAGATAAAACCAGTAGCCTTATCTGTTAAGTCTATTTTATTACAATGATAACCGTTAATAATCTGTTTATCAGTGTCATTTATGGCTGTGAATTGAGGGATTAGGGATTTTTCTTTTTGTACCTCTTCGGTGGAGAGCAATACGAATATTTTTTTTTGAAGGTCAGGAACATCAATAGTCATGCTATGGTAATTGCTTTTCAAAACAGATACTCCTTTTATGGTTGCCAAACCCTGTTTTACTATTGCGGCGGTTGAGTCGCCTTTAATGTATATCACAATTTCTGTTGGTAACGAGCCGTCATTTTTCCATTGATTTGCAGGAATATCATAGGATGTTGAATAGGTAATTTTTCCTTCTTTTATAATTTTCTGCGCATTCAATTTAACGGCAAACATTGTTAAGTAAATTACTACAAATATTTTAAAAAATGTTTTCATACTATTATCGATTACAAATTAAGTGTTTTAGTATTAAAGTGGCATTAATCTTTTAATAACTAACATCATTTTTTGATTTAAAATTTACAAGTTAAAAAACGATATTTACCATATTAACTCATTATGCTTTGTTAGATACTGCTATTTATTCTATACTAATCCAATTTCAAATAAAGGGTAAAATAACCCAAGTTAAACCATATGGCTCAGGGCATATAAATGACACTTTTTATGTAAAAACTGATTCACCCGAGGATTATATTTTGCAGAAAGTTAACCATTATGTTTTTAAAGACGTTGAAGGCCTAATGCGTAATTTGGTTTATGTTTTGGAGCATTTAAATAATAAACTCCTCGATATCCCAAATTCAAAACCCCATAAAGAATTACTTACCTTAATTAAAAATAAACAGAATAGCTATATAGTTACTGATAATAATGGGAACTATTGGAGGTTATTTATTTATCTTAAAAATACAAAAAGTTATGATCAGGTAACAACCGAAAAACAAGCCATGGAAGGTGGTAAAGCTTTTGGAAAATTTCAAACTTTATTGGCTGATTTTGATCCGGGTTTGTTGATTGATACGATTCCTAAATTCCATCATATAGGATATAGATTGGATAATCTATATTTATCAGTAAAAGCGGATCCTCTATCGAGGTGTAAAACGGTTACGGACGAATTATTATTTATTGAAACTAGAAGGGAGCGAATGACCCAAATTTTAAAACTAGGTACAGCGGGTAAACTACCTTTACGCGTAATACATAACGACACAAAATTTAATAACGTTTTGCTTGATGAAAAGGATAATGCACAATGCGTTATTGATTTAGATACGGTGATGCCTGGTTTTGTAGCTTATGACTTTGGCGATGCGATTAGAACAATAATTAATACCGCTCCAGAAGATGAACCAGAACTTTTAAAAATCCAATTAAATATACCCTTGTTTGAGGCCTATGTTATTGGTTATATGCAATATGCAGCATCTTTTTTATCTGAACCTGAAATTTGGTCGCTTATTGATGGTGTATTATTGCTGCCTTATATGCAAGCAGTTAGGTTTTTGACAGATTATATTGATGGAGATGTATATTTTAAAACTCATTTTGATGGTCATAACCTTCAACGTGCCAGGGCACAATTACAGTTGGTTAAAAAACTGGAAGAAAATAAAT
>CAIYNX010000288.1 GCA_903927645.1 uncultured Mucilaginibacter sp.
GATCGGTTTTCCTTGTAGTACCTGCCAATCAATGTTCCATCGGCATAATAAACTTCAGATGATAAAGATAAATATGGGTTTTTAATATCTTTCATATCTGGCGAATAACCAAATAACCCAAGGAAATTTAATTCAATTGAACAAAAGAAAATAACAATAAAATAAAGAAAAATAATTGTATACCTGAGGATTTTGTTTTTAATACTTCTGAACATAGGGTAAAGATGTAAAATTAAAGTTTAAATTGGGCTTTTCACCCCAAAAATTATAAACTTAAATTAATCCGGTAAATTTAATTTAACTTAGTAAAAGTCCCAATTATTAAATGAAAGAGTTAATAGAAAAGTTTATAGTAAAAGAAGGATCGGAATTTTCTTTAAAAAATTTTGATCCTTCATATGATGCCAATTTAAATAAGGAAGATGTTGAATTAAACTTATCCTCATTAATAAAGCAAACATCTGAACTTCAAACTAAGCTTTACGCAAGTAATAACAATGCAATTCTTATTTTATTTCAGGGAATCGATGCCTCTGGTAAGGATAGTGCTATTGCGCATACATTATCGGGACTTAATCCGCAAGGTTGCGAAGTTTTTAGCTTTAAACAACCAAACAATGAAGAAATTGGTCATGATTTTTTATGGCGTCATTATAAATCATTTCCAAAATTTGGTCGTATTGGTGTTCATAATAGGTCGTACTATGAAAACGTACTAATTACAAAAGTTCATCCGGAATTATTGAAAAAAGAATATTTACCAGAATTAACTGATACCACACAAATAAAAGATAGCTTTTGGGAAAATAGGTATAACAGTATCAGAAATGTTGAAGAACATCTTTCATTAAATGGAACGGTTATTATTAAATTTTTCCTTCATCTCTCAAAAAATAAGCAAAAGGAAAGGTTTTTAAAGCGAATTAACGAACCTGAAAAAAATTGGAAATTTTCTGTGGATGATATTTACGAAAGAAACTTTTGGAGTGAGTATATGAATGCTTATGAATTGGCTATAAAAAAAACTGCTACAGTGCATTGTCCTTGGTATATAATTCCGGCAGATAAAAAATGGTTTACCAGATTGGCAATTTCTACCATTATTTTGGACACACTTAAAAGCCTAGATTTAAAATTTCCTAAATTAACCACTCTTCAGAGGGATAATTTAACAATAGCAAAAAAAAGTTTATTAAACGAACCTTAAAAAACCATACAATAGTTTAAAGACCACTTTTGGGTATAATTATTATTATTTTTCTTCCACTTTTAATTCTAATTTTCGAAATTCAACTTTTAAAAAGTAAAGCACATTTTTACTTTATAACGTTTTTGTTACAATTAATCTCTATATTTATATCTTGTATTGATAAGGATAGCTTATTTTAACAAAAATTAAATCATATTATTTTAATTGTTAAAATGTGTAAACATCAATTAGTAATTTAATAATTATTTATATCATCATGAAAAGTACTTGTTTTATTAAAGTTTTTGTTTTATTGTTATTAGCTTACAATAACAGTTTTGCATTACCTGAAAAAAAGCCTCTTGGTGATGTTATTATTCAGTGGAATTCAATTTCTATAAAAGCTTCAAAAAAAGCAAAACAGACTACAAACTTCACAAGTAGAACTTTAGCAATAGAATCAATTGCAATTTATGATGCTGTAAATTCAATTAGCCATATCGGAAAACCTTATCATTTTAACGGAAAATCAACAGCCAACGCCTCAACCGAAGCAGCGGCAGCAAAGGCAGCTCATGATGTTTTAATTAAATATTTTCCACTTCAAAAAATAGTTATTGATTCGGCTTTGTTAATAAGTTTACAAGGTATCACCGAAGGTGATGTTGCAGAAGGTGAAAAGATTGGTGCAGCTTCAGCGGCTGATATTCTAGCAATGCGAGAAATTGACGGATCATTACCTGATATACCTTACCAGGCTTCCAGTAACAGTGGATTAGGTAATTATAAACTTACACCAGGGGTTTTTGCTCCAGGAATTAGCCAACAATGGGGTAGGATAAGACCTTTTTTAATTTTAAGCGGTAACCAATTCAGACCAGTAGCTCCTCCAGAACTTACCAGCGCTGCCTACAAAAATGATTTGGATGCTGTTGCTGAAATTGGGTCAGTTTCAAGTACTAAACGTACTTTAGAACAAACTCATATAGCACAATTTTATAAACAAGATGCCGAGTTAACTGTAAACGAAATTGCACGTTTATTAACACAACAGCGCGGTTCAACCATTGAAGAAACGGCCTTAGTTTTTATGTTAGTCGATGTGGCAGAGGCTGATGCTTGTATAGCCTCATTTGAGTCAAATTATTACTATCTGTTTTGGAGGCCAGTTACAGCTCTTAATACTGAAATTGATGGTTCAACCAGTAAAGGTTATGCGAAATTTTCGCCTTTGGTAATAACTCCTCCATATCCTTCCTATTGTTGCGGGCATTGTAGTATGGTTTCAGCGGGACTCGAGGTTCTCAAAAAATTTTACGGCAATGATAATATACTCGAAATACATTCTACCACCCGTGGTGAACCAAGTAGAGTAATTAAATCTTTGAGTCAAGTAGAATCAGAAAATGGTCAAAGCAGTTTATATGGAGGTATAAATTTCCCTTTTGATATCAGAACTGCCGATGAACAAGGACATAAATTGGCTCAGTATATATTAAAAACTTGGTACGCAAATTAGTTATTGATAAAAGGCTAATAGTTATTCTAAGTATAATAATTAAAAATTAAATAATTATAAAATCATCACCATCTTTTAAAAAGGGTAAACTTGATCTTGTTCTTTCAATTTCTCCAGCCTCAATAGTAATTGTCTGTATTATCTCATTATTTTTATTTTCGAATAAGCTAATGCCTAATGGGTTAATGCATACAGAATTTCCTGTATGTTTAATGTTATTCCCATCTTTACCAATTCTATTTACTCCTACAACGAATGTCTGATTTTCTATTGCTCTGGCTTTAATAAGTGCTAGCCAGTGTTCAATTCGTGGTTCGGGCCAGTTTGCTACTACAATTAATAAATCATATTCCGTGTTTTTATTTCGCAGCCAAACAGGAAATCTTAAATCGTAGCAAATAACAGGGCAAATATTCCATCCATTTAATTCAACAATAAGTTTATTACTACCCGGAATGTAATTTTCATTCTCCAATCCTAAACCAAATAAGTGCTTTTTATCATATTGATCAAAAATACCATTTGGTCTCATCCAGATTAATCTGTTATAAAATTGGTTATTTTCTTTGATAATTAAACTTCCAGTTACAACCGCATCATAATGCTTCGCAATTTTATGCATCCATGTAATTGTTTTACCATCCATGGGTTCGGCCAACCTATTGGCATCCATTGAAAAACCCGTATTAAACATTTCGGGTAAAATAATCAGATCCGTTTCTAAATTCGCCTTTGTTAACTTTTCTCTTATGTTTAATAAATTTCTATCAATATCTTCCCAAAAAATATCAGCCTGGTAAATTGTAATTTTTAAATCATTCATAAAATGAAAATACTATTTCTTAAAAACAATTTTTTAAATACCGTTATACTTTAATTAATTTTTCAAGTGCCTTTTCGAGTGTTTCTTTTTGCTTTGCAAAACAAAACCTTAAAACATGATGATCGGTACCCTTACTATAAAATGATGATACCGGAATTGCGGCTACCCCTTTTTCTTTTGTTAATCGAATAGCAAAATCATAATCACTTTCATCAGTAATTTTTTGATAAGTTGCCATTTGAAAATAAGTACCTGCTGAGGATAATAATTCAAAACGAGTTTGTGTCATTCCTTCCCTAAAATAATCTCGTTTTTCCTGGAAAAAATTTGAAAGTCCTAAATAAGTATTTTCATCTTTTAAATATTCTGCTATAGCATATTGCATTGGTGTATTAACACTAAATACTAAAAACTGATGAACCTTACGAAATTCATTCATCAAGTATTCGGGCCCTATGCAATAACCTGCCTTCCATCCTGTTGCATGTAATGTTTTACCAAATGAAGAAACTATAATACTTTTTTGCTGTAATTCCGGATATGAAGCCATGCTATGATGTATTTGATTATCAAAAATCAGGTGTTCATATACTTCATCACTTAAAATCAAAATCTCCTGATTTCTAACCAGCGCACTTAATTCTTCTATATCCTGCTTCTGCAAAATGGTTGCAGTTGGGTTATGAGGCGAATTAAGTATAATCATTCTGGTTTTACTGTTAGCTAGTTTTTTAACCATATCCCATGGTATTTTATAGTCGGGCGGCTCTAACTCCAATGATTTTACAATACCTCCTGCTAACCGAATGGCAGGTGCATAACAATCATAAGCAGGCTCAAATATGATTACTTCGTCGTTTTGATTAATTAATGCTGCAATTGCTGTAAATATTGCCTGAGTTCCTCCGGCCGTAACTGTAATTTCAGTTTCAGGGTTATAATTACTACCATAAAGTTTTTTTGTTTTAATAGCAATTTGTTCACGTAAAGCCAAAACGCCTGCCATTGGCGCATATTGATTTTTTCCACTTAGCATCGCTTTGTTTACTAAATCAATAAGTATTGGTGATGTATCGAAATCGGGAAAACCCTGGGATAAATTAATGGCACCAACTTTATTAGCTAAAGCAGATAATACTGTAAAAATTGTTGTTCCTGTATTGGGTAGTTTAGATACTATAGGTGTCATGTAATTGCTAAATTAAATATAATAGCTAAATAAGTCAAACAGTAAAAGGGTAAAACAGAAAGCTTTTTTTACTTTTATCATTAAATTATTATTTATATTTCATGAAAGTTATCAAATACAGTTTATTCATAATTTTTCTTATCCTTATTAATTCATGCAATCAAAAACCTGTTGATAAAATTCCAACTATAGGGTTTGTTGACTTTTTGGAGGATGCTACTTTAGCCCCTGCGCATACTGGCTTTGTTGACGCACTTAAAAAAAATGGTTTTAGTGAGGAAAATAAAAACATTAAAATTGAATACAATAATGCACAGGGTAACATTCCTACTTTAATACAAATTGTTAACCGTTTTGTTTCACATAAAGTTAATTTATTGGCAACATGCACCACTTTATCATCCATAACGGCATTACAAAGAACAAAATCTATTCCAGTATTTGTAATGGTTTCACCAACTGCTAAAATCATGAACCTAATTGATAATAAAGGAAACCCACCCATAAACCTATTTGGTGCTGTTGAAGATTTAAACTATATAGACACCTCATTTTCAAACATTTCAAAATTTATTAGGCCAAAAGGAGCCAACCTTGTAGTTGGCATGATTTATAACCAAAGTGAACCACAATCAGTGGATGCAAAAAATAGGATAGAAATGTTATCGCGCAAACTAAATATAAATTTGATTGCACTCCCTTTAAATTCCTCTGCTGACGCTCAATTAATAACACAATCGTTATTGACCCATCACATAGATGCTTTTTTTGCTAATCCTGATAATACTGTTTTTGCCTCCTTTGAAACCATACTAAAAAGTTGTAACCAAATAAATGTACCGATATTTACAAGCGAGGCTGGTTTGGTTAAAAGGGGTGCTGTTGCTGCTTTTGGTGCCGATATTTACCAATGGGGATACCAAGCTGGAGAACAAGCAGCACATTACCTTAAAACGCATAATTCTAAAGACCTTAAACCTGAAATGGTTAAAATTAGACGAAGGGTTTACAATGTAAGTGCTGCAAAAAAATATCAATTAACAATTCCTTCTAATTTTGAACCAATTAAATAATGGATTTCTATCTGTTTGCAGTATTACAGGGTTTATGTTTTTCTGGTATTGCTTTAGGTATTTATATTTCAATGAAAATATTTAATATACCTGATATTACTACTGATGGTAGTTATACCTTAGGGGCTGCTGTTACTGCAATTTTGTTGATGCATCATATCTCCGCATTTATTGCTTTGCCTTTAGTACTTATTGCAGGGGCTATTTCAGGCGCATTAACAGGTTTAATACATACAAAATTAAAAATTAACGCTTTGCTTGCAGGTATTTTGGTGATGTATTCATTATATTCAATTAATCTAACAATAATGGGCAGGTCAAACCTTCCATTAATAAATGTTCCTTCATTATTTTCAATATTAAATATATCCTCTAATACTAACTATAATTCATTTTATATCCTTATTGTATTTATTACAATTACAACAACTATAATCGGGTATTTATTAAAAACTGATTTTGGTATTGCCATGCGTGCAACCGGAGATAGTGAAACAATGATAAGGTCATTGGGTGTTAACACGGATAGGATGAAAATTATTGGTTTGGCATTAGCAAATGCATTAACTGCTGTTAGCGGATACCTAATGAGTCAATTACAGGGCTTTACCGATATAAGTATGGGTATAGGAATTGTAATAGTTGGTCTTGGTTCTGTAATTATTGCCGAAACCTTTATTAATTTATTTAATATAACTTCTGTTTGGCTTAGTTTAGGTTTGGTTTTATTGGGTGCTGTTATTTTTCAATTGGTATTGGCTATTACCCTTGACCTTGGGGTTGATGCCAATTTATTAAAGTTGGTTACAGCTGCATTTGTATTAATAATCATAATTATTCCTAAGTTAAAGTTTAATTTCTTGCCTAAAATTTAGAATTATGATTAGTGTTAAAAACTTATATAAAACATTTAATCAAGGAAAAGCTACGCAAGTAAATGCTGTTAATGGAATTTCTTTGGATATTAAGAAAGAAGAATTTTTAGTAATTGTAGGATCAAATGGATCAGGAAAATCAACTTTATTAGACTTAATTGCAGGTAAGTTGTTTGCCGACAAAGGAGAGATTGTATTAAATGGGTTTGATGTTTCAAAATTACCTGATTATAAAAGGTCAAAATGGATAGCCCGAGTTTTTCAAAATCCTTTTAGTGGCACAGCTTCACAACTTAGTATTTTGGATAATTTTAGATTGGCATCTATACGTACACAATCAAAAGGGTTAACCATTGGCATTAATGAATTGTTTAAAAAGAAGGTTAAAGAAAAAATTAGCCTTTTAGGTATGGGGCTTGAAAATAAAATCGACCAACCAATTGGATCTTTATCTGGTGGTCAGCGTCAGGCTTTAACACTTTTAATGAGTATTATGGATGATTGTAAAGTTTTATTGCTTGACGAACCTACAGCCGCTCTCGACCCTCGTTCCTCTGCTTTGATTATGCAAACTGCTGATTTATTAATAAAAGAATTTAATTTAACGGCTTTACTTATTACACATAATTTAAGAGATGCTTATAATTACGGAAATCGAATTATTATGATGAATGAAGGACGAATAGTACAGGATATTAATAATTATGAAAAGGCTAAACTTAAACAAACTGAATTATACGATTGGTTTGTTTAAATTTTAAATAGTTTAATTTCATTACTATGCTAAAAGTGAAATTAATTTATTGGACTAATGAATAATTAAAATTCAATTAAACCGTTTGTAAAAACAATAGTCCAACCTAATGTGTTACCTTAAAAAAAATAAATCATGAATTCAAGATATAAAAAATTATTGAAAGCAAGTTTGGCCTTATGTTTTACAATGTTGATAGCTGTGTTAACGTACGCTCAACATGGTCATGGAGGCGGCGGGGGCGGTGGACATACCGGAGGTGGAGGAGGTCATTTTGGGGGTGGCGGTGGCGGAGCTCGTGTAGGAGGTGGTAGTTCATTTGGGTCACGTTCATTTGCTGCACCAAGGAGTAGCTTTGGTAACCAACCAAGAGCGTATCAAGGTGGTGCGAGGGTAGGTGTTCAAACAAACAGATCAAATAGTTATAATGCTTATGGCTCCAGAAATTCTGTAGGTGTTCGTAGTTATTCTGGCGGTTATGGCAGAAGTGCAACAGGTTATAATAGAGGTTATTATGGTCGGGGTGGTTATAACAGAGGTTATTATGGTAGTGGAGGTTATTATAGGGGTTACTATGGTCCAAGTTATTGGGGTTACCGAGGTTATTGGGGATATAGAGGAGGGTTTTATTATAGTAATGGATTTTATGCAAGTTTATATTGGCCACGTATTGGTTTAAGTGTTGGTTACCTACCCTTTGGTTACTATCCGTTTTTTTGGGGTGATACCGAATATTACTTTAGTGAAGGGTACTATTATCAACGTAAAAATGACCAATATTCGGTTGTTGAACCACCATTAGGAGCAGAAATTAAAAATTTACCTTCAGGAGCTAAATCAATTATGATTGATGGGGTGCAATATTATGAATTGAACGGGGTTTATTATCAACAAATTACTAAGGATGACAATTCAACAGAATATGTAATAGCTGGTAAAGACGGACAATTAAATACAGCTAATGGAACAAATGCGCAGGCTTTACCAAAAATAGGTGATGTATTTGATCAATTACCAGCTGATACCCGAAAGATAAAGTTAAATGGTCAATTATTTTATGTTTCACCGGATGACTATTATTACCAGGAAATGTTAAATACAAATGGAAACAAAGTATATAAGGTTGTTGGTACTCCATCTGATGAACCGGGAAATAAATAAAAATATATTCATATTATAAATGGGAAACGGGCTATCTCTTATAAGTGATAGCCCGTTTCCCGTTTAATTTTATCTTTTATTTTAATTATTAGTTTTGCAATTTTTGGTACTCAACTTTTCCTTCCTCTAAACCAACTTGGTAACTAATTGATAATTTATTTTCGGAAATATTAAAGCCAAGTTCAAGATCAATATTTTCGAAATATATAAAGTTGCCTTTTTTCCCGCTTTTGCTATAACCTTTGATAATGAAATTACCGCGTTCATCCAGATTACCTTGACTATAATGTTCATAAGTGTAATCGCTCTTAAATAAGTATAAATACCCATTTCCACTCTGCAGTGCTGAATTAAAGGGATTTATAAACCGTCCATGATAACTAGATAATTCCCACTTTCCAAAAATGAAATTTGAAAAAGAACTATTACCTCTGCCTGTTAATTGAGATATTAATTTAGTTGCCTTAAGTAAAATTCCGTTCACTATATATTTTTTAAATTTCAGTTCTCTTTTACGTAAGCAGGCGTATAAAAGTTATGAAATTCTGTCGGAATTTTGAAAAAAATATTGTTTTATTTCGAGTAAAATTAAATAAAATCGATTAATTTTCATTTAAATTAAGATTTTCATTTTCAATATCTAAAAGGCTTTTTTCTTTTTTAAATATGGCTGCACCAATTAATGAAACTATGGCACCAAAAACTGCTAAAAATATTGCTGCTGCAAAGGCACCAAAAATTGCTCCATATTTTTTACCAATTTGAATTCCGTTATCAATTTGTTCTTGAGATAACCCTTGTTTTTCCAACTGTGCTTGTTGTTGATTCATAGCTTGATCTAAGATTTGAGGGCTCAATATTCCAAGATATAGGTAAGTAAAAATTGCTAATAATAATCCTGAAAATACTGAAAATCTGAAACCAGAAGAAAAGCCTTCTCCAAAGGTCAAAAAACCATTTAATTGATCGCGATATTCTTTTTGTGCCAATAATAAAAAGGCGATAAATGGAATATATACCAAATATTTAAATCCTGAATTTTGGTCAATATTTAAAATTTGGAATAAATAAGTTATAACTATAGACGTTAAGATATAAATTAACGCCCATTTGGTAGCAACTTTTGTTGCATTTGGTTTTGAATTTTCCATAATTTATTTTTTATTTAAAGCTAAGTAAAATTTCAAAAATTGCCATATCAAAATCTTTATTAATAGCATTTTCAGCAACCTCATTTTTAATTTGTTCGGTTGCGTTTATGTTTTGGAAAAAACACATCATAGGATAAAATAATTCTTTTAATTCTGAATCCTCTGTTAATGTTATTGCTACTCTCTTAATTTCGACAACCGGGCTATCAATTAGTATTTGATTTGCAATTACCGGTTCGTAAATTTGGTATTCATCTTGAAACTCGTCATCGTCAACCAATAAAAATTCTTTTAAATAATCGTCCAATTCAGGTTCAATTTCTTCATCATTACATTCATTTAAATACAATAATAAATTCAATAATTCAGTTCCACGGTCGAGGGTATCTTCCTCAATGGCTTCCCATTCGGGCGAGTCTAAATAGTCATCCTCCAATTTTTTCACATCAGCACTAAAAAAGTTAATTAAAAGCAGATCGAAAAAAATTTCCCTTAAGGTTTCAAGTTTTGGATAATCGTCAAAAATTTCATCCAAAAGATCAACCTTGGTTAAAAAGTCGGCCTCCGCTTTGAAAGCCTCCTTAAAAATGCTAATAAAGGGAGTAGCGTTAAAGGTACTATATTTTGAAAAAGTTGTTAAGGAAGCATCAATTGCTAAGCCTACTTTTGGATCTATCATAATTATTTATTTAAAAATTTTATTATTGTTTATAGTCAAAGAAACCTTTCCCTTTAAGACCTTACCGAAATAAGGTGAGTTTTGCGATTTAGAAAAATTGGTTTTATTATTAAATTCCCACTCCGCGTTTTTATCAAATATAACCAAGTTTGCAGGCTCAGCAATATTAATTTTAGGAACTTTTAAATTTAATATTTGTCTTGGTGATATAGATAATTTTTGTACAATAAGATTAATGTCTGAAATAGCATTTAATACTATTGGTAAGGTGGTTTGTAAGGCAATAATTCCATAATCTGCTACCTCAAATTCAACATCTTTACATTCAATTTCGTGCGGAGTATGTTGACTCACTATGGCATCAATTGTGCCATCTTTTAATCCCTCTATAATTGCATCAACATCTTTTTGTGTTCGCAACGGGGGTTTAACTTTATATTGACTATCAAAACCAATTAACGCTTCTTCGGTAAGTACCAAATGGTGGGCTGCAACATCACAAGTTACTTTAAGCCCATTGCGTTTAGCTTCCCTAATTAATTCAACTGATCGGATAGTTGAAATAGTGCTAATATGAAGTTTTGAACCTGTATATTCTGCTAAATATAAATCGCGAGCAATCATTAATTCTTCCGCTAACGATGGAATTCCTTTCATCCCCAATAGCGTACTAATTACCCCTTCATTTACTTTTGCTTTACCTGCAATGGCAGTATCTTCAGGGTATGAGAAAATTAAGGCATCAAAACCTTGGGTATATAAAAGCGCTCGCTCTAATAAACCTGCGTCTTGCACAGGCCTGTTTCCATCAGTAAATGCCTTTGCGCCACTTAGGTGCATATCGTACATTTCGGCAAGGTCTTTTCCTTCTCTATTATATGATATTGTACCTAACGTATGTATATCAACCAAGTTACCTTTTGCACGGTTTAATAAATATTCAATTTGTGCTTTTGAATGCACCGGGGGTGAGGTATTTGGCATTAAGGCTAAACCTGTAAAGCCACCAGCTGCTGCTGCCTTGCTACCAGTTTTAAAATCTTCTTTAGATTCAAAACCAAGTTCTCCGATGTTACAATTTAAGTCATAGAAACCAGGCGAAAGGTATTGGCCGCTTGCATCAAAAGATTCTATATCAATTTCTATAATTTGGGCAATTTTGGTTATTATCCCATTTTCAATTAAAATATCGACATTCTGTTGATGATATGGTGAGTTAGGATCAACAACGGTGGCGGATCTGATAATTAAATTCATTAATAATGATTTAAAGGTGGGTGATTTTAAATGATCACTATACTATGTCGCATTTATTTTAATCTTAAAATACTTTATTAATAATATTTCAAGCGATAAAAAAAACAATGCCAAAATAATACAAAGTTTCCATAGTTGAATGCCAAAATTTGTTTCTCTTATTTTCAAATTTATTTGGTCTGTCCCTAAATGTATAATATTGGTTTTTGATGGTAAAAGATCCGAAAGTTCTTTTTGAGAATAATAACTCAGATCTGATTCACTTCTGTTAATATTATATGCTATATCGGCTATTAAGCTGTCTTGTTTTTTTAATTGATAAATTCCGGGTGTTTTAATTTGATCCGAAAGAAATAATTGTGTTTTCCCATCTATTTGCCTGGCATTTGGTATTGAATATTTCCCATTTTTATAGATTTTTAAAAATTCATTTGCTGATAAATTAATAAGAGGAATTTCAAAATTTTCAAAATTACCAATTGTATAAAATAAAGACTGGTCGTGTTCACTTAATAAAGCAATTCTTAAAATTATTGGTAAGAATAAGCCATGTTTTTGTAAATTACTAAATTGATCATCAAGGGCAACTGCACTTAAATATAGTTTTCCATGTTTAACACCATAGGAAGAAATTAAGGATTGATCAGAAGTTAAATTCAATAAACTTTCTCTAGTATTCTTGGAACTTCTGCTCAACTGATAATATTTTTTTATTGATGGTAAATCAGGATTTTTAGGATAATACTCAAAAATATTCTTAAATACCTTATTTTGAAGATTTAATGAAACCACTTTCACCGAATCTGAAATTAATTTTTCTGGATAGGCAACATTCAAATCATTTAAAAAAGACTGATAATTAAATATATCAATATTTGTGGATGGGAAAACTACCAAGCTACCACCATTATTTACATAAGTTTTAAGTTGTTGTGATAAACCATTTGATATTTTATCAATATCAGAAATAAAAATAACTGGATAACTATTTAATGTTGCATAATCAACATTTCCATCATGGATTGTTTTGGTATCAAAAAACAAATCTGTTGCAAATGCAGCTTTTAAATAAGGATTTGGAGTTCCGCCATCAATAAGTAAAACATTCAACTTTTTTTTAACTTCAAACGAAAAATAAAACTGATTATCAAAAGTAACCGGGTTGTCTTGTACAGTTATTAAACAATTTTGCCATCCATCCATTAAGCCCGAAAACATCAATGTATCGTTTTGGACCTCTCTTGGATTCAAATTAAAACTACCTAATGCTTTTTGAACACCGTTTATTAATAATTTTAAAGGTGTTTTAATAATTTTTTCATCGGAGTAATTATGTAATTGAATTACAAGTTTTTCTGTATTTCCGGGTTGGTGTACAGCATTTAATAATTCAACGGAATCTACAGCTAGATTCGGAATATGACTGGCCTGTAGTTGAATTAAATTTAATTTATTGGAAGAATCTGTTTTGATTGATTTTTTAATATCAAGATTTCTTTGAAAATCAGATATGATATAAAAAAATGAGGCATCATTTTTTTGTAAATCTAATAAACTATGCTGTCTGGATAATATTTGGTCAAATCTTCTGCTTAAACTACTTATTTTAATGGTATCAAGCGCTTCAATAAATTCTGACCTGCTTAATAAACGTTGTTGATATCCTTCAAAATCCTGAGTAAGTATTTGAAATCTGTCATTAATGTCATAGGTTAAAGCTAATTCTTTTGCTCTCTGTTTTGCTTCATCCAACAAGGTGCCTTCCTGATTTAGCGTTTGCATTGAAAATGAATTATCAATAAAAACACTTACCATTTTTTGTTTACTTACTAATAATTTACTATCCCTATTTGTAGGTAAATATGGTTTTGAAAAAGCTAAAATCAAGAACGTAAAGGACAATAATCTGGCTAATAAGATTAATCTTTCCTTCAGATTTTTTTTTGATGATTGTTGTTCTTGAACTTCTTTTAAAAATTGAACATTACTAAATTGAATTTTTAAATACCTTCTAAAATTAAAAAGATGTATAAGGATTGGAATAATTAATAATAAAGATGCAAATAAAAAATGTGGGTAAAGGAAAAGCATTTTACACTCTAGCTAATTGTTTGGTAAAGGTGCAAATTTTTAGTGTTATTCTGAATTCAATAAGGCATTGCGGCTATTTTGTTTAATTATTTATAATAATTTTAGAAATTGAAAAAATTTCAATTATAAGACTTAAAACACCACCTTTTTTTGATAGAGATTTTTAAAATTATTTAATAATTAATGTTTTAATTTGTGCAGTATGTGCGCTAAAATAACCAAGTGAAAATGGAGAAATATTTGTTGGAGGATTTGAAGGTGTAACTCCTCCGCCTGGTCCATTTACTTGTTGTTGTTGTAACGAAAACCAATAAGTGTAATTATTTTTATCAATACAATCCATTTCTACGAAAACGGTATCACCTGGAAATATGTCAATACTATTTTGCTGAAAATCAAGATTTACATATCTGCCATCAATAAAATCATCATTCAAAGCAAATATACTGTTTACCTGTTTTTTGTTTACATAAAGTATTAACCGATATTGGTTAGGTTCATTTGCCGGATCTTGGAAATGTACTGTTATTTGTTTTTGACCTGCTTTACTTGAAAAATTATCATTTTTATAGGTAATGGAATCTAAATTTACAAAATTAGGCATGGTTGAAGCTGCCATATAAGTTGTTCCGTTTACAGTTACACTCATAGTATAATTATTACCTGATTTACCAATTAAATTTTGGTTTGAATAAGTGCCCGGAATACCTTCAATAAATGGATATATATTACCAAACGGATCTGTGACAGTAACTTTTGCGCCTGTAACTGGTGGGTAAATATTAGTTTTTGATAAAGCTACATTTTGACTTAGTTTAATAATTTGGGTGCCAGGATTATTTGTAATGTTTGCTTCTATCACTAATTTTCCTGAATTATTACCAAGTTGCAAATCAATTACCCTTTTGCATGAGTAAAATACTAAACCTGCAATAAAAAAATATATATAAAATTTTATCCGTATCATATAAAAAATCAAAATTTAAAATTCCAGGTAACTGATGGTATTCTTGTAGCAAAAATACTTGTTTCCTGAGCCTCTGTTGTATTTGGTACAGTTTTACTATCCTGAAATGTAATAATGTACGGATCGTGGTGCGCGTAAATGTTATATATGCTAAACGTCCAGCTAGAGTGGTATTTTTTATGTTCTTTTCCCTCCAGGGTAGCACCAATATCAATTCGATTTGATGAAGGTAATCTATATCCATTACGTTCAGAATATGAAAAAGTTGTTAATCCTCCTATTTGGTATTTCCCTGTAGGATAGGTAACAGCATTGCCAGTACCATAAATAAAGGTGCTTGAAAAGGTCCATCGTTTATTTAATTGGTAAATACTTACCACTGAAATATCATGCGTCCTGTCTTGTCTGGCAGGGTAATAGTTGCCATTGTTTATAGCATCAAATTTTAATTCTGTGCGTGATAAGGTATAACCAATCCAACCATTAAATTGTCCAAATTTCTTTTTAAGATATAATTCCAAACCGAAAGCGCGTCCTGAACCAAATGTTAATTCCGATTCAACATCTTGATTTGCAATAAGTTGAGCACCATCTTTGTAATCTATTTGATTTTGCATCCATTTGTAATAAATTTCGGCAGAAAACTCAAAAATATTATCGTCAAAGTTTTTAAAATAGCCGGTTGATAACTGATCTGAAATTTCTGGTTTAATATTATTGCTACTCATAACATACAAATCAGTAGGGGTGCTACTGGTTGAATTACTTAATAAATGTATATTCTGGGTATTCTTATTGTAGGAAGCTTTGATGGAGCTTTGATCATCTAATTGATAGCTAGCTGAAACACGGGGTTCAAGGTTAAAATATCCTTTAACCAGTTGGTTTGATGAAAATGTATTTTTATTAATTGTATTTCCTGAAATATCATAGGAACTGAATGTGCCAGGACCTAGCAAAAACATCCCACTAAACCGTAAACCATAAAGCAGCGTTATATTATCCGAAATTTTCCAATTATCACTAATATACGCTGCGTTTTCAAAACCGTAACGTTGTTCAATACTTTTACTATTAAAACTAGAGTTGGCGGTGGTGGTTATATCGCCTGGTGCAATGGTGTGGTGTAAAATATTTATTCCAAATTTAATTGTATGACTTCCCCCTGTAGAATATTGTAAATCCTCTTTTAAATTTATATCGGTAATTTGTGATGTTGCCTTAAAATTATTATCAGTTTGTAAACTTTGAATGGTATAGTTATAATTGCTAAAAACCAATGAAGTATTTGAAAATAACCTTGAGCTAAATAAATGATTAAACCTTACGGTTCCAGTCGAATTTCCCCAATTGGTTCCAAATATACCTTTTAAGCCAATTACATCTTTCCCAAAATATCCGGAAATATAGATAGCATTTTTATCATCAAAATGGTAGTTGGCTTTTGCGTTTAAATCGTAAAAATATAAAGAACTACCTTTTATTGTTGAATCTGTGGAAGCTTTTAAAAAAAAGTCGACATAGGTACGCCTTGCACTAACCATAAATGAGCCTTTATTTTTAATAATCGGACCTTCAACTTTTAATCGCGATGATATTAAACCTAATCCTCCTTGTACAGTATATTCCTTGTTGTTACCATCGTTCATTTTAATATCCAAAACAGATGATAACCTGCCTCCATATTCCGCAGGCATTCCTCCTTTAAATAAACTTACATCTTTTATAGCATCTGAATTAAAAGTAGAGAAAAAGCCAAAAAGATGGGATGCATTATACACAGTTGCCTCGTCTAATAATATTAGGTTTTGATCAGAAGCTCCTCCCCGCACATAAAAACCTGTATTTCCTTCGCCGGCTGATTTTACACCCGGAATTAAAGTGATTGTTTTTAAAATATCTTTCTCACCCAAAACTACAGGAACATTGTTTATTTGAGTCATACTAAGTTTCTCAGTGCCCATTTGAGCCGAGGTTACATTGTCATTGTTAGGTTTATTGGCACTTATAACTACTTCTTTTAGTATGCTCTTGGCAGTTAAACTAAAATTAATAGTTTCGCTTATATGAGCTGGATATTGTTTAAGGAAATTTTCATAGCCGATATAGGTAACAATAATTGTGTAATCACCTTCAGGAATTGTTAAAGAATAAAATCCGTAACTATTGGATGCCGTGCCATTTTGTGGCAACTCTTTGATTCTGACGCTTGCACCTATTAATAATTCGCCAGTTGATTCATCTTTGATTGAACCACTTAACGTGATTTTTTTTTGGGATAGGGCTACTTGGGTTGATAAAATTATAAGAAGCAAAAGTACTGCTTTAACCATGAAATTGATTTTAGACAAAAGTAACATTTAAAGGTTACCCAAATATTAATTATTGTAAACGAACTTATATAGTTTTAAACGCCGTTTTTTTATAATTATTTGATTTTTGAAAATAAAATTATTTCTGTTGCTGAATAATAAATTCGGTCTATAAATAGGGATTAAAAGATGAAAAACTAAGAACCAACCTCAATCTACCATATAAATATTGAGGTTGGTAAATTTGTTTATTATTTTAAATTTCTATCAGCTGCTTGCCTTTCAACCATCCATCCTGGGTATTCTTTAACCAAAGCACTGGCCTCATCAATTTTTAAAATATCAGTTGACGACAATTCAATTTGTGTTGATGTGATATTATCCAATAATTGCTGGGTGTTTTTTGCCCCAATAATGGTGCTAGTAATGCCTTTTTGCAGTCTAACCCAAGCAAGTGCAATTTCAGCAACTGTTGCTTTATGATTTTTTGCTATTTCGGCTAAAACATCAATTATATCATAAGTTTTGTTTTTATTTATCGGCGGGAAGTCAAAGTTATCTCTGCGGCTATCACCAGCTTTTTCATTTAAACGAGTATATTTTCCAGATAAAAATCCTCCTGCTAACGGACTCCATGGCATTACAGCCAAGTTTTGGTCATGGGCTAATGGTAAAATCTCTCTTTCTATATCCCTGCCAGCCAACGAATAAAAATATTGCATACCTACAAATTTATTCCAGCTATTTTTTTCTGCAATTCCCAAAGCTTTCATAACCATCCATGCAGGCCAATTACAAACTGCTACATAACGAACTTTGCCTGTAAGTACGATGTCATTCAAAGTTCTAACAATTTCTTCAACCGGTGTTTTTGGGTCAACTCCATGAACATAGAGTATATCGATATGGTCAAGTTGCAAACGTTTTAAACTTTCATCAACTGATTGAAAAATGTGATAACGTGATAATCCTACATTATTATGCCCTTCGCCCATTCTGCCTCTAACCTTTGTAGCAATAACTAAATCATACCTATTAAAACCATGATCTTTAATTGATTGACCTAAAAGCTTTTCAGATTCTCCGTACGAGTAAATGTTGGCGGTATCAATAAAATTTATACCCTCATCAACTACTACTTTCATTAAATCATTTACTTCTTTTTGTTGTATTTTTCCTATAGCCTCCCAATATCCTTTGCCTCCAAAAGTCATAGTACCGAAACATAATTCTGATACAACCAAACCTGTATTGCCTAAAATGTTATATTTCATGGTATTGTTTTTTATTTGTAAAAATGAAAGTTTGAGTTAAGTAAATAGTCAGTAGATGGTAAAATATAATGAAAAATCAAATTTATAACCCTAAAAAAAATATTATGTTTCGGTTATATTTTTAATAAACAAAATTATAAACTACTAACCTTATATTTGAAACAAATAAAAAATTATTTTTTACTAGCTTGAAGACAATTAAGAAAATACTTATTGCCAATCGTGGCGAAATTGCACTCAGAATTATGCGTTCTGCACGAGAATTGGGAATAAAGACGGTTGCTGTTTATTCGGAGGCCGACAGAGACGCATTACATGTAAGGTATGCGGATGAAGCTGTTTTTATAGGAGAGGCTCCTTCAAACAAATCATATTTAGTAATGACCAATATTGTGGATGCTTGCCTAAAAACAGGCGCCGACGCTATACATCCGGGTTATGGCTTTTTAAGCGAGAATGCCGGTTTTGCTAGTAAGGTAGCAGAAGCGGGTATTATTTTTATTGGTCCAAGCCCAAACGCAATTGACATTATGGGCAACAAGCTTACTGCAAAAGCCGCTGCCTTAAAATTTAATATCCCTATGGTTCCGGGTACTGAGGAGGCCATTGAAGATGTAATCGAAGCCAAAGCACGCGCCATTGAGGTTGGTTTCCCTATCTTGATTAAAGCCGCTGCTGGCGGAGGTGGTAAAGGGATGCGCATAGTTGAGCATGTTGGTGATTTTGAAGAACAAATGGCCTTAGCTGTCTCGGAGGCAACTTCGGCCTTTGGAGATGGTTCAGTTTTTATTGAACGGTACGTAACCTCACCACGACATATTGAGATTCAAATACTTGGTGATACTCATGGTAATATTCTACACCTTTTTGAACGAGATTGTTCTGTACAAAGGCGGCATCAAAAAGTTGTTGAAGAAGCACCATCCTCAATACTCACACCCGAGAAAAGAGAAAAAATGGGCAAATGTGCTATTGATGTTGCCAGATCTGTAAATTACACCGGTGCAGGAACTGTTGAATTTATTTTAGATGAGAACCTTGATTTCTATTTTCTGGAAATGAATACCAGGTTACAAGTGGAACATCCTGTAACCGAATTAATTACCGGAATTGATTTGGTAAAAGAACAAATTAAAATTGCACAAGGTGAACCTATAAGCTTTAAACAGGACGATCTTAAAATAAATGGTCATGCCATCGAACTAAGAGTTTATGCGGAAGACCCGGATAATAATTTTTTACCGGATATTGGAACCCTGGAAACCTATATTACTCCTAAAGGGCCAGGGATAAGAGTTGATGATGGATTTGAACAAGGAATGGAAATACCAATTTATTATGACCCTATGATTGCCAAATTAATTACTTATGGTAAAGATAGGGAAGAGGCTATTAGTAGGATGGAAAGGGCTATTGATGAATATCAAATAACCGGAATTACTACTACACTTGGTTTTGGCAAGTTTGTTATGCAACACGAAGCGTTTAAATCTGGTAATTTTGATACTCATTTTGTAAAGAAATACTTTCAAACGGGACTATTAAATAATGATAATGAAAGTGATGCCGAAATTGCGGCAATAGTTATGAACACATTGCTAAATGAAAACCAAATAATACTGCCGAATAATGAAACAGTTGAAAGTAATTGGCTAAAAAACAGAAAAGAATAAGCAATAAAATCATTGCTTATAAAAGACAATCTTAATTATCTAATTTGCTTAATTTCGTTGAAAAAATCGCAGTATTTTGGTTTAAGCTGAGGATTGGGGGTAAAATGTTTACAGGAATTATAGAAGCATTAGGCATAGTATCAGAATTAAAAAAGGATCTAGGGAATTTACATATTACTGTAATTTCATCAATTGCAGCCGAATTAAAAATTGATCAATCGGTTGCCCATAATGGAGTTTGTTTAACAATAGTTGAAGCAGGGGAAAAACATCATACTGTAACGGCTATTGAAGAAACTCTGAATAAAACCAATCTTGGTGAATTGAAAGTTGGAGACTTGATAAATTTAGAACGTTGTATGCAATTAAATGCACGTCTTGATGGTCATATTGTGCAAGGTCATGTTGACCAAACTGGTGTTTGTACTAATCTAAATATTCTTGATGGTAGCTGGGAATACACCTTTGAATATAATTCATCACTAGGCAACGTAACAGTTGAAAAAGGCTCTATTTGTGTAAATGGAATTAGTTTAACTGTGGTAAATTCCAAGGCAAATTGTTTTTCGGTAGCAATAATTCCTTATACTTTTGAACATACTAATTTAAAACAGGTTACCATAGGTAAAACAGTAAATCTTGAATTTGATATTATTGGAAAATATGTTGCCCGTTTAATGACGCTTTAATTGATTAATTCTTTGCTTCGCATAATTTAGGTATGCTTTCTTATCAGAATTAGGATTACTTTTTACAAATTTTTTGAAATAATTTATCGCCAATGTTTTATTATGCAAATCAATATCATAAATATTGGCAATTTCATAATAGGTTAAGGGTAACTCTCCATATAATAAGCTTTTTTTATAATTTGATATAGCTTCTACAGGCAATTTAATTTGGTTAAACGAATCAGCTATTTCACCATAATAGGATTTAACATTTCCTGAGATGGCAGCATTTATAGCCTTTTCAAAATAAATTATTGCCATTTTCATATTTTTTAATGCCTTATAACTCATCGCCATAAAGTAAAAGGAAGTTTCAGTAGCCGTATTATTTGAATCAAGGGTTTTAAGACCATTAATACATTCGTTATACTTTTTTAGGTTAAAATACGATTCTCCCAAATAATTGATTATTCTAGTACTTTGCTCTCCTGCATTTAACATGATATTACATTCCCAAATGGTTTCTTCATATTTTTTTAAGTGATAATCAACCTGTATTTTTCCGTCTAATAATGAAAAGTTATTCGTGTCTGCCGAAAGAGCAGTGGTAATAACACTATCTGCATTGTTATATTGATTAAAACGGATATAAATGTTGGTAAGATCGTATGCTACATCTGTCTCTGTTGGATTTATTTTGTTTGCCTTTTTTAGGTTTAAAAGCTGGTTCAAAATATCACTTTTTTGTTCAGCAATAAAGGCCATCTGCTTATAAACATTAAAATTATTACTGTCTCGTGCTATAATTTTTTTAAAATATCCAAGTGCTTTTGAATTATTTCCTCTTTTCAAATTAATATTTCCAAGCTTATAAATAATTGCATTATTTGTAGAATCGCTGGCATAAATACGTTCGTAATATCCTTCAGCAATACTGAGTCTGCCTGCCATTTGAGATGAATATGCTAAAGCTGCCAAAGTTTTTTGGTTATTTATTGGCTCCGGATTATTTTTTATTAAAAAATCAGCGGCTTCAGCAAAACGTTGATTTTGGTAATAGTCGAGTAATATGTCATTGTAATTTTTTGACTCTTGCTGTGCAAATAATGTTAATGGTAGTAAAAAAATGATAAGGTTAAGTAAGGTTACTTTCATAAAAATAATTTATTGTTTATTAGATTGTAAATTATGATTGGAAATAATTTTTTTAATAAGGCTTTAATTAATGTTTTGATAATTCTAGTTTATTTAAACTAAATTTGGACGGTTAAATTGTGTTTAATGGTAATTACCTATATAAATTTGATCATCATCCTATTAATTATTGATCTTTTTATTACAGCGTAGTTTTTGATCTAATTATTTACAAAACCTTTATTCCTATAAATTCCGCTTTCTGGTTAAAGTCTTGAATTATTTTTTAAACCTTTTTTTAAATTCAAGCGGACCAAAACCTGTTATTTTTTTAAACAATTTGTTAAAGTACGAAAGGCTTTGAAAGCCAACATTATAACAAGCCTCAGATACATTAATGTCTTGCAATAACATAGTTTTAGCAACATTAATTCTATATTGATTTACAAAATCCGTAAATGTCATTTTAGTTTGTTGTTTAAAATATCTACAAAAGGCTGCTGTACTTAATCCAACTTTTCCTGCAATTTCATTTACATCGGTATTTTCTTGATAGTTATGCTGAATATAATCATATATATTACCCATACGTAATTTATCATTTAGATATAATTTAACGCTGGTATCCTTTTCGTTTAGCAAGGTATAATTTTTGCTCTTTGATAAAACATCAAGTATTTCCAATAATTTAATGAGCCTGTTAAAATTGGATGAGCGCTGCAATTCTCTCAATTTGGGTATTACCAATTCTTTTGTTTCGTTATGAAAGGCAATACCAAAAACCGACAATTTGAATAACTGTTGGATATTGGCAAACTCCTCAATATTGTTTATCAAATCCTTTGGAATTATATCTTTTATTTGGACAACTATTTGCTGATAATCTGTCATTAAACCATAGTCGAAGTTTAAATGAGGTATATTTGATCCAATTAACACCAAATCGTTCCCCATAAAGCTTGAAATATGCCTTCCTACATGGCGTATACCAGTAAGTCCTTCAATGTAAATTAATTCAAACTCAGGATGGTAATGCCAATAAAAATAGTTTCTTAAACTAGGAGAAAAAACTCGAAATGATTGTCCGGGTTCAATGATTACGTCTTCCTTTTGAATTTTCATATATGCTTTGAAAAGTAAATATAGTTATTAGTATTGCGTTATATATATCAATATAGAGCAAAAAGTTATCATTGTAGTGAAAATGGAAATTTGGTTTTAAGCACATATTTGTATAAACAAACCAATTAAATAAATTATGGAAAATGAAGGCATGATGGCTACCAATGGGTTAAACACGGCGCATAAAGAAATACCTGGAAATCCTTCAACAGCTACAAGTAGTAAATTAAAACTTGCCGATAGGGAAAATGGAGAACCCTTAAGAGTATTAACTGAAGAAGATTGGGCCTTTTGGAAACACAATGGTTACGTGGTAATAAAGAATGCTGTTCCAATTGATCAGGTTCAAAAATTAGCCGAGTTTTTATGGGAGTATGAAGATAAGGACCCAAATGATAAAAGTACATGGTATAGAGCGCCATTATCTGAGATGAAAATGAAAGAATTGGTTAATACCGGAATGGTGGAGGTATATAACCATCAATTAATGTGGGATAACCGTCAATTTCCTAAAGTGCATCAGGCCTTTGCGGATATTTGGGGTACAGAAAAACTTTGGGTTACCATTGACAGGGCAAACATGAATTTTCCAATTAGACCTGGATATGAATATAAGGCATTTATTCATTGGGATTATGACCCCGAAACAAAGCCTCAAAATGTTCAGGGTGTATTGGCTTTAGCCGACCAAACCGATGAAAACATGGGTGGTTTTCAGTGTATTCCAGAACTTTTTAGAAATTACGATACTTGGAAACTGACCCAACCAGATGATAGAGATCACTTTAAACCGGATACTTCTGAATTTACACCAACAAAGGTAAAGATGAATGCCGGCGATCTGCTTATTTTTAACAGTTTGCAACCACATGGTATCAGGGCAAATAATAGTACGGATAAGGTGCGAATGGCTCAATATATTTCAATGATGCCTGCTGAAGAGGATAATGAAGAAATGCGCCAATGGCGAATTAATGCCTGGACCGATCGTAAATGCCCAGAGGGTTATGCTTTTCCGGGCGACCCGCTAAAAAGGGAACAAAATTATCCAATTGCCCAGCTTTCTGATTTAGGAAAAAAATTATTGGGATTGGAAAAGTGGTAAATAAATTTACGAAAGTAACCTGGCTCTTTTAAATAAAAATAGCTAGGTTACTTTTTTGTTTCTTTCACCTTATCAGCATTATACCTATTAATGGCTTTAAAAAACTTTTTATTTTGCAATAATTTTAAGCATTTTTGATTGTCTGCCATAAAATTTGTGAGGTTTTCTAAATTGTATTTTAATATAGGGCCATCCTTTAATTGTATTCCTACAATTAGTGATGGAATTATTTCAGCCTCAAAACTGAATTGAGAATTATAATAAAATAAATAGTCCGTCGATTTACCATGTAAAGAAATACTACCCGCCAAAACCTTAAAAACCCAACAAGTGTCATTCGCCATACCTTCAATATTAACTTCTATCTTTTCTCCGTATCGTTCTAAAGTAATTGGTGCTAAAATTTTTAAAGTGTTTTCTGGGTATATTTTTTCATATCTATGTAGAGTATCAGATTTAGGAAATTTTTTATTTACATAAATTAAAAAACTTTTTTTGGTTAAAGTATCATAGAACATATAGGAGGTTACTTTTTTAATGGCACTGTCCTTATATTGTACTTGATATTCCAACTCTTGATAAGAACTATATCGACTATTAGTCATCAGCCTCAAATTATTCATCATTTGCGTTTGGTGATTAATAAACTGCTGACTTTGCTGTGCTCTAAATGCGCCCATACCCGGGTATTGGGCAAATAAATTATTAGTACAAAAAAGAAATAAAAATAAAATTAAAATAGAAAATAAGGTTTTAAAGAATTTCATATTACATTAAGGTTTATCAAAAATAATAAACCTGTTACATAATTGCAATATTTACTCAAACCGTTTACCCTTCATGGCAACCGCTATGGCTTCATCCATCAATCGCTCAGCAAATGGGCGGGTAAAATCATTTAAATTATCTATTGATTTATGAATGGCATCCTTGTCATCACTTAATAATATATTTTTTAAGTTTTGTAGGTAATTGTTGGTATCGGTTATTTCAATGTCTGTTAAGAAATGATTGTTTTTTTGCAAAAAACGTTCCACGGTGTAAATCATTTGCTCTCCCTCTGTTTTAGCCTCTATCAGCATACGCTGGTCAACATCGCTTTTGGCATGGGTTATACTATCCAAAAGCATTTGTTCCACCTGTTCGTCGGTAATTCCATAAGTTGGTTTTACTTCTACTTCCTGTTTTATCCCCGAACGCAATTCAAGTGCCTGCACCTTTAATATACCATCTGCATTCAATAAAAAATTAATATCAACTTTTGGGAAACCAGCTGGCATGGCCGGAATACCTTTTAATTCAAATTCAGCCAATTTGCGGTTTTCTTTTACCAAATCACGTTCACCTTGATAAACGGCAATTTTCATATTTACCTGTCCGTCTATCGAGGTAGTATATTGCCTTCCGGCTTTGGTTGGAACTTTGGAGTTTCTGGTAATGATAACATCCATTAAACCTCCAATTGTTTCAATGCCCAGTGAGAGTGGTGTAACATCTAATAACAAAATATCAGTACGATTACCGGCCAAAACATCGGCTTGAATAGCTGCCCCTAAGGCAACAACTTTATCCGGGTTTACCTGGTTGTGTAAGGGGCGTTTAAAAAAATCGGAGACCATTTTTTTAACCAAGCCAATACGGGTTGATCCGCCAACCATAATTACCTCATCAATTTGTTCAACAGTCAGTTTGGCATCATTCAAGGCGTTAAGGCAACAGCTAATAGTTTCATTTACTTTTGAAAGAATTAAACTTTCAAAAGTAGTTCTATCCATGGTACACCAAATTTCTCCAATTTTATTGTTTACTAAACTTTGATGCGTAAAAGCCTTTTTGGTTTCTTCAGCTTTTAAGCGTAATTGTTGAGATAATTCTTGATTGTTTGAAACTTCTGCTTTATTTAATTGATTTTTTTCTATCCAATAATCAACTATGGCACTATCAAAATCATCGCCACCTAAAAATGTATTTCCATTAGTTGCCAATACTTCAAAAATTCCGTTTTGAATTTGGAGGATGGAAACATCAAAAGTTCCTCCACCTAAATCATATACAGCAATAGTCTTGGTTTCGTTAGGATTCAAGCCTATTCCATATGCTAAGCTAGCCGCTGTTGGTTCATTCACTATTCTCAAAACGTCTAATCCTGCTAATTTACCCGCATCACGTGTTGCTTGTCGTTGTGAATCATTAAAATAGGCGGGCACCGTAATTACCGCTCGGTTAACTGGAGTTTTTAAAGCATGTTCCGCTCGCTCTTTTAATTCTTTTAAAATTAAACCTGAAAGTTCAATGGGAGTATAAAATTTATCGCCTACTTTAATTTTTACAAGGCTTTCTGTATTGTCATCAATTACTTTGTATGAGAAAAAGTTTTTGTAGTTTTGGATATCTTTATAAGAGCGTCCTAATAATCGTTTTACCGAAAAAATAGTATTTTGTGGGTCAGTTATTAGAAATTCTTTTGCTTCATTTCCTACTTTTATTTCTCCATTATTGGAATCAAAGTGCACTATTGATGGAACAAGTACGCCCTTGCCCATATCATTAATTACCTGCGGGTTATTTTCGGGATTGATGAAAGCTATTAATGAATTGGTTGTTCCCAAATCAATGCCTACAATTAATTCTTCTTTTTGAATAGAACCTGTTGCCAGGTTAATAGAAACTTTAGCCATGGTAAATTTTACAATCGGCAAATGTAGCTAGTTTTGATAAAGGTTCTGTCATTGTAATGATGATTTCAAAAAATCATTTTTTTGACGCATTTTTAGAAATTTAAACTGTTAATTAGTAAAGAGTAATAATTCGACGCAAATAACGTATCAATTGTGCGTATATAATATATAGAAACCCTAAAATCACCTTAATGAAATATTTTTATACTATTTTAATAATATTCTTTAAATTTTCTCTAACTGCTTTTGCGCAAGAATTTGGTGGTAACCCACCTTCAATTAAGTGGAATCAGATAAATACTACTCAAGCTCAGGTGATTTTTCCAAAGGGGTTGGATTCTACAGCAATTAGAGTGGCAAATATCATTAATCAGATGAATCAAGCCATCCAAACAACAATTGGGAATAAACAGAAAAAAATTAGTATTGTACTTCAAAATCAAACTACTATATCAAACGCCTATGTGGGTTTGGCACCTTTTAGGAGCGAATTTTATTTAACACCCGAGCAAAATAGTTTTGAACTTGGCAGCCTTCCCTGGGCCGATCAATTGGCAATACATGAATTTAGACATGTTCAACAATATGATAATTTTAACGTTGGTGTTTCGCACTTTTTTAAGGTACTTTTTGGTGAAGGCGGGCAGGCAGTTGCTAATAGTTTAGCCATTCCAAATTGGTTTTTTGAAGGAGATGCCGTTTTCAATGAAACGTATGTAAGTGAACAAGGTAGAGGTAGGCTGCCCTATTTTTTTAATGGTTACCGGGCCTTGTGGGCAGCAGGTAAGAATTACAGCTGGATGAAGTTAAGGAATGGTTCATTGGTTGATTTTGTCCCTGATTGGTATCCTACTGGTTACATGTTGGTTGCTTATGGAAGAGAAAAATATGGCGACGATTTTTGGAAAAATGTAACACAAGATGCTGCTACTTATAAAGGTGGATTTTATCCATTTCAAAGAGCCATTAAAAAATATTCACAAAAGTCATTTGATCAATTTAGCAAGGAGGCTTTAAATTATTTCGAAATAAAATTTAAAGAGGATGTTCAAAATAAACCCATAAACGATTTTATAATTGAGCCAAAACATTTTGTTGCAAACGAGGAATATCCGGCATTTATAGGGGATAGTGCTATTGTTTATGTGAAATCTTCCTACAGTCACCCACCTGAATTTGTTTATAAATCAGGAACATCAGAAAATACCATCGCTAAAAAGGGAATATCACTCGATAATTATTTTGCTTATAACAATGGTAAAATAATTTATGCTTCATATAAACCTGATATACGTTGGAATTATAGAAATTACAGCGAATTAAGATTGTTGGATTTAAAAACCGGCATTGAAAAACGGCTAACTAAAAACTCAAAATTATTTTCACCTGCATTTAGCAATGATGGCAATAAAATCATTGCAGTTGAACAAACAACAGATGGGAAGAGTAAACTTTGTGTATTGAGCGCATTAACTGGTGAATTACTAACAATTATCCCAAACAAAAATCAGCTCTTATATACATATCCCAAATTTTATAATACAACACAAATTATTTCAGCAGTTAGGAATACTGAAGGTAAAATGTCGGTTGCACTTATTGATATAAAAACCGGCGAGGCAAATATTTTAATTCCATTTACTTTTCAACCTATCGCTTTTACTGAAGTTAAAAATGATATTGTTTATTTTTCCGCAACCTCGGGTATAAATGATCAAATTTTTTCCTTCGATATAAAAACCAAACACTTATCAATTCTTAAAAACTTATTAAAGTTTGATATTATTGGTAAGTACCAGATGGCTATTTCAGATAAAGCTATAGCTATAGTTGGCTTTTCTAACGCCGGATATCAAATAATTGAGCTAAATAAAAAGGATATTAAATGGGAGCAATTAAGTAGTAACGTATTGCCAGGGAGCTTGCCCGACCTTGGGATTAATGCACTAACCAAAGGAATAGCGGCAAATTTGCTATCAAATTTAAAAAATGATACCCTGAAGGTTTCAAAATATAATAAATCATTTTCATTGATAAATTTTCATAGTCTGGTTCCCAATTTAAATGATCCTAATTATACGATAAATATTGAAAGTGAAAACATTTTAAATACCATGCAAACTAACCTTTCATTTAATTATAATAGAAACGAGGGTTATAAAGAATTTGGAGTAAGTTCAATTTATGGCGCTTTGTTTCCCTATATATATGGTGGTTTTGATTACAAAATAGACCGTAGCGGACTATACCATGCTCAAAATATAAATTGGAACGAAGCAAATATAAATGCCGGTTTTGAAATTCCGCTAAACTTAACCAGTGGTACCAATTTTACTTATCTAAACATTGGCAGTGATTTAAATTATTCAAAAAATATTTTTCAAGCATCTAATCAATTCCAATTACCTAATTCTTCATATTCGTATTTAAATAATTACATCAGGTTTAGTAATAATAGTCAGCAAGCTAGCCAAAATATATATCCAAATTTTGGTCAATCGGTTAACTTTAATTATAAATCAGCAATTTCAGGCTTAAATGCCAATCAGTTTTTAGCAAATGGTAATATTTATTTACCAGGCTTATTTGTAAATAATAATTTTGTGATAAATATTGCTTATCAACAACACCAAAAGTTTCAAAAATTGGCGTTTTCAAACGATTTTTCTTTTTCAAGAGGATACCAAGCCGAAAACTTTTATCAAATGAAAAAAACCGGCATAAATTATCACTTTCCTATTTCATATCCGGATAGTGGATTTGGGAATCTGGCTTATATTTTAAGGTTTAGAGCGAATATTTTTTATGATTACACCGCTATCAACGATTTTTATTTTAATACCGGAAAACCATTTAATCTCAACTTTCAAACTATTGGTGCTGAATTTTACATCGGTACAAAGCTTTTTAACCAATCATCGGTAACATTCGGGTTAAGGTATAGCTACCTATTAAATCGAGATGTTTTTGGTGGGGGCGGGCACAATAGGTTGGAGCTTATTATTCCAGTGGCCATTTTTTGATAATTAGTTAACGGTAGGTGACATTATGACACCTTGTTTACTTGCTAATATAACTTATATTAAATAATTCTTATAAAATTTTCGAATTGTTTGCTGACAATTCGACATCTAATTTTTTAAATTCCCGTCAATTTAACTTTAATAATTTTATGGCAAGCCAATTGAGTAATTAAAATGATTCTGAATTTATTTTTAGTCAATTTAGTAAAGACAAAACATTTAGTTTTAATTTTTATTATAAAAATAAAATTCCGGTTCAAGCTAAATTTAACAAAACATGAATTTCAATAATTTTACAATCAAGGCACAGGAAGCAATACAAAAAGCTACTGAAATTGCCACGGGAAATCAACAACAAGCTATAGAACCAGCCCATTTATTAAAAGGTCTTTTGCTGGTTGATGAAAACGTAATAGGCTATTTATTAAAAAAGTTAAATGTTAATCTAAAAAGATTAAATGAAAACCTCGACACTCAAATTAATACATTTCCTAAAGTAAGTGGAAGTAGTATCTATTTATCTACCGACGTAAATTCAATTTTACAAAAGGCACAAGCATATTTAAAGGAATTTAAGGATGAGTTTGTTTCTGTTGAACATATTTTATTAGGCATCATTGCTGTAAATGGATCAACAAGTAATATTCTTAAAGATTACGGGGTGAACGAAAAAGATCTTAAAAAGGCGATTGTTGAATTAAGGGGAGATAATAAAGTAACCGATCAAAATGCTGAATCAACTTATAATGCCTTAAATAAATATGCGCGTAATTTAAATGAGTATGCCGAATCGGGTAAACTGGACCCCGTTATTGGTAGAGATGATGAAATAAGACGAGTTATACAAATACTATCTCGTCGTACAAAAAACAATCCGATTTTGGTAGGTGAGCCAGGTGTTGGAAAAACCGCCATTGCCGAAGGAATTGCATTTAGAATCATAAAGGGAGATGTACCTGAAAGTTTAAAGTCAAAAACTGTTTATTCCCTTGATATGGGTGCATTAATTGCTGGTGCGAAATATAAAGGTGAATTTGAAGAGCGATTAAAAGCAGTAATTAAAGAAGTAACTCAAAGTGATGGCGACATCATACTATTTATTGATGAGATACATACACTAGTTGGTGCAGGTGGGGGTGAAGGTGCCATGGATGCTGCCAATATATTAAAACCTGCTTTGGCTCGTGGCGAATTGAGGGCAATAGGAGCTACAACTTTAAATGAGTACCAGAAATACATGGAAAAGGATAAAGCATTGGAACGCCGTTTTCAAATGGTATTGGTTGATGAACCAGATACTGTCGATGCAATTTCTATTTTACGTGGATTAAAAGAACGCTATGAAACACATCACAAAGTTCGAATAAAAGATGAAGCGATTATTGCAGCCGTTGAAATGTCGCAAAGGTATATTGCTGATCGTTTTCTGCCCGACAAGGCCATTGATTTAATGGATGAGGCCGCTTCAAAATTAAGACTAGAAATGGACTCAGTACCAGAGGTTGTTGATGAGTTGGAACGGAGAATTATGCAGCTTGAAATTGAGCGCGAGGCTATCAAAAGAGAAAAAGATACTAAAAAAGTACAAGAATTGAGTGTAGAAATTGCCAATTTAAGTGCTGAAAGAGATTCGTTAAGAGCTAAATGGAAGGGCGAAAAAGATTTGGTTGATGGAATTAATATTAAAGTTGAGCAAATTGAGAATTATAAACAAGAAGCTGAACAGGCTGAGCGTGCCGGCGACTATGGCAAGGTGGCCGAACTACGATATGGAACAATTAGAGAGCGACAAAAAGAAGTAGACGATCTTAAAGCAGCCTTATTGGTAAATCAAAGCGATAGCAGGATGCTAAAAGAAGAGGTTACAGCTGACGATATTGCAGGTGTTGTTTCAAGATGGACAGGTATTCCGGTTTCAAAAATGGTTCAAAGCGAACGTGAAAAATTATTAAACCTTGAAGCAGAATTGCATAAACGTGTTGCCGGGCAATCAGAAGCCATTGAAGCAATTAGTGATGCCATACGTCGTAGTAGGGCTGGATTGCAGGATAAAAAGAAACCAATTGGTTCATTTATATTTTTAGGTACAACCGGTGTTGGCAAAACAGAATTAGCAAAAGCCTTGGCAGAATACCTTTTTAATGATGAAGGAGCAATGGTTAGGATTGATATGTCTGAATACCAAGAGCGACATGCTGTTTCAAGGCTAATTGGAGCGCCCCCGGGTTATGTTGGTTATGATGAAGGTGGTCAATTAACAGAGGCGGTTCGTCGTAAACCATATAGTGTGATTTTGCTTGATGAAATAGAAAAAGCCCATCCTGATGTATTTAATATATTGTTACAGGTGTTAGATGATGGTCGTTTAACCGATAACAAAGGTAGGGTAGTTAATTTTAAAAATACGATCATCATTATGACCTCGAATATTGGTTCAAATATTATACAAGAAAATTTTCAAGGTTTTGATGATAGTGATAAGGATGTGGTAATTGCTAAAACAAAAAGTGAAATTTTTGAACTACTTCGTAAAACCATCAGACCGGAGTTTTTAAACAGGATTGATGAAATCATAATGTTTACTCCCCTTAGTAGGGAAGAAATAACAGAAATTGTAAAACTCCAATTTACACAGCTACAGCATACGTTGGCCGAAATGGATATCACGTTAGAAGCAAGTGATGAAGCGCTAGAATGGCTCGCGCAATTAGGTTACGACCCGCAATATGGAGCGAGACCCTTAAAACGGGTAATACAAAAAAGAATACTTAATGAATTGTCAAAACAAATACTTGCTGGCAAGGTAGATAAAAACAGCAAAATCAAATTAGACATGTTTGATAATCAGTTTGTTTTTTTGAATCCAAAGGAAATTGTTGTATAAGGAAGATTTGGGATTAACGATCCCTATTTGAATAATTTAAAAAATCAAATAGGGATTGTTAAATTTTAAATTATGAAAGTTCTGTGAAGTATTTATAAAATAAGGGTATGGTTTCAATCCCTTTGTAAAAATTAACCAAATCATATTTTTCGTTTGGCGAATGCAAGGCGTCACTATCAAGCCCAAAACCCATTAAAACAGTTTTTATTCCTAATTCAGCTTCAAATAAAGCAACTATTGGTATACTACCACCACCTCGAGTTGGAATAGGTTTTTTACCAAATGATTCTTCAATAGCTTTTTGAGCTGCCAAATATGCTATACTATCAGTTGGGGTTACAACTGGTTCTCCACCATGATGAGGAAAAACCTCAACCTTTACACTTTTTGGTGCTATTTTTTTAAAATGATGGGTAAAAAGGTTGGTTATTTCTTCCGAGGTTTGGTTAGGCACCAAACGCATTGATATTTTTGCAGCAGCCTTTGAAGGTAAAACCGTTTTAGCTCCCTCTCCAATGTAGCCACCCCAAATGCCATTTACTTCTAATGTAGGTCTGGTACCAGTGCGTTCTAAAGTGGAGTAACCAGTTTCGCCCCAAAGCTCATTAACTCCTAAATCCTTTTTATAATCTTCTTCATTGAAAGGAGCACTATTCAAAGCTTGACGTTCCTCGGTTTTTAAATCTAAAACATGATCATAAAATCCAGGGATAGTAATTTTATTGTTTTCATCATGCAATGAAGCTATCATTTTTGCTAATATAGTGGCAGGATTAGCAACGGCTCCACCATATACACCTGAATGTAAATCACGATTAGGTCCTGTTACTTCAACTTCTAAATAAGAAAGCCCTCTTAATCCAGTCTCTAAGGAAGGATTTTCCAAACTGATCATTGAGGTATCAGAAATTAATATTACATCGGCTTTTAATCGTTCTTTATTAGCTTTTACAAAAATAGAAAGGTTAGCAGATCCTACCTCTTCTTCTCCTTCTATCATGAATTTTATATTGCAAGGTAAAGTATCTGTTTGCATCATTAGCTCAAATGCTTTTATATGCATGTAAACTTGACCTTTATCATCGCAGGCACCACGGGCATATATTTTACCATCCCTTAAAGTAGGTTCAAAAGCTGGACTTATCCATTTTTCAATTGGCTCGGCTGGTTGAACATCATAATGCCCATAAACCAATACAGTTGGTTTATGGGCATCAATAATTTTTTCTCCGTATACAATTGGGTTACCTGCAGTTTCGCAAATTTCAACCTTGGTTGCTCCTGCTGCCAATAATTGCTTTGCCACAAAATTGGCCGTATTTATAATATCTTCATTATACTTTGAATCTGCACTTATAGAAGGATATCGCAAAAATTCGAATAACTCATCTAAAAATCTTTGTTTATGCTTATCAATGTAATTTTTTATTAACTCCATTTTATCCATTTTGAGCAAATATAAGCTAAAATGCTTTTTATTTTTATCAAATTGGAGTTATTGATTAATTGAATTAATTAAATTGTTCTTGGTTCAAATCAGCTTGACTAGTATTTTGTTTGTCATTCAAATCAGCTTGACTGGTATTTTGTTTGTCGTTCAAATCAGCTTGACTAGTATTTTGTTTGTCATTCAAATCAGCTTGACTGGTATTTTGTTTGTCATTCAAATCAGC